>DASYAU010000118.1:0-1918 GCA_036501185.1 Candidatus Korobacter sp. | reverse complement strand
GCCCAGAGAAGAACAAGGTGTCCAACTCTCCTCCTAAGTTATTGATTTTATCACAAGGTGGTGGGAGAGGTAGGACTCGAACCTACGAAGGCGTAAGCCAGCGGATTTACAGTCCGCCCCCTTTGCCGCTCGGGACACTCTCCCGCACGTCGCATTGAAGCTTTGCGGTGACGTGAGGAACGGCGATTGCCCGTCGAGACGAGAATTCCGTGGCGCGTGTTATCACGGCGGTTGGATGCAGTGTCAACCGGCGTGCCGCAGCCCCCAGGGCAATGAACTCGGGTTAACGGCAGTTTCGGACTTGCGAGAAGTCTGATTCCGTTGAGCGGCCCTGATTCGGAGCGCCATCATGAGCCTGAGCGTTCTCGCATCCGCCGCCAAGCCCCGCCTTCGCGCGCTTCTCGATCACTTTGCCTTCATCGAAGACCCGCGTGAGCCATGGCGAGTGGCACATCCGTTGCCCGAGGTGCTGCTGCTGGTTGTCTGCGGCACGATCGCCGATTGCGATGACTATGAAGGGATCGCCGAATGGGGCGCGGCGCATCTGACGTTTCTGCGTCGTTTCTTGCCTTATCATCATGGGGTTCCGGGCGCGCGTTGGCTGACCATTCTGATGAACCGCATCGATCCAGCACTGTTCTCGGCGGCCTTCACGGCGTGGGTGCGGGAAGCATGGCCCGAGCGACTGGATCTGGTGGCTATTGACGGCAAGACGTCGCGTCGAAGCCACGACCGCAGCGCCGACAAGGCGCCGCTTCATTTGGTCTCTGCCTTCGCCACCACCAGCCGCCTCGTGCTCGGTCAAGAGATGGTCGCGGACAAGAGTAACGAGATTACCGCCATTCCCCTCCTGCTTGACCGTCTCGCCGCGCAGGATGGGCTGAAAGACGCGCTGATCTCGATCGATGCCATCGCGACGAACCCTACGATTGCCACAGCAATCAGAGCCGCGGGCGCCAACTATCTTCTGGCCGTAAAGGCCAACCAGCCGACGCTGCGTTGCGAGATCGAGACCTTCTTTGCTGAGGCTGCATCCGCCAGTCTCGAAAGCGTAACAGACGTGGACAAGGGCCATGGCCGCATCGAGCAACGAACCGTTACCGTCGCTCACGAGGTCGACTGGCTCAACGGTGATCGCCGCTTCCCGGGCGAACGGCGCTTGCCAGATGTCGCCGCGATCGTCAGGGTCGCCTCACGCGCCGAACTCAAAGACCAGGGGCGTTTCGAGACCCGCTACTACATCTCATCGGCAGCGCTTTCGGCCGCGCGCGCCGCGGAGGCCGTCCGCAGCCACTGGGCGATCGAGAACAGCCTCCACTGGGTTCTCGATGTCACCTTCGGCGACGACCAATCCCGCCTGAGAACCGGATACGGCGCAGAAAACATGGCCGTAGTCAGGCACTTCGCCATCAATCTGGTGCGATCTGTCCACGACAAGCGAAGCATCAGGCTCCGCCGAAAATGTGCAGGGTGGAATCCGGAATATCTCGCAACGATCCTCGGATACTTACCGCGTTAACCTGGATTCGGAGCCCTGGCACAAACCTCTCGCGCAACGGTTTATTTTCACGCCGCTTCTGCGTTCCTCGCGGCATCGCACTGCGCAAGCTCCGATGGATATCGCGCGTACATCGCCTCGATGCAGGCTCTCGGTTCAGGCCGGCTCCACAATATACGGAGCATCGCTGTCCACGCGCAAAGGCATGCCTTGCTCGCAACTCCTTCGGCCGCTATATCCGGCGGCTGATTGCTGCCGCACGCGGGGGCTTTCTTTTCGGTGGTAGCCTGGCGGCGCCCCCGGCACATGGTGGTAGTACCTAACCTCTTGAAATCGTTTGGTTAGGGCGCATAGCTCAGTTGGTAGAGCAGCTGACTCTTAATCAGCGGGTCCAAGGTTCGAGTCCTTGTGCGCCCACCA
>DASYAU010000117.1:0-27278 GCA_036501185.1 Candidatus Korobacter sp. | reverse complement strand
GTCCAGTTTGGCCGTCATCTTGGGCCTGATCGTGGTCACCTATGCGGAGAGAGCGCACCGTCCTAACTTCCTCAAGGCCGACCCGATTGCCGCGCTATTCGTCGCCGCGATCGTGGTGTGGGTCTCGTGGCGCTTGGCTCGACAAACGATCGATGCGCTGCTTGATGCCGCACCCGCCGGCGCCCGCGCACGCATCCTCGATCGGGTATGGGCCGTGGATGGCGTCCTCGAAATTGAGCGGGTGCGGATTCGAAGGGCGGGAAACCACTACTTTGTCGATCTCAATATCGGCCTCTCACGGCAGGTCACTTTCCAGCGTTCCGGAATTGTGGCAGACGAGGCCCGCAAAGCCGTACGCCAAGTACTCCCTGAAGCCGACGTCGACGTGATCGCCATTCCGCGAGCAGGGCGCGGAGAGAATATCTTCGACCGTATTCGTGGCGTAGCCACCCGAAACAACCGGTATGTGCACGACATCAGCATCCAGGAGATCCAGGGCAAGCTGCACGTCGAGCAGCACGTGGAACTCAATGAAGACCTGACAATGCTGCAAGCGCACGATCTCGTGACCCGGCTTGAGGCCGAGATCCGCGATGAAGTGAGCGAGATCGATACGATTCTCACCCACATTGAAAGCGAGCCTGCGCGCATTGAGCACACCGAAGGTGTGGAGCGCGAGGCGAAGCTGGAAAAGCAGCTTCTCGCCATCGCTTCAAAATTCAAAGAGATACATGACATGCACGCCGTCATGTTCAAGCGGGTCGGCGGAAAGCTCTACGTGTCGTGCCACTGCACCTTCGACGACCAAATGCCGCTCTCGCGGGTGCACGAAATCCAGACCGAGCTGGAGATCGCGTTCAAACATGCGCACCCAGAGCTGTTCCGCGTACTTATCCATCCGGAGCCGACGACGGACGCTTTGCGCTGAGTCGTGTAGCCATGGTTTCGGTGGCGATACAATGATTCCATGCAAGCCCGGGTTAAGCTCATTGAAGATGACCGTCTTTCCGCCGTTGCCAGCAGCAAGCACGCCGTCGTGATGGATGCATCCGAAGAGAAGCAGGCAAGCAGCCCCCTGGAATACTGCCTGATGGCTCTGTGCGGCTGCACCGCTTCCGACGTGCTGGCGATCCTTCGCAAGAAGCGTGAGCCGTTTACATCACTCGAGGTCAGCGCCGTGGCCGAGCGCGCCGAGACCTATCCGAAGGTATTCACAAAGATCAACTTGCTTTATCGAGTGGATGGGCCGGTCAATCGCAAGTCGGTGGAAGATGCGGTGCGACTGTCTAAAGAGAAGTATTGCTCGGTTTCGGCCATGCTGGCGAAGACCGCCGAAATCACCACTGCGATCGCGCTTACCGACGAGAAGAAGTAATCACATACTCCCATGTCGCAGGTCACATCACAGGCGCTGCCTTGCGAGCATTATGCAAACTGGTGTTTTGCGGGCACTCGTTAGCTGAGTGGTAAGCAAAAGCCCGCTTTCGGGAGTTATAATCATGAGTTTGCTTATGACGAAAACAACCACTGAGCTGCGTCTGGCGAGCCGCATGGCCCGCCTCGGAACGGAAACTGCCTTCGAAGTACTGGTGCGGGCGCGTGCCCTCGAAGCCAAAGGCAAAGATATCGTCCACTTGGAAATCGGAGAGCCCGATTTCGATACCCCACGCAATGTCGTGGATGCCGGCATCGATGCTCTTAACAAGGGGTTCACCCACTACGGACCCACCCCCGGCCTGCCAATTTTGCGGCAGACGATTGCCGATGAAATTTCCAAGACGCGTGGTGTGAAAGTCACGCCCGAAGAAGTTGTCGTCGTGCCCGGGGGCAAGCCGATCATCTTCTTCACGATCCTCGCGCTCGCCGACGAAGGCGACGAGGTGATCTATCCGAACCCCGGCTTCCCAATCTACGAGTCGATGATCAACTTTGTAGGCGCGAAGGCCGTGCCGATCCCGCTGCGTGAAGAACGCGACTTCCGGCTGGACGTGAACGAGCTTAAGAAGCTGATCACCGATCGCACCAAGATGATCATCATCAACTCGCCGCAGAATCCCACGGGCGGTGTGCTGACCAAGCAGGACATTGCCGACATCGCCGACGCGATTGGCGATCGCGACATCATGGTGCTGAGCGACGAGATCTACAGCCGCTTGATCTTCCAAGGCGAGCACCACTCCATCATCAGCATCCCTGGATTCCAGGAGCGCACCATCATTCTCGATGGCTTCTCGAAGACTTGGGCGATGACGGGATGGCGCATGGGCTTCGGCGTAATGCGCCCGGATCTGGCCGCACATATTTCACGCCTGGCAACAAACTCCGTCTCTTGCACGGCCAGCTTCACCCAGATGGCGGGCGTCGAGGCGATTAAGGGTGACCAGTCGTCGGTGGAAAAGATGAACCAGGCCTTCCTGGAGCGGCGCGACTTTTTCATCGAGCGCGTGAACAAGATCAAGGGATTCTCATGCCGTGTGCCGCACGGGGCGTTTTATGTTTTCCCGAACATCAAGAAGACGGGGTGGGAATCGAAGAAGCTGGCCGACGCGATCCTGGAGGAAGCCGGCGTTGCCGCCCTGAGCGGGACGGCATTCGGCTCCTACGGCGAAGGGTATCTAAGGTTCTCGATTGCCAACTCGATTGAGAACATCGGCAAGGCGCTTGATCGTATCGACGAATGGACAAAACATCGCCTGTAAAGGCAAAAAGGAAAGCCTGAGGGACGGCATAACTGCCGTCCCTTTCAGTTTCTGGGACTGGAAAAAGACAACATCCACAGTTTCCGTTGCACCAAAGCTGTATGGCTGACATCCAGATCGCCTCGAGCACCATGGACCTTACGCTGCACGAGGACAAGGAAGAGACGGCTGCGTAGAGCACACCAACAGGGCTGGCGTCCCGCATTACTCGGAATGCGCGAAGCTACTTCGCTCCCGCCGCCGTTCCGCCGATCACTTCCTTCGCGTGCGCCAGTTCGCTGCGCTGTGAGCCTTCGCAATTCTTTACGAGCTCGGCGTAATACTGCACCGCGGCGTCGTGATCGCCCTCCATTTCTGCCGCTTTGCCGGCGCCATACAGTCCATTGAAGCGGTTCGGGTCTGACTTCAGCGAGAGCTTGTACTGCTCGAGCGCTTCCTTCGGTTGGTTGGTGTCGAGCAGCATCTCGGCGTACATCTCGCGAGCGGGAAGATCGACCTCACCCTTGCCGACTGCGGCCTGACGCTCGATTACCGGTTTCAGAAGCGAGAAGGCGTCTTCATACTTGCCTTCGGCATATGCCAGCCACGCTTTGCCTTCGTTGAGGTCGGTGTCGACCGGGCGATTGCCGTTCACGGGATGTGCCTTCTCATCTTCGGCGACGGCTTTCTCCAGGTTCGCGACTGCGGTTTTCGCGGCGGCGACATGCTTCAAGTGGCCAGATCCAACCGCCTGTGCCCAGAATGTCATCTCTTGCATCCCAGGCCCGGCGCCTTCGGCCGGCTGCAAGGCTTCGGCAGCCTTCCAATCTTTCGTCTCGATGTCGACCATCGCAGGGAAGTGCGACTGGACATAGTAGTAATAGTTCTCGCGTCCGTGTCCAAAACCAGTATTTCCCATCCCGATGGCCTGCTCTTCCACTTGCTTCGCCTTGTCGTCCTGGCCAGTCTGTAGGTAGGCGTACATCAGGAAGTCCATGGGGTGGAGTTGATACTCGACGGCCTCGCCGTTCTTCTTGGCGACCTCGATGGCAGCAACGTTCGAGGTGATGGACTCCTGCCACAGGCCGAGACGCGCGAAAATGTGCGACGGCATGTGTACGGCGTGGACAGAATCTGGGGCGATCTTCGCGTACTGCCGCGCCGCAGCAAGCGCATCCGGCGCCATGATCGGATTATCGGACGCGTGGATAATGTAGTGGGTCACGCCGGGATGGTTGGGGTCCTTGGCCAGGATTTCGTTTAGGATTGCGACCGCCTTGCGCGAGTGCGAGAGTGTGGTGTCGGTGGGCGACTCCGATCCTAAAAGCGAGAGCGCGTAGAACACCGCCGCTTCTTCGTCCTGCGGATAGGCGGCGTGCAGCTTCTCCATCCCGTCTGAGTAACCTTCCGCGCGTTCCTGGGTCGCCGTCTCGCCCGGTTTGTAGAACGTGCCTAAAGCTTCGAGGTACTGTTTCTCGCGTGCAGTGATCTCTTTTGCCTGTAGCCCCTTCTGAACAAGCGACCAGCCATCGGCTAAATCCTGTTTCGAGGGGTTGTTCCACAATGGGTGATAAAGAACCATCGCCTGGCCCCAGTAGGCGATTGCGCAGGCCGGTTCCGCGTCGGTCACCTTCTTGAATTCAGATGCGGCGGTCTCGTATTCGAACGAGTGCAACTCTGCGACGCCGAGTTCAAAACCCTTCTGGCCGTCCGGCGAGCAGGAGGTTTGAAAGTGTACGTCACCATATGTGGGCGGGGCGCCAGTACCCGTTCCGCCGTGATGATGTTCATGCTGAGCTGCGCTCGTTGTCGGGAAAATTGCCAACGCCGCCGAAACTAAGCAAACTGCCAGTTGGTTCCGCATAGCCACCCTCTTTCGCCCGCTTGTTTTATCACAAAATCGAGGTCGCACCCCAACCGAAGTCGTCTCCGTAAGTAAGTCTTCACACAACCAGTTGTGATAACGGTCACTGCCTTGGAGCGCGCTCCGACCTACGCTCAAGCTGCCATGGCCATCATCGACTCCCGTAACAATCGGATCGTCCGCCGCTACACGATTGACGAACTCAAAGAACAAGCGAACCTGATGCGCGGCTACAACCTGGTTGCGCTGTGCGCGGCCGGTTCCGGTCATGCCGGCGGGACGATGTCCATCATGGACATCACTGCTGCGCTGTACCTTGAGATCGCCGACCACGACCCGCGGAACCCGAACTGGACGGATCGCGACCGCATCTTCTGGTCTGGCGGACACAAAGCCCCTGCGCTTTATTTGGGCCTTGCGTTCGCAGGCTTCTGCGCCAAGGACGACGTCGTCACGCTGCGCAAATTGTATTCGCCATTCCAGGGCCATCCGCACTGGCTCAAGCTGCCCGGCGTAGAAGCTTCGACGGGGTCGCTTGGCCAGGGACTGAGTGTTTCCGTGGGTTCGGCGCTGGCGGCCCGGCTCGATAACCGTCGCAATAGAGTCTTCTGCATCATGGGCGATGGCGAACAGCAGGAAGGCAACATCTGGGAAGCGGTGATGGAGGCCGCCCACTACAAGCTCGACAACGTGATCGGCATCATTGATGTGAACCGGCTGCAGATCGACGGACCGGTTGAGGAAGTGATGAACGTGATGCCGCTCGCGGACCGGTATCGGTCATTCGGGTGGCTGGTGATCGAGATCGATGGCCACGATATGGGCCAGATCGTCGCCGCGTTGAACCAGGCGCGCGCTAACGAGGGCAGCGGCAAGCCAACGGTCATTCTCGCCAACACCGTGAAGGGCAAGGGTGTCAGCTTCATGGAGAACGTAGCCGGATGGCATGGCAGAGTCCCGAACTTCGAGGAGATGCTGAAAGGTTTGAAGGAACTTGGCCTGGAAGACACCATTCCGTATTCGCTTCTCCTCGAAAGCGCGAAGCGTTACCAGATTGAAGTGGATGCCAAGCTGGCGTCCAAGATGCCGCGGTTCAGCAAGAACTACTGGTGGAACTCCGGGAATTCGATGACCGCCGCGATGAAGCCCACACGTATGGGTTTTGGCGAAAGCCTTTCGGAGAATGGCAGCGACGAGCGCATCGTCTGTCTCGGCCTCGACATATCCGGGTCAATCACCATCAGCGAGTTCTATGCCAAGCATCCCGAGCGCAAGAACCGGTGGATCAGCATGGGCATCGCTGAGCAATCCGCCACCGCTGCGGCTGCCGGGCTAGCACGAGAAGGGAAGATCCCCGTGCTCGGGACGTATGCAACCTTTGCCGCCGCGCGCAATCTCGACCAAGTCCGCGTTTCTGTTTGCTATGGAAATTTCAACGTGATGATCGCCGGCGCACACGGCGGAGTTTCCGTCGGCCCAGATGGCGCAACCCACCAGGCACTCGAAGACCTTTTCGCCATGTGTGGGCTGCCCAACATGTCTGTCGTAGTGCCGTGCGATTCGGTTGAAACGAAGAAGGCTACGGACTATCTGCTGCTGAAGCACGTTGGTCCGAAGTACATTCGCTTCGCGCGGGAAGCCACGCCCATCGTGTCGACGCCTGATACCCCGTTCGCTTTCGGCAAGGCGAACATCATCCGGCTGCGCAGCGAGAGCGAAAAATTCCTCGAGGCGTTCGTGACGGAGATCTCCGAGGATTACCAGAGCGAGAACGAAGACCTCTCGATTATTGCCTGCGGTCCCATGGTTCCGGAAGCAATGCGCGCCGCGTGGATACTGAAGCAGGAGTTCGGCTACGAGACACGCGTTATCAACATGCACACGTTGAAGCCGCTCGATCGTCGCGCCATCCTGCGTGCCGCGCTGGAAACGGGCGTAGTCATCACCGCCGAAGAGCACCAGATCGGAGCGCTCTCGGGCATCGTGAACAGCGTGATCAGCTCTGCCCCGGCTTTATACGGCTTCCCGGTGATTACGGGTGCAATTGGCGTGAAGGACCGCTTCGGCGATTCCGGCGCTCCTTGGGAGCTGATCAAGGAATTCGAGGTCTCGGCTGAGCATATTGCCGAGAAGGCCGCTTCACTGGTCGCGATAAAGAGGGCATATGACGCTACTGCGCGTGAAGTCACCTTCACCAGCGGGGTACGCTAATAACGATTTAAACTTGAAACTTGAACCGAAGTCTTCAAGGGAAACTTTAATAGCGCAGTGTGCCGCAAGGTGCAGACGAAACACGAGATCTGAAGCCCCCAAACCGCTGACCTCCCTCGGTGTCCTCTGTGGTTGGGTGCATTATCGCTTGGCCATCGCCCCGACCAGCGATTCGAATATCCGGAAGCCGTCGGTCATACCAAGCTCGTTTTCACTGGCACGTTCGGGGTGGGGCATCATCCCGAGTACGTTTCGGCCTTCGTTGCAGATCCCGGCGATGTTCTCGATCGAGCCGTTCGGATTGGCGCCACGGGTGATCTCTCCGTCGGGGGTCGCATAGCGGAATACGATGCGATCCTGATCTTTAAGCTGGCGCAGCGTCGAATCGTCGCAGAAGTAATTGCCTTCCATGTGGCCGATTGGAATCTGAAGTACTTCGCCTTTTTTCAAGCCATTGGTAAACGGGGTATCGGTGGTTTCCACGCGCAGGTGAACGGGCTTGCAGATATATTTCAGGCCTTCGTTGCGCAGCAGGGCGCCGGGGAGCAGTCCCGATTCAGTGAGGATTTGGAAGCCATTGCAAATGCCGATTACCAAACCCCCACCAGCGGCAAATTTACGCACGCTCTCCATTACGGGCGAAAACTTGGCGATCGCGCCCGTGCGGAGGTAGTCGCCGTAGGCAAACCCACCCGGCACTATGATGGCATCGCAATTTTCGAGATTGTGCGCCTCGTGCCAGAGGAAGGTCACTGGCTGCTTGGCCACCTGGCCCAGCACCCAATGGGCATCGTGATCGCAGTTGGATCCGGGAAATATAATCACACCGAATTTCATGTTTTTCCCCGCGCGAAATTCTATGTTCGAGTGTAGCATGTGGTTCCAACCGGGCTTCCGTACGGTTGCAGTCCTTATGAACTTGACGCTTCGCTGAGACAGCATGGCAACTTACGGCATCCAATCGGATATGCGAACCCATCTGCGGGTATCGAGCCGCGCATTGCGCCGCTGGTTTCTTGCGCAGTGTTTCGACTCGTTATGTGTTGGACTGCTCTGGCTCGCCGGACTGATGCTGCTCGGGGTTCCCTGGGCGCCGATGTGGGCCCTCCTCGCAGCGCTCCTTCATTTCATTCCGCACTTCGGAAGTCTGATCGCGCTGGTTGGCCCCCTTTGCGCGACTGTGTTCGACGGCAATGGCTGGCAGGGTGTGCTTTCACTCGTCCTTCTTTACATCATTATCGTCTTGGTCGACAGCTTCTTCCTACAGCCGCGCATTCTTCGCCGGGTCGCTCGTGTGCCACTCTGGGCGTCGATCCTGCTGCCGCTCGTACTCGGATATTTCCTGAGCTTTTGGGGCGTGCTGCTCGCTGCCCCGCTTCTGGCGGTATTCTTCGCTCTTCGCGACCATCGTCGGGAAGGTCGCGAACTTCCACCACCGGTTGAGATTATCCCGCCGGCTATCAGTTCTCCTCGCCGACACCACGCTAGCCCTCCCACCGTCATAGAAGGCTGATCTCCAACTGCGCACCTAAGGGTTGACGGCGTCGCCGCTCAGCAATACGCTAGCTCGCCTCAGAGCGGAGGGAACGACCATGCCGAGCAACCCGCGAACCGTTAACGATGAACCAGAGTCCGCGATGGCGCGCATGGGTCTCGCGCTCGCTTCGTGGAGCGAACGCTGGTTTCCCGATCCGCTGGTTTTCGCTTTCATCGGAATCGTGTTCGTGTTCCTTACCGGGCTGTGTTTGCACGAATCCGCGAGCAAGTTGGCGATTCAGGGTGGAAAGGCGTTCTGGACTCTTGTCCCGTTCACCATGCAAATGGTGATGATCATCATCGGCGGCTACGTCGTCGCCACCACGCCGATTGTGAACCGTCTCATTCGCTGGCTTGCGGGGCTGCCGACCAACGGGCGTAATGCCGTGGCTCTGGTCGCGCTGTTCTCCATGCTGACGTCGCTAATCTCCTGGGGATTGAGCCTGGTCTTCAGCGGCCTGCTGGTGCGAGAGATGGCGCGCCGGGTGAAAGGCATGGACTATCGCGCCGCGGGCGCGGCTGGTTATCTAGGGCTCGGCGCGGTGTGGGCGCTCGGGCTTTCGTCTTCTGCCGCAATGATGATGGCAACTAAGTCGGCAATTCCGCCCGCGCTGTTCACGGTGAGCGGGCTGATTCCGCTGAGACAGACATTGTTCCTCTGGCAAAACATCGTTATGGCTGGTGTCCTCATCGTGGTCTCCGTGATGGTTGCGTATCTCTCCGCTCCTTCGGAAGCGAACGCGCGCACGGCAGAGGATTACGGTATCGCGTACGAACCCGTCGATCGCCCGCTGGAAGCGAAGACCAAGCCCGGCGAATGGCTGGAATATAGTCCGCTGCTGTCAATTTTGGTCGCGGCGCTGCTGCTCTGGTATCTCATTGACGTCTTCCGCACCTCGCCGCAAGGCGCGCTGGCAGCGCTTGACCTCAACACCTACAACCTCATGTTCCTTACCGTCGCGTTGCTGCTGCATTGGCGTCCAAAGCGATTTATGCGCGCGGTTGCCGATTGCGTTCCCGCGACCGGCGGCGTGCTCATTCAGTTTCCGTTCTACGCTGTGATTTTCGGCATGATCGTCGGCACAGGTATCTCGACCTGGCTCTCCGCGCTGTTCGTGAAGGTCACGACGCATGGAACGTACCCTCTGCTGGTCGCGATTTACTCCGCTGTGCTTGGCGTCTTTGTGCCTTCAGGTGGGAGCAAGTGGGTGATTGAAGCCTCCTATGTTTTGCAGGCCGCGAACCTGCACCAGGTGCACCTTGGATGGGTGGTGCAGATCTACAACGCTGCCGAAGCCCTGCCGAACCTGGTGAACCCTTTCTGGATGCTGCCACTCCTCGGGATCCTGAAGCTGAAAGCACGCGACCTCGTCGGGTATGGCGTGCTCCAGATGATGGTGCACTTGCCGATCGTGTTTTTCCTCTGCTGGTTCTTCGCGCGTCATATGGCCTACGTTCCGCCGCTACACTGAGATCACAGAATTCCTGAGCCTCTCCTGCTACTTTGAAGGGTTCGACTTCATCCGATAGCGGGAGAGGAAGAGAGAATTGCAGAAACGAAAGCTTGGTAAATCGGATTTATCTGTAGGCGCACTGGCGCTGGGCGGCAACGTCTTCGGTTGGACAGCCGATGAAGCTACTTCCTTCAAACTGCTCGACGCATTCGTAGATACCGATCTGAATCTCATTGATACGGCGGACTCCTACTCGACATGGGTTGCCGGACATAAGGGTGGCGAATCCGAAAGCATTTTGGGGCATTGGTTCAAGCGAAGCGGCAAACGCGACAAAGTTGTGCTGGCGACGAAGGTCGGTTCGCCCATGCCGCCCGACAAGAAAGGGCTCTCGAAGAAGTATATTTTCGAGGAAATAGAAGCTTCGCTGCGGCGGCTGCAGACGGATCATATCGACCTTTATCAATCTCACCGCGACGATCCGGAGACGCCAGTTGAAGAAACGCTCGCTGCGTATGGCGAACTGGTGAAGCAGGGAAAGGTACGATACATCGGCTGTTCGAACTTCACCGCCGAGCGTATTGAAGAATCGCTGAAGGCGAGTCGTGCGCATGGCTATCCCGAATATGTTTCTCTTCAGCCGAACTTCAATCTTTACGATCGCGAAGACTACGAGAAGAACATGGAGCCAACCGTCGTGAAACATGGCCTTGCGGTGATTCCATATTTCTCGCTCGCCGCTGGATTCCTGACAGGGAAGTACCGTTCCAAAACCCAAGCCGAAAAAGTCGCACGTGGCGGAATGGTTACGAAATTCTTTACGGAACGCGGCACTCGCATCCTGGCTGCGCTCCAGGAGGTCGCGAAAGCACACCACGCCACGCAGGCGCAGGTTGCGCTCGCATGGCTCATCGCGCGGCCAAGCATCACCGCGCCTATCGCGAGCGCCACGAAACTGGACCAATTGCACGACATCGCCGCCTCGACAAAGATGTCGTTAACTGTGGCCGATATTGAGGAACTAAATCGCGCCAGCGCATATTAAGTTTCAGGGAGCCCGAACGAACTTCTGTCCGGGCTCTCACCTAATTTCTCGCTGCTACGTCTAAAATGGATACGCCTCGGACGTGCGCCTTAGCACTAAAAGGCGAACTTCGATGCCAGTGAGGATTTCTACGGACATGGGACGAACGCGGCCCGTCGCAGCACTCATCGTTGCTCTCTCCGCAATCTCGCTCTTCAGCGCGTGCGGCAACTCGAATTTCTTTCCATCGCAAACCGCCATTGTCTTGCTGACGGTCGCCCCTCCGAATAATGTCGTCGCGGCGGGTAGCACCGTAAATTTCACGGCCACTGGCACGCTCGGCAATAACAGCACGCAAGATGTGAGTGGCAGCGTTACGTGGACTTCCTCCAATACCGGTGTCGCCACGATCAACAGTTCCGGACTCGCCACCGGCGTGGCCAATGGCGTTACCACCATTACCGCTAGCACCAACCACCTCACCGTGCAGGCAACGTTGCTGGTGGCCGACATCAACGGCATCCAGATCAGCCCCACGAGTTGGAGCGCAATCAGTTCAGGCGCCACCCAGCAGTTCACCGCGGCGGGCACGGGCAACGACACCGCCAGCATCACCAATTACGTCACGTGGTCGTCGTCCGACACCACCTGCGCCACTGTGACCAGTACCGGGCTTGCAACCTTTGTCGGCACCGCGGGAGCGAGCAGTTGCAACATTACGGCAAGCATCGGCAACTACAGCGCCAGCGCAAGTGTGGGCGGAAGCATCATTTAAGTTTCTTGAAGAAAGGAAGGCGGCTCCGCGCGCGACGCCTTTTTTAATATTTCGAGCCCGACGTGGAACGAATGACTCCGTCCTGCACCGAGAGCGTGTAGCCTTCCCCGCCAGTGCCGGTCCACGAATTCAGGTCAAACGTGCCACCGGTAGGCGCGTGGTAAACAGCGATATTCAGAAACGTCAGCGGCACATTCGCCTTGCACGTCTCAGGAGGAGCGGTAGGGCGGTAGAAATACACGCCTGTCCCAGCGCCAATCACCTTGCCGGTGCCATCGGCGTTCAGCAGAAAAACGCTCTTTTCGTCCACGGCGATCTCGTGAATTTGCCTCGCCATGCCATCTTGCAAAATGCGCGCCTCGAAGACGAGCGAGCGACCGAGGCGATCGCGTTTCTTGAAATGCGTGTCGGTAATGGTGTCTTCCAGGTGCGGTATGGTCAGGAAACCGTGATCGATAGTCACGGTGTTGTCGTACGGATTTTTCAGGGTGACCTCGGAGTAGGCCGTGTCGTTGAGAGCGGAGAACGCGAACTCGCCCAGGATCGCCAACCCCGCGCTGGTTCCACCCACCGGAACGCCACGATCGACTAATTCCTGCATCGCCGCACGCATCGGACTTGGCTTCCAGAACTTTACATAATTTGCCTGGTCACCTCCGGCGATGAACAGTGCTTCGGCTTTGCGGATCGTCTCCGCGACCATAGGGTCGTTGGCCGAATTGGCGTTGTCGACAAGCAGCGTCGCCACGGAATTCTGTTTGCACAGCTTCTGGACGTACGGGTTGTAGTCGTCGTCGCCGCTGGCGCGCAAGATGAGGAAGTCGCCGCCACCAGAATGCTCGCAGAGAAACTGGAATGCGGCATCCTGATCGGCGCCGCCACCCATCAAGGCGTATCCAGGAGTGGTTTTGGTTGTGATGTCCTGCGCATTGCCCACGCGCCAATATTTCGTTGGTTTATCGGCAGCAAAGGAAAGCGCGCAAACCGTTACTAGGAATACTGCCAGTCGCAAACGAATCATCTTTTCATTATGTATCCTAGTTCGAGATGACGAAAGCAATGGATTACGAAATCCAACCGGAAGCCACACAAGAATTGCAGAAACGCGGTGAAGCGGTGCTGCTCGACGTGCGTGAGCCGTGGGAGCGTGAGACCGCACGGATTGAGCCCAGCCTGCACATTCCAATGGGAGACATTCCGGCGCGGGTGCAGGAGCTCGATCCCGACGCGCACCTTGTCGTTTATTGCCATCACGGCGTGCGCTCCATGAACGTCACCGTGTGGCTCCGGCAGCAGGGCTATGAGAGTGTGCAATCCATGGCCGGTGGCATCGACCGCTGGTCACGATTCATCGATCCCACGGTGCCGCTCTACTAGCGCATGACTGCGAAAGGAAAGAATTCCGTCCTCGCGCCGCTGGCCCTTGCCCTCGCTGGATGCTTCTGGGGGACTGGATTCTTCTTCGGCAAAATAGCGCTGGAAGAAATGAGCGTGATGGAAAACGTGACGCTGCGTTTCCTCGTCGCCTCGGTCCTTCTGCTGCCTGTGCTGATTCGGAAATGGAAGACGCCAAGCGGCGCGCATGTGAGTTGGATCGTTGTTGCGGCGATCACCGGCGTTCCGCTTCAATTCGTCCTGCAATTCGAAGGACTCGCTCGGACCACTGTCTCGCACGCTTCACTGCTGGTGGGAACTTTACCGGTCCTGCTCGCGCTGAGCGCTGCGATCTTTCTCGGCGAGCGGCTGCACGGGATCGAGTGGTTTGCGCTGTTGGTGTCCGCGCTGGGTGCTGTACTGATCGCGATGTCGTCGACCAAATCGGCCGGCCAATCCGGAGGGCCAACTCTTGTTGGAGATGCGCTGGTGATGGGGTCGCTCTGCCTGGCGCTGGTCATGATCCTTTGCACTAAGCGGTACATTCCGCTCTACGGATCGCTTTTCCTCACCGCGCTCATGCTGACGATCGGTACGATCGTCCTGCTCGCATGGTCGGAGGTCGTCCATCCGTTGAGCTGGCACTATTCCACTCGCGGATGGGTTGCTGTCATCGCCCAAGGTGTTCTCGCCACCGCCGGTGCTTATGGCCTCTGGAATTGGGCGCTTGAACACACCTCGGCTTCGCGCGCCGGCGTTTATCTCAATCTAGAGCCTGTAGTTGGCAGCATCCTCGGCATCGTCTCGCTGCATGAACATTTGGGCGTCGCAGCAATTCTGGGAGGCTTGCTCATCATTGTTTCCGCACTTTACTTCAGCAGGAAGCCGGAAAGTGCCGGTCCCACCCAGCAAATCGCGCAATAACCCGCCCTGCCGGAATAGCTCCCGAAGCAAAACTAGGTTGTTTTATGGAGTGGAAACTAGACCAGAGTACCTGTAAAGTAGCCGTGATTTCACCAAACCATGGCGCCCTTCGTGAACAATCATCCTTCGCGGATTCTCGTCTTCCTCTCAGTTTTCTTTCTCATGCTGTCGGCCGCATGGGCCGACACCCTGTCCGGCACCGTTCATGATCCTTCCGGGGCTGTCGTGCCGGGCGCGCAGATCGCCATCACTGGCGGCGAGCTGTCCGAGCCAATCACTCTCACCAGCGACGGAATCGGCAACTTCACCACCCCTGATCTGCCGCGCGGCGTGTATTCCATCCGTGTCTTGCGCGACGGCTTCGAGCCGCTGGAGAAGACCTTCACCTTGCCGAACGCCGCCTCGCTGCAACTGACGCTTGAGATAGCCAAGCCGGAGGTGAGCATCTCAGTCACCGGCAAGGGCGCGGCATTCGAAAACTCTGACCCTGTTTATCGTGAGCTGCGCGGCGTCGGACTCGGTGAAACCTATCAGTACGACAACGTCACCGTCGGCGTCGACGTCGGTACCTTCAAATTTGTGCATGGCACAATTACGTTGTTCGCCCCGGTGCAGGGTCTGGTCAGCGGTGCCATTTTTGTCGGCGAGGGCCAGTTTCACCTCAAGGCGCTGCTGACCACCGACGTGCATGAGCTGCGCCGGCGCACAGGTGCGGACGAAGTCAATGAAGAATTCACCTCGGTCGTGTTTCGCTTCGGCAAGGAAGGCGAGGCCCGGATCCGCAAAGATCTCGGCGCCAAAGTCCAGCCAACTGGGGAAGTGGCCGATGTCCTCGTCCACTGGCGCGACCAAGTACGCAAGCGGCGTGAATTTCCCCTCGGGTTTTCAGAAAGCGTGCTGAACGATGAGTCGATGGATAACGTCGACGCCGACGTTCTTGCCGCCATCTACAACCCGAAGCACCCGGCTTTCATGAATGCCTACATTCATGGGAAGAAGCACCACGATCTGCGGTTCTTCGTCCGGCTTCGGACGGGAGCGATTCCGCAGCTTGACTCTCCCGAGGAGGTGGCGCTGGTAAACCATGCTCCCGAAAGCCTCGAGGACGGCATCTGGTACCTCGCCCACCTTTATGGCGAGTATGCCAACCATACGGCCAATTCCCTCGAAGACCGGCGACTGTTTGCCACTATTGGCTACAAGATCGAAACCGATATCGGCAAGAACAAGCACCTCTACAGCGTGG
This sequence comes from Candidatus Korobacter sp., assembly GCA_036501185.1. Classification (GTDB taxonomy): domain Bacteria; phylum Acidobacteriota; class Terriglobia; order Terriglobales; family Acidobacteriaceae; genus Korobacter. The sequence continues at coordinate 12,192 of DASYAU010000117.1, read as the reverse complement.
CCGCGATCACCTTCCAGCCGCTCGTCGAAGACGAGCGTGTGATGAAGTTCTCTCTCCTGCCGAACCTGCGCGTCTCGCGGGTCACCACCGAAGCTGGCCAGGACTTGTACTTCATCCAGGAAGCGAAAAACAAGGACGGCTCCTTTTACGCGATTCTTCCGCAGCCTGTTCCTCTGGGCCAGCAGGACACAGTTCGCGTGGAATATGCCGGCGACAAGGTGATAGAAGAAGCCGGTGAGGGCAGCTTCTACGTGCAGGCGCGCAGCGCTTGGTATCCAAACCTGAACGGCTTCGGCGAGCACGTGCCCTACGACCTGACCTTCAAGGTGCCGAAGAAATATCGCATCATCAGCGTCGGTGACCTGAAGTCGGAATCGAAAGAGGGAGACCTTGCTGTCTTCCACTGGGTCACGCCAATTCCGGTCGCTGTCGCCGGATTCAACTACGGTGAGTATCAGAAGACCGACATCCAGGAATCGCAGTACGGGTACAAGATCAGTGGCTACTATCTCGAGGAACTGCCGTCATTTCTGAAAAGCCTGACCCTGCAGCCTCCAGGTGCGTCCAATAATCTTTCGTCACGTAACCTTGCGCTGCGCACCATGGCCCCGCATGAAATGACCGATTACGCCCTGGAACAGACACGAGCGCAGCTTCAGCTTTGCACGACCTATTACGGCAAGATCCCCTACAACTCCATTTCCATAACCGAGCAGCCGAATTTCAGCTTCGGACAATCGTGGCCAAACCTGGTCTATCTCCCCATCGTCGCCTATATGGATTCCACGCAGCGCTGGATGTTGGTCGGTCTCCAGCCCAAGCTCACGGGGTTCGTTCAAGAGGTAACGCCACACGAGGTAGCTCACCAGTGGTGGGGACATGCGGTTAGTTGGGCGTCGTATCACGATCAATGGCTCTCGGAAGGCTTCGCGGAATTCTCCGCCGGCCTTTTCCTTGAGAAAGCCGTAGGCGGAAAGTGGCAAAAAGACTACATCGATCTTTGGGAGCGGCAACGGCGCCGCATTTTTGATAAGAACGCCTTCGGCGTCGCGCCGAACGACGCCGGACCACTGTGGATGGGGCTGCGCCTGGTGTCTCCACGGACTCCAGAGGGCTACCAGAGCGTGACCTACGGCAAGGGTGCCTACGTCCTCCAGATGATCCATTCGATGATGTACTCCAACGAGACTGGCGACAAGGAGTTCATCGCCATGATGCACGACTTCGTCGAAAGCTACCAGAACAAGGCGGCCTCAACGGAGTCGTTCAAGGCGATCGTGGAGAAACACATGACCAAGCAGATGGACCTGCAGGGAAACCACCGCCTGGATTGGTTCTTCAACGAATGGGTCTACGGCACCGCCGCGCCGAAATACCACTTCGAATACACCGCAGCGCCGTGGGAAAACGGGAAAGCTAAGCTGCACATGACAATCACCCAAAGCGATGTGGACGAGAATTTTGGCATGCTTATCCCGGTCTATGCCGACTGGGGCAAGGGGATGATCCACCTGACGCAGTACCCGATGATCGGCAACCAGACGCGGGAGTTTGATCTGATTGTGCCCAGCGCGCCAAAGAAGGTCGAACTCAACGCGATGAAAGACGTGCTTGAACGGCCGTGAACATGCGGCTTTCACAAAGAAAATGCCCCACCCGGCCGAACCGGATGGGGCATTCTGTTTTGCGATCTACTTCTTCTTGGTTTCCGTCAATCCAGACGCGGTGGTGAGTTCGTCATACAGTCCATCCACGTGGTAGATGTTGTGCAACGCCTCGAGGATCGCGCGTGAATCTACGTTCACCGCACGGCCTTGCACGTCGTCATACTGGAAGTTCCACGGTAGCGTCTGGATGTCGCCGTCGAAGATGATGCCCACCAGTTCGCCTTTGGTGTTCACCACTGGGCTGCCGGAGTTCCCGCCAATGATGTCGCTCGTGTTCACTACGTCGAAGGGCGTGTTCCCATTGAACTTACCCTTGGCATCCATCCAGCTCTTGGGCAGCTCGTAAGGGTCTTTATTGCCATGATCTGCGGCGTGTTTGTAAGCGCCTTCCATGGTGGTGTCCCACGGAATGTGCTTGCCGTTTTCTTCGTAGCCTTTCACCTGCCCATAGCTCAGGCGCAGGGTGAAGGTCGCGTCGGGTGGCTGGGTGAAGCCGTAGAGCGCGAACCGGATCTTCGCGATCTTGGTGCTGTTCTCGCGCAGCTTCGGTTCAATTTGCTCGTCGAACTTCTTGCGGAGCGCAAGCGCATCGGGCTCGATGGTGCGCATCAGCACGATCATGGGATCGGTGCTGGCTTCGATAGCCGCTTGGCCGCCCTCGTAGAGCTGCTTGCGAACGGCTGGATCGTCCAGCTTTGTTCCATTAATCAGCTCGGCTGCACGGTCCTTCGCCGACTTGCCATTCAGCACCTTCGCTACGATTGGATCGTTCGCGAGCTGTTCCTGCATGTCGGCGAGGCTGTCGGCGAGTAATGCCTCGTCCAGGTCCTTGTACTCCGGAGTCGGAGCCATGACCCTGTGCGCCATGGTAGGAAGCGCGCTGTCGGTGTAGCCGCGCAGCCGCTGGTCGTTGGGCATGGTTCGCTGCTGCGCCGAGCGCACCAGGAAACGCGCGTCTTGCGCCAGACCGCTGCGGAATCCGCCCGCCATTTCGATGTAACTATAGTCCAGATACATCCCTTTGAAGGTCTGTTCGGCTTGAGCAATTTCGCCCCACGGATCGCCATATTCCTTCTGGTGTTCCGGGCTGGAGCTAACGTAGTCCTTCAATTTCTGTTCCTCGGCCGCTTTCTTAGCCATGCCGTCTTTCTGATCGAAGAACGTGTTGTAGCCGGTATAGGCCTTAAGTGAGTTCTGGGTGCCGAACAGGGTCGACTCCGCTTCACGCGCCTGCTCCGCTCCGCGCTTGGAGAAATCAAGCAGGAGGTCGGCACGGCGTTTTAGGCCCTTGATCGCCGCGGGATACTGCACATCGCGCAGGAACTCCAACTGGCTCATGGTCAGCAGACGGCTCGTACCCCCGGGATGGCCGCTGACAAATACCAGGTCGTTGTCCTTCACGCCGGTTTTCGCGAACTTCAAGTAGTTTTCGGTGTGTGCCGGCTTGCCGTTCTCGTACATGCGGAAGAAAGTGATGTCGAGGTCGTAGCGCGGATAGGTGAAGTTGTCAGGATCCCCCCCGAAGAACGCGATCTGGAACTCGGGCGCGAAGACGAGCCGCACGTCATCATATTTCTTGTACTTATACAGCTGGTACATACCGCCCGCATACAGCGTCACCACGTCGCAACGGATGCCCTCGGTAGAGCATTCTTTTTCGGTGGCGGCCATTTCCTTGCGCGTGGCCATGGATTGTTCGGCGGGGCTCATGCCCGGCCTGGCCGCTTCCTGAATGCGTTTGGTCACGTCTGTAATGCCGCTGAGCACGAGGAACTCGATGCCGGGACACTTTGGTTCCTGGTCGCGGCTAGCCGCGTAGAAGCCGTCCTTCATGTAATCCTTCCCATTGGTGGAAAGGTCGTGGATGCAGGCTTGCGCCACGTGGTGGTTGGTCATCAGGAGCCCATCGGGGGAAACAAACTCGCTCGAGCCGCCCGGTGCGCGGGATGACGAGAGCATCAGGTGATCCAGCCAGGGTTGGGTGATCGTAAAGTGATACTTCTTCTCGATTTTGTCCTTCGGCGGATTGGTGAACAGCCACATGCCTTCATCGCCCAAAGCCACAGAGGGCAGGGCAAGCACGGCGGTTAGAAGAGCGGAGACTGCCTTTTTATTGAGCCAGCGAAATTGCACGTATGTACCTCAGATTGTGACGGACCTCACAGCGCAACGGCCCGCGGGTAAGGAAACTTACCTTTATATCGCAGCTGCAGGGGGGTTACAAATGCGGCGAAGGGCTTCTGTCGCGCCGAGTTAGAACCCGTTCCATCATGGGAATTCGATGCTCGCAGTGGGCATCGGGAGCCTCTGCGAATCCTCTTTTGATTCGCTGGGACGAGCAGTAGGGCCATGGCAGATGGAAACGCAAGGGCAAAGTGCGGTATAAAAGTCGGTTGCCTTTCCGATCCGGGAATCATCTTATCTAGCAGCTGTAATTCACGAAGTCCTTATTTCCGAATTGTGCGAGAAGAGAGTTTATGTCTACGACGGCTACCTACACGAAGGGATTGGAAGACGTAATCGCCGGCCCATCCTCTATTTGCTTCATTGACGGCGACGCTGGGATCCTTGCATATCGCGGCATCGACATCCACGAACTGGCCGACAACTCCAATTTTGAAGAAGTCTGCTACCTGCTCTGGTTTGGCAAGCTGCCCACCCGCGCGGAACTCCAGGAACTCCGCCTGAACATGGCCCGCGAGCGCAAGCTGGATGCGTCGGTTATCAGCATTCTGCGGCAGGCGCCCAAGCATGCCCTTCCCATGGACGTTCTCCGTACCGTGGTCTCCGCCTCGGCCCTTTGGGACCCGGAGGAGAAGAACAACGATCACGATACGAATGTGCGCAAGGCGATTCGCATCACTTCGCAGATGGCCATGATCGTCGCCGCCTACGACCGCATCCGCAAAGGCAAGCCGCTGGTCGAGCCCGATCGCACCCTCTCGCACGCCGCCAACTTCCTGCTCATGCTGAGCGGCGAAGTGCCGAGCAAGAGCGCCGAAAAGGCGCTCGACATCGCCCTGATCCTCCAGGCCGATCACGAACTGAACGCCTCGACGTTTGCTGCCCGCGTCGTAGCCGCCACATTAAGCGATATGCACTCGGCCGTTACTGCCGGCATTGGCGCCCTCAAGGGGCCTTTGCACGGTGGCGCGAACGAAGCGGTGTTCAAGATTCTCGAGGAAATCGATCGCAACGGCGCCGATCCCGTCGAGTTCATCAAGGGCATGCTGGCACAGAAAAAGAAGGTGCCGGGATTCGGCCACCGCGTTTACACCACCGAAGATCCACGCGCCACGCACCTCCGCCAGATGTCGCGCGATCTCGGTTATTCCAGCGGACAGGTGAAGTGGTTCGAAAACTCGCAGAAGATCGAGAACTTCATCAAATCCGAAAAGAAGCTCAACGCCAACGTCGACTTCTATTCGGCCTCGACCTATCACATGCTCGGCATCGACGTGGACCTGTTCACACCGATCTTCGCAGTATCGCGCGTCAGTGGGTGGACAGCCCACATCATCGAACAGCTCGATGACAACCGGCTCATCCGTCCGCGCGCCGATTACGTCGGGCCGAAGCACCCCGCGCCTTACATCTCACTGGAAGAACGCGGATAGCGACCTCTCTCCCTCGCACCTCGGAAGGCCTGCCGAATTGGGGGGCCTTTTGTTTATGTAATTTGTGGCAAAAACGTGCGCTGGATCATCCAAAAACTATGCCTGCGCGCACCACGCCCCTTAGCGAGCTACCCGAAGGATTTGCCTACCAGGCGGAGTTCCTCAGCCACGATGAAGAGGGTGACCTGCTGGTGGCCATCGGCAAGCAGGAGTTCCAACCTGTCAACTTCCAGGGGTATATTGCGAGGCGGCGAATCGTGTCGTATGGATTCGACTACGACTTCGGTTCGCGGCAAACGACTGCGACCGCGCCGATTCCAGAGTTCTTATCACGCGTGCGAGAGCGGGCGGCGGTGTGGGCAGGGGTGAGAGCCGAAGAACTCCAAGAGGCGATCGTGACCGAATATCGCGCGGGTGCTCCAATCGGGTGGCACAGGGACGCACCGCAGTTCGAGGCGATCCTGGGAATCTCATTTGCGGGCACGTGTCGGATGCGCTTCAAGCCGTTCAAAAAGGAGGGAAAAAGCTTGTCGGCTTCGCTGGAGCCCCGATCGATTTATGCACTGCGCGGCTTGGTGCGCTGGCACTACCAGCACAGCATCCCGGCCGTCCCGGAGCTTCGGTATTCAATAACTTTCCGCACGCTCCGCGAGCGGACTAGGAAGTCGCGGCAATGATCTCCGTCACCGCACGATATGCCTGATCGATGGCCTGATCGGTGTACGCGGCGGCCGCGGCGTCGGCGTTGGCGATGGTGATGCGGCCGAACCGTTGGCGCGCGATGTCGCACGGACGCTGACCTTCAGGCCAATCGGGATCCCACAGCGGGTTGTATTCATACGCATAGCCGTGCGGCCAGCGGTTCACGATGATCGCTTCGATGTCCTTCGCTGGATCGAAGCCGCCGCTGCCGAGCGCGCGCCCGAGCTGATCGCGGATGTTGCGCTCGAAGGTTTCGAACGACGTCGCCAGCAAGTCGTAGTGACCCAGCTTTTGCTGCTCTCGCGGCGAAAGCCCGGGCGTACACGGCGTGCGCAACATGCGGATGACGATGGGCTCGTCAGGTACACGCGGTGCCTCGTAATCGCCGATGTTCACTGCCTGGTCGAGGTTGATCGACGAGTGATACATCCCCGGGCACGACACGCCGCGAATCCCCAACTTCTCGAACGCATGCGCGTTGCGCAGTCCCACCGCGGTGTACACCAGCGGAACTTTCACGCCGTAATGCAGGGCTTCTTTCTGCGCGGCGGGAAGCTCCGGACACATGTAGGGGATGACCATGTTCCAGCACGCCAGCACCGCAGCCTTCGCGCGCACGCGGTAGGCTTTCTGGTCGCGCCCGTAGATGATCTCCACCTGCTTCGCGGATGACGGATCTCCTACATGCCGGGCCGCAACCGCCGTGCTGTTCAGGCGTATGCGAATCTGAGAATCGGGATGGTCGAGCCGCGCGTAATCCACCTTCGCGGTGACCATATCTTCCGCTGTGTTGCCCGGCGCGGAGCCTGGAACCAGGGAGCGAACGAGCATGCGCGCGATGGAAGCGTTGCCGTCGGGGAAGTGGAAGTAGTACTCCTTTTGCGGCGTGACCTCGCCAAGCGCGGTAAAGCTCAAGCCCTTGGACGGCACGCGATCGAGACCCATGCCCTCGAAGCCGGGGAAGTGGATCGCCCAGCAATCGAGCGCAGGAACTGCATCGATCCCAACCCCGTACAGTCCGTTGGTGCGCGTCTGGTAAAACTTCACCACGTCCGGATGCACCTTCACGAAGTTGAGCAGAAAATCTTTGTAACTCATCTTCGACAGGCGCGCTTTTTTCTCCGCCTGCGGCAAGCCCGCCATGTAATCGGCCTTATCTTCCTGCACCCGCACAATGTCGCGTTGCGCCTGCTCCGGCAGAGGCGTTTTCCCGACGAAGTCGGTCCACTTGCCTTGTGGTGTGTTGGGCGCGCGATAAAGACCGCCCGGCGCACCGGTCACCAGCCGGTCGACGCCAAACGTCTCCTTGTCGAAGAAGTACGCGTAGCCGAGCCCATCGTAGGCATGCGGGTCGGCACATTTCTTCTGCAGCGCCGGCGGATCGATCCCCAACTCAGTCAGCAGGCCAGCGGCTTCTTTGCTGTAGGGAAACGGCGATTCGATGGCGAGCGTCCCGCCGTTGGTGAGGAGCATGCGGCCGTCAAGGTGCATTTCGTTGCGCTTGGCGTGGCCGCCGAAGTCATCGTGGTTGTCGAGTATCAGAATCCGAGCTGCAGCGCCGGCATGTTTGCGATAGAAGTAAGCCGCCGCCAGTCCGCTGATGCCCCCACCCACCACAACCAGGTCATACTCTTCCCCGGTGTCCTCGGGCTTTCCTGCTTTTTGCCAGAACGTTCCATCGCGCAGCGCGTGGGCTACATCGAACGACCCTGGATGGCTGCCGCGCATGCCGGTGCGGATCGGAGGATAGTAGCCGGGAACATCCTGCGCTGCCGGGGCTGCTGCCTGCGCTCCAAGCATTCCACCCAGCAACGGACTCGCCAGCGCCCCACCTACGCCGATTGCCATGCCATTCAGGAAATCGCGTCGCGTGATGTTGCGGTTCATGCCTAGCTCGCGGTCGCGCGCCTCACGAACGTTCGGGTCTTCGGTATCAGACATGTGGATCGGCCCCTAATTTGGTTTCCTGATCTTCTATACCAACAAGGTTGTCGGTGCAAACCATCGAACTGCTGCTGATATCCTGATCCCGTGCAGGTGAAGGCCATCTATTTCGGGATTCTCCGCGAGCTTGCAGGCGCTCCCGAAGAGCGCATCGAAGTCGCTAATGCCGCCACCGCTGGTGATCTCTTCGCCCAGCTCTGCGCCTCGCACCCTGACCTGGAACGCTTCTCGAAATCGATCGCTCTTGCGGTCAACCTCGAATACTCCGATCATGCCCGCGTCCTTCACCAGAACGACGAAGTCGCCTTAATCCCGCCGGTCAGCGGCGGCCTTACGAAGCAGGGAACAGCTCACTGCGAAATCGTTCGCGCCCCCATCCGCACCGCGGAAATCGTCGACTCCCTCCATGCCGGGGAAGATGGCGCCGTCATCGCCTTCGAAGGCGTAGTTCGTAACAATACCCGCGGCCGCCGCACGCTCTACCTCGACTACGAAGCCTACGAGCCCATGGCCCTGAAGGAGATGGAATCCCTCGCCGAACAGGCCCTGCGCGATTACAAGATCCGCGACATCCGCTTTGTCCATCGCGTCGGACGGCTTGAAATCGGAGAGACCAGCGTGCTCATCGTGGTGGCTTCCTCTCATCGTGCCGCCGCCTTCGACGCCTGTCGTTTTGCGATTGATACCCTCAAAAAGAAAGTCCCGATTTGGAAGAAGGAATACTTCGAAGATGGCGCGGTTTGGGCCGATGGCGAGCCGTTTCCTCCCGAAGTGCCACGGGCAGGATCGTAGAATGCTCGCGATTTGCGCCCTGAAACGTCTTTATAGAGACCCGATGTCTCGCATTCTCGCGTGTTTTCTGGCCCTGTTCACCACCTTCGCCACCGCCCAATACGGTAGTGTGCGCGATCAGTCTTCCCAATCCTCCACTGGCCAGACCACCGCCGGAAAGCCGATTCCCAACCACAACGTTCCTAAGCCGCCGAACGCGACAGCCGGCAGTGCCTCGCAGAACCCGACCTTCAAGGTCAGCGTGAAACTGGTGAACGTGTACACCACCGTGGTGGACCAGCACGGTGCTCCGATCGGCAACCTCAAGAAAGAGGACTTCAGCGTAAGCGAGGACGGCAACCCCGAAAAAATCGCCCTTTTCCAGAAGGAATCTGAACTTCCGCTCTCCATCGTCATAGCGATCGACGCCAGCGGCAGCACCAAGAAAGACCTGAAGCTCGAAACCGATTCTGCTCGGAAGTTCGCGAAGGACATCCTACGGCCGATCGACGCTCTCAGCGTTTACTCGTTCTCCGAGGACATCAACCAGATCGTTCCGTTCACGGCGGACCTGAAGCGCATCGACCGCGGCATCAGCGAAATCCAGCCCGGTTCGGCGACGGCGCTTTACGACACGATCTATCTTGCTTCGCGTGATCTGATGCAGCGCCAGGGACGGAAGGTGATGGTGCTCATTACCGACGGCGGCGATACCTACAGCAAGTACGACTACCAGCAAGCCATGCGCGCGGCCACTCAGAGCGAGGTGCTGGTTTACAGCATCATCATGGTTCCGGTGGAGCAAAGCGCGGGCCGCGACACGGGCGGCGAACACGCCCTCATTCAGATCTCCAAAGACACCGGCGGCAAACATTACTATGCCGCCGCCCTCGACCAACTTGATGTCGCTTTCCAGCAGATCTCCGACGAGCTTCGCACCCAATACCTGATTGGCTATTACCCTTCGCGACGGCTGGCCTCCAACGACTTCCGCAAAATCGACGTGGAGCTCTCCCCGACTGTTCCCAATGCGAATCTGCTCCAGGTCCGTCATCGCTCCGGCTATTACACCAGCCCGTTGGAATAGCCAGGTAGTGGTGAAATGTTGGGAATCTGCTACGAAATTCCGAATCTTAGGGACGAGTGATCTCCGGAATTCTGTACTTCATGGAGGGACCACAACGAGAAATCAAGGATTTAGGCTGTGCAACGTGTGGAACGGAACGTGCAATAGAGAAGGTGCGCAATCTTTACAGCCTGCTTATTTCCGCGTCGCTGCGATAGCCGGTTGAAAGAGGAGGTTTGCGCAACTTTTCATGGGCCGTCCTGGGCTTGTTTCGGGGCGGCCTTTTTTCTTGTCTAAATAGGCATTCTCCCCGACTGTCGGCGCACACCCCCATGTCATAATGACTTCACTATGACGTTTCGCAACGGCGGATCCGACCACCAGAAGCGCGGCAAAACGCCGCCTCCCGAAGACACCTACGAAGAAGCCGCTTACCTGAAGATGCTGGGCGAGAAGCAGAAACCCGTGCGCATAAAGCTGGTGGACGGCGAAATCGTGAAGGGCTGGATCGAGTATTACGACAAGGGCATGGTCCGACTGACGCGCGAAGGCGCTCCCAACTTGTTCATCTATAAGCACGACATCCGCTACATCGCGGAGGAGCCTACGAGGAAGGCGCCGCGCGACAACGGAAAGCCTGCCGAAGCTGCTCGCGCGGAAGAATAGGCATGAGCTTCGAGTTCGTGCCGCGCATCGAAGCCATCGCCCGCGAGGCCGGCGCGTTGCTTCTCAAGTACTTCCACCAGCACGTGAAAATCGAGTACAAAGGCGACGTGGATTTGGTCACCGTCGCCGATCGCGCAAGCGAAAAGCTGATCGTTGAGCGCGTGCGCGCTATGTGGCCGGGACACGACATCATCGGCGAGGAGGGAACTCGCGACGACACCGGCTCCGAGTTTCGCTGGTACATCGATCCGCTGGACGGCACCACCAACTTCGCGCACGGTTACCCAGTGTTCTGCGTTTCGATGGGGCTGGAGCACCGCGGCGAGATGATTGCGGGCGTTCTTTATGACCCTACCCGCGACGAGCTTTTTGCGGCGGAGAAAGGTCGCGGCGCGTTTCTCAATGGAAAGCCCATTCGCGTTTCATCGACCAAGCGGCTCTGCGAGTCGCTGCTTGCGACGGGCTTTCCCAGCCACAAGCGCCACAAGAACCCGAACATCCACTTCTATCACCAGATCACGCTGCACTCCCACGGCGTGCGCCGCGCCGGCTCGGCTGCGCTCGACCTCGCCAATGTCGCTTGCGGACGCTACGACGGTTTTTGGGAATTCAACCTCAATCCGTGGGACACTTCTGCGGGGACACTCCTTGTCACCGAAGCCGGAGGCCGCGTCACCCGCTACGACGGCTCACCGTGGCGTTTGGACAGCAAGGAGACCCTTGCCTCCAATAGCCTGATCCACGACGAAATGATGCATGCCTTCGCCGCCATCTTCGAAGGCCGCGCCATGGAACCGTTGCCCTCTCCTGACGAGTGGGCGAAGCAGCGGAATTAAGCTTACTGCTGGCCTGATCGTGCTATGCTCTGCCATTCATCGAGCCTGAGTATGCCTACAAGGCTTTCATTGACCGCCAGCAGCCGCGGCTGGTAGAGCCGGAATCTCAGGCATCGTTACGTTCCATGGCGCGGTCGAGCACTACGGGCGGCTCAAGAAGAATCCGGAAGCATTAAAGCTCCCAGATATTGAAAAGTAGTAGTTTGACTAGTCTCCATGGGACGTGGACTAGTAGTTTTCCACCTAGCGCCGCACTCTAGCATCTCTGGTATATAAATTAAGGGTTATCATGCCGTATCACGACACAATCGATCGTGAGCTCCGCCTGGTGCGAACCCGTGTCTGGGGTCGCGTCGTTTTCGATGAGGCCCTTGAGCATCACGTCAAACTGCGTGCTCGCGCCGACTTCGACCCCACCTTCAACCAGCTCATTGACGCCACCGATCTCGAGGAGGCGTCGATAGACTCCGAGCAAGCGTACTACATAGGAACCCGCCCCCTGTTCTCGCCGAACTCGAGGCGCGCGCTGGTTGTCCTGAATGCTGCACCTTTCGGCGTAGCGCACATGGTGATGAAGCATCGTGAAATGGCCGATACGGGTGAAAAGATGTTGGTCACGCGCGATATGCAGGAGGCGCTGAAGTTCCTGGGAATCAGTTCAGAGTCTTCAGAAAACTCGTAATCTGCGCAATCAACTCCTGCGGTCCAACGTAGAACATCCCGTTGTGGTCTGGTCCTGGCTGGATGTAGAGGCGCTTCGGCCCGTGCGCTCGCGCCAGGATCGCTTCGGCCATCGATGGCGGTGTGAGCGTGTCATGATCGCCGACGGCGATGAACAGCGGCATCCGCAGCCCATCGGCCTTGGCGAGATTGTCAAATGGATTTCGTGCAGGCAGCCGGAGCGGCTGCATCCGCAAATACCA
>DASYAU010000116.1:0-19129 GCA_036501185.1 Candidatus Korobacter sp. | reverse complement strand
CTGCGGACTGATTCACCGGCCGCGTATGGTGCTCTTGGACGAGCCTACGGTCGGCGTGGATCCGCAATCACGCAATCATATTTTCGAAATGATCGAGCGGCTGCGCGCCGAAGGGATGGCGGTCATCTACACGACGCATTACATGGAAGAGGCTGAGCGCCTCTGCGACCGCATCGCGATCATCGATCATGGGAACGTCATCGCTCTCGGGACGCGCGACGAACTGGTCCAGCGGTCGTTCGGGGGCCGCAGCGACGTCCTTATGCGTTTGAAGTCTGCTACCGAGGTGTCGGCGGGTTTCGCTCACGCGCACGGCGGCAGCTATGAAAAGGACACCGCACATTTCTCTATCGACCAGCCGACCGAGATCGCAGGGTTGCTAGACGCAGCGTCAGCCTCCAACATCGAGGTCATTGACGTCGTGCTGCGCCGGCCGAATCTCGAATCTGTGTTCCTGCAACTCACTGGGAGGGACCTCCGCGAATGATTCCCGCGATCGTACGAACCAGCTTCCGCGCACTGCGTCGCGACCGAGGCGCATTCATTCTTTCCTTTGTGTTGCCGGTGGCGTTTTTCAGCATCTTCGCGGTGATCTTCAGTTCCACGCGCAACAGCACGCCAAAGGTCAGCGTGGCGGTTGTGGACGAAGACCATTCCCGGGCTTCGCAGCGGCTGGTTGCAGGACTCGAACACGAAGAAGCACTCAAGGCCACGAACCATCCCGAAGCAAAGAAGGACCAACCGGAGCCTGCCGATTTCAGCGCCGCATCGGCAGAAGCGGCCGTAAAGGCCGGCGACTTCTCGGCCGCGCTGATCATCCCGAAAGGTTACGGTGCACACCCGGTTTCGTTCGAACCAAGTTCCGCAGACTCGCCACAGATCCAGATCCTGCATGACAGCTCCGACCCGATCGCCGCGCAGGTTGTCGCGGGAATGTTGCAGAAGATCGTGATGACCACCATGGGCGACAGCATGGCTGACACGGGGATGCATTATCTCGACCAGCTCTCCGGTGGTCTCACCGCGGAACAAAGAAAGCAGATTGATTCAGGCCTTGCCAGCTATCGCCAATACCTCGACAAGCAGCAACAGAACCCATCAGCAAACAACGCGAGAGCTTCGCTGGTGCCGATGAAAATCCGCGACGTTGTTGGCGAGAACAAGAAGAACCCGATGGTCTCGTTCTACGCTGCGGGCATTGGCGTTATGTTCTTGCTGTTTACTGCGAGCGGCGCGGGTGGCGCTATTCTCGACGAAGCCGACAGCGGCGCACTGGACCGTGTGCTGAGCTCGCACGTCAGCATGACGACGCTGATCGCCGGCAAGATGACTTATTGCACACTGCTCGCGTTCGCCCAGCTCTGCCTGATGTTTCTTTGGGGCTGGGCGGTCTTTCATCTGGACCTCTGGCCGCATCTCGCCGGATTTTTTGTCATGGGGATCTGCACGGCATTTGCTGTCGCGAATTTCGGAATGGTGCTGGCCAGTGTCTCGAAAACACGCGCGCAGCAGGGAGCTATAGGGACTCTGCTCATCCTCAGCATGTCGGCGATTGGCGGCAGCATGTTCCCGCGGCCGTTCATGCCCGACAGCATCAAGAAAGCTGGTCTCTTTACGATTAATGGTTGGGCGATCGACGGCTTTACCAAGGTCTTCTGGTACGACGAACCGGTGAAACACCTCTGGCAGCAGGCGAGCGTACTGCTCGCGATTGGTATCGTACTTTTCATCCTTGCGCGGCGTTTCGCGAGGAGATGGGAAAGCGTCTGAGTCGCGATTGTCGATATAACAGAAATGCCCCGCACGGCCATGCGGGGCTTTTCTGTGGTTGAGGGAGGAACGTATCTACATCTAGGTCGATGAGGCGGCCAAAGAGTGCGTTCGCTCCGCGCTTATAGAATTTCAGCAGCCTGCATTTTGCCCTAGGCGGCCTGCGAACTCCGTGCATCCGACCCATGCTGCTTCACCATTTTGTTGTACGTGCCCATGATCAGAAATGGCGCTGGCCACTGTCCTACGAACACCGCCCAATCGTCCTTGCCCATGATCTTTAGAATTGCCGAACCGACCATTGATCCGATCGCCAGGCCGAGGTACACGCTTGAAGGGATTTGTGATGTACGCGATTCAATTGCCCCGGTGAACCGATCTTCCATAGCCTGCCCACGATAAACCTTGCTTTCCATTCGTTATCTCCAATCTGGTTTAACTGTCTGGAAGAAGGATGTGCGGGTCAGGTAAGAAGAGGTGTAATCACCGCGACAAATCGTAAGCACCTAGCGCAAAATTGAATGTCGTTACCGGCGCGAGGGAGAGCACTTGCATGGCATTCAACTACTCTCGGTCGAGGGCGGCTTTGCACCGGGCTGAAAATCCGCTAACATACACAAACCTTTACGCTGCGCGCCATCGTTAGCCCGTCGAAACACCCAATCGAGAATCGTGAAGAACCGCTCCCAAGATCGCGCGCTTTGGACGGCCGTGGTCGTCATGGTCGTCGTGCTGTTTACCCTGGCGTTCCTGCAATATCGCTGGAGTAAGCGAGTGGCCGACGCCACTGAAGCACGCATCAATGCCAGTCTCAAGGCGTCGGTGATGGACTGGCATCTCAGCCTACTGCGCGAAATCGCCGAGCCCTGCTTCGCGATCCAGGTTAGCTCCGAGCCTGAGAACCACGAGGCGTGGAACCAGTACTTCCAGCGTTACGCACTCTGGCTGCCCACCGCGCAGCGGCCGGCGCTGTTCGCGAACTTTTACCTCGTAGAGATTTCGAAAGCGGGGAAGCAAGAATCGTTTCGCTTGAACCCGGTCACGGAGCGGCTGGAAGTCACGCAGCTTCCCAGGAATTTCGACGCGCTATCGGCTGAACTTACGCGTGAATCCGCCGATCCGGAGAAGCTGGAGCGCGAAATCACTGACGACCCAGCAACAAAGGCAGACAACATCCCGGGACAACTTCCGCACGATCCGCTTTTCGGCTGGCAATTCGAACAGAGTATTCCGGCGCTCGTTCGGCCGCTCATGCACAACGACGTCGTCGAGGACCGACGTGAGAACGGCATCACGCATCCCAGGGACAAAGATGCTGACGATGTTGAGCCGGTCCACTGGATCGTAATCGAACTCGATCCGAAAGTGCTGCGCCAGCAAGTACTGCCCAAGATTTCACAGCACTATTTCGGCGGTCCGCAAGGGAGCAATTATGACGTTGCTGTCGTTGTCGGACGGACTGACCAGGTTCTGTACACGTCCAATCCGGATTTCTTGCAGCAACCGTTCGCGAGCCCGGACATCGTGCTCGACATCTTTGGACCGCCTTCGAATGGGCGCCCGGCACTGTCACACGATTTCGCAGGCGACTTCCATGCCGGCGGAGTTAAGTCGCCCACCGCTCGCGAAGAAGATCGCAACATTACTGCGCCGAGTTGGTTGCCCGTGCTGGCCGACGTCGGACATCAACCGCACTGGAACTTAATTATTCGTCATCGGCACGGCTCCATCGAGTCGCAAATGACGGCATTGCGCCGCCGCGATTTGGCGGTCAGCCTCGGCGTGCTGCTTCTCCTCGGTGCCGCTATGACCATGCTGATCATCGCCACGCGTCGCGCGCAACGCCTCGCGCAGCAGCAGATGAATTTCGTGGCCACCGTCTCCCACGAACTTCGGACGCCGCTCGCCGTGATCTGCTCAGCGGCCGACAATCTATCCGATGGCGTGGTGAACAGCCAGCAGCAGCTCCAGCGCTACGGAGAAACCATCAAGATCCAGGGACGGCAATTGATCGCGCTGGTCGAGCAGATCCTGCTTTTCGCCGCCACGCGCGAAGGCCGTCAGGTCTACCATCTCGAGCTGCTCGACGTCAGAAGAATTGTGGAGATCGTCCTGAACAACACAGAAGGTTTGCTTGAGGTTTCCGGCGTTCAGCTCGAGCATGAAATCGAGGCCGATCTCCCACCGCTGGTTGCCGACCTTGCAGCGGTCACACAGTGCGTTCAGAACCTCGTGATCAACGCGGTGAAATACGGTGGCGATGCCAAGTGGATCCGAGTTACGGCCCGGCAATTCGCCTCCACATCGAAGCGCGAGATCCAAATTTCTGTCGAAGACCGCGGCATCGGTATGAACGCGATTGAATTGGGACGCATCTTTGAGCCGTTTTACCGCAGCCCGCAAGTCGCGGCCGCTCAGATCCGCGGTACGGGCCTTGGGCTGCCACTGGCCAAAAGCCTTGCGGAAGCGATGGAAGGGGAACTCAGCGTTGAAAGCACTCCAGGAAAGGGAAGCACGTTTACGCTGCATTTGCCCTTTGCTGACGATTCTCCACTGCGAGTTGGTGTGAACAAGGTGGACGTGGTGACGACCGCATGAACGAGCGGATTCTGCTCATCGAAGACGAAGAGGCGTTGCTGATGATACTCACCGACCGCCTTCGCGCCGAGGGCTATTCGGTTGAGGTGGCACGCAACGGCGACGACGGCGTCACTCACGGCACTCGTGATGTTTTCGATCTCATCATCCTCGACATCCAACTTCCGAAACGGAATGGCTTCGATGTTTGTCGGGATATTCGCCAAGCCGGGATTATTACGCCTATCGTGATGCTCACCGCACGAGGCACCCTCGTCGATAAGGTTGTCGGCCTGAAGATTGGCGCCGATGATTACATGACGAAGCCGTTTGAGATGATCGAACTCACGGCGCGCATCGAGGCTTTGCTGCGCCGCGCGCCCATTCGCCCGCCTGAGCAGGAAAATGTGCATGAGTTCGGCAGGCTGCGCATCGACTTGCGCGGAACAGAGGTGCAGCGCGCTGGGCGACCGATCGCTCTCAGCGCACGTGAATTCCAACTGCTGCGCTACCTCATCGAGCACCGAGGAAAGACCGTCTCACGAGGTGAGTTGCTGAAGGAAGTTTGGGGCTATAACACCTCAACGTATACGCGCACCGTCGATATGCACGTGGCCAGCCTGAGACAGAAGATCGAAGACGACCCGAAGCAGCCGCAATGGATCGTCACCGTGCCAGGCCTCGGATATAAGCTCGCGACTGCCTAAGCGGCACGTCCATTCATAACCCAAAGCGGCTGTATTAGTTCGTGCCGTCGCCCCGATAAATTGCGCTAATCGATTGACTTTACAGCCACTTTACATCCCTTTTACCGTCGAATTTCCGCACCGATGGTCTACTCCTTGTACGCGATTCGCGACGAGGAGATTCCCCATGACGAAGAAAGTTTTGAGCTATGCCTTGGCAACGATGATCGGTTTAGGTACCGGCGCGGCGCTTTCGAAAAATGTCTCTGCCAGCACAACAGGAACCCTGCCCGCTATTTCGAGCAACACCGATGCCGCGTATCGCGACGGCGTCTTCCTTGGCCGACGTGATGCCGAACAAGGCCGCCTCCGCCACGTTTCAGTGGGTCGCTGGAGCAGCGCCCAAAACCGTGCGGCATTCCAGGCTGGGTACAACGCCGGATTTAACGTGGCTGCACTTTAGCGAAATTCCAGCTTCTCTGACTGGGGCGAATCCGGAAAGGTTCGCCCCGATTTTTGTCTTCAACTTCGACTCCCCAATGCTGTCCGGTTTCGGACAGTTTTCTCCGCATCAGGACACAAAGCGCTTTCAGCGATCCTCTTAACACGATTTCTATTCAATGATTTACAAATGGCGTTCAGCTTGCATTTGTATTTTGCGATGGATATCGCGCGCCCAGAGTTCAAGCAGCAAAAACGCCGTCGGCAGATCATCTTCGGCGGTATCGCCCTCCTCATCCTGGCTGGAGTTACGCTAGGTGTTTCACGCCTCAAGCCCGCGGCTCCTGAAGTAGAACGCGGTACGGTTTGGACTGACACGGTCAAGCAAGGACCCATGCTGCGCCAGGTTCGCGGGCTGGGTACGTTGACGCCCACGCCGGAAGACGTGCGTCTCATTCCGGCAGAGACCGAAGCCACCGTGCTCCGAATTCTGCAGCTTCCCGGTTCCCAGGTTAAGTCCGACACTGTGCTGCTCGAGATGACGAATCCACAACTTGAACAGGAAGCGGTGGACGCTCAACTCCAGCTCCGGGCGGCAGAAGCGGAATACCAGAACCTGAAGGTGAAATTAAACGCCGACATGATGACGCAGAAGGCCGGTGCGGCGACGGTAGGCGCGGATTACAGCCAAGCACAGCGCCAAGCGCAGACGGATAAAGCTCTCTACGATCTGGGCGTCATCTCGGGTTTGCAGTACAAGGCTTCGCAGGGCAAAGCGGACGAGCTAACCACACGCAACGATCTCGAAGGCCAGCGCCTGACGATCAACCAGCAAGCCATCGCCTCGCAAATGGCAGTACAGCAGGCGAAGGTCGACCAGATGCGCGCGCTCGCCGAACTCAAAGAGAAGCAGCTCGATCGCATGAAAGTTCGCGCCGGCATTGACGGAGTACTCGTCGATCAACCGCTGCAGGTCGGACAACACGTCACGCCTGGCACGGTTCTCGCCAAAGTCGTCCAGCCGAACCGCCTGATGGCGTCGCTGAAGATTCCCGAAACCCAGGCGCGCGACGTTCAGATCGGCCAGCCAGCCTCCGTGGACACCCATAACGGCGTGGTGGATGGCAACGTCATTCGCGTCGACCCCGCGGTAGTGAACGGAACGGTCACGGTTGACGTAAAACTCACTGGGGAGCTGCCGAAGGGCGCGCGTCCTGACCTGAGCGTGGATGGGACCATCGACCTCGAGCGTCTCGACAACGTCGTTTATGTCGGTCGCCCCGCGTTTGGGCAAGAGAACAGCACGATCAGCCTGTTCAAGCTCGATCCGGATGGCAAAGGCGCAACCCGCGTGCCAGTGAAGGTGGGCCGCGCCTCGGTCAATACCATCCAGGTGCTTGAAGGCTTGAAACCCGGAGATAACGTGATTCTTTCCGACATGTCGCGTTGGGAGAACACGGACCGCATTCGACTGGACTAACCGCAAAACTCGACAGGAGAGAGAGACAGATGAGCGATAACGGACGGCCTTTGATCCAGATCCAGGACTTAACGAAAGTCTTCTACACCGATGAGATCGAGACGCACGCACTGAGTGGTGTGCATCTTGAGATCGCGAAGGGCGAATACGTCGCCATGTCCGGGCCATCGGGCTGCGGCAAGTCCACGCTGCTCTCGATCATCGGCTTGCTGGATACGCCGACGGCCGGCAAGTACTTCCTGAACAATAAGGCCGTCGAGAACCTGGACTTCGCTGACCGCTCGCGGATTCGTAACCAGGAGATCGGTTTCATCTTCCAAAGTTTTAACCTGATCGGCGATCTCACCGTATACGAAAACGTCGAGCTGCCGCTCACCTATCGGCAAGGAATGGCGACGCCGAACCGCAAACAGAGGGTGATGGAAGCGCTGGAGCGCGTGGGCATGGCACATCGTATTCGCCACTATCCATCGCAGCTCTCTGGCGGACAGCAGCAGCGCGTTGCAGTAGCGCGCGCGTTGGCGGGAAATCCGTCGATCCTGCTGGCTGACGAACCGACCGGAAACCTCGATTCGCGGAATGGCGAAGCGGTGATGGAACTGCTGCAAAATCTGCATCGTGAAGGCGCAACGATCTGCATGGTGACGCACGATCCACGTTTCGCGGCCCATGCGCAACGGCAGATCCATCTCTTTGACGGCAAGGTCGTAGCCGAGGAAGAGCTGCAGAAACTGACACAAGAAATTCACTAAAAAGCTGCACCGAAGGAGGTCGCCATGCGCGGATTCCTACAGGACCTGAGGTATTCGCTTCGTCAATTGAGGAAGAGTCCTGCCTTCGCGATCACCGCGGTGATCACGTTGGCACTCGGCATTGGCGCCAACGTCGCCGTGTTTACGGTGATGAACGCGACCCTTCTCAATCCGAGCGGCGTTCCTCATGCGGACGGGGTCGTGGCTGTGCGTGCTGGCTATAACTACGGCGACCTCGCCAACATTTCTCTTTCCGCTCCCGATTTTGAGGACACCACCGAAGGGAAAGATTTCTTCACCTCCTCAGCTGTCATGAATGGCACCAACTTCAACTACGCACCGGCGGACTCGGCCACACCCGAGCTGATTCGCGGGGCCGCAGTTTCGTGGCAGTGGTTCGACGTCTTTTGGGCGCGCCCGATGCTCGGCCGTGTCTTTCGCGCGGAAGAGGACCAGCCGGGCGCCGAGCATGAAGTTGTGCTCTCGTACGCGAGTTGGAAGAAGCGTTTTGGTGGCGATCCGAAGGTGATCGGCCGGAAACTCGAACTCAACCAGCAACCGTACGAAGTCGTCGGCGTAATGGGACCCGATTTTGCGTGGCCGAATCTTGCGGAACTGTGGACTCCGCTCGCACTGAAGCCGAGTCTCTATACTGATCCGAACTCGCGCTTCAACGAATATCTTTTTGCAGTTGCGCGGCTTCGCCCTGGCAAGACGCTGCAGGACGCCAACACTTATCTTGAGCACCGTTCAGAAATGGTTCGACAGACGCCCGGACAACTGGGCGATTACTCTCGCACTGCGAAGTGGCATGAATTTGCCGAACCGCTGCTTGATTTCGTCTCCGGCAAGATGCGCAAACCGATGGCGTTTCTGCTCGGCGCGGTGGCGCTGATTTTGCTGATTTCCTGTGCGAATATTGCAGGTCTGCAACTTGCGCGTGCGTCAGCTCGCCAGCGTGAAGTTTCCATCCAGATCGCGCTGGGAGGTTCGCGCGCCCGTCTGTTGCGCGGAGCCTTCAGCGAAAGCCTGTTGCTCTCCGTAGCCGGCGTTGGTCTCGGGTTGGGACTCGCTAAGATTTGTATTCCCCTGCTGCTCTCACTTGCACCGAATGGCCTGATCCAGAATGTGAATCCGCAGATCAATGGATCGGTGCTGTGGTTCGTTGCAGTCATTGGAGTACTCTGCGCGCTCCTTTGTGGCATGGCGCCGTCGTGGCACATGACCCACATCCGCTGGTTCCAAGCGTTGCAGGAGGGTGGTCGCTCCGATTCTGCCAGCCCGGCTCGCCAACGTACGCGTTCCGGATTGGTGGTCGTCGAAGTTGCAGTCGCCATGCTCCTGCTTTTCGGAGCGGGCTTGCTGGTTCGCAGTCTTGGCGCCCTGGAAGAAGTTGAAACTGGATTTCGCCCGGACGGCTTGATCACTGCGGCGATCAGCTTGCCGGCCGCCACGTATCCCAAGGACGAGCAGCAGGAAAACTTCTTCTCATCGCTTGATGCCCAGCTCAAGCAGATTCCTGGTGTCCAGAGTGCAGCGATCGTCGATGCACTTCCGTTCAGCAACAACGGCGGCCTTTCGTCGTTCTTCATCGAAGGCCAGACAGTGCCGCCGGACCAGCCCGGACCCCACGCCAACATCCGATCGATTTCGTCAGACTACTTTTCGACACTCGGCATCCCGTTGCTCCGCGGACGCGCCTTCAACTCTGGCGATCGTGCCAACACCGAGCAGGTCGTCGTAATTGATGATGTTCTTGCGCGCCAGTATTTCGGGAACCAGGATCCACTGGGGCAGCACATCAATTTCAGCGGAAAGACGGATCCGAAAGATCCTTGGCGCACGATTGTCGGGATCGTGCATCACGCCCGCGCCAATTCCCTCGAGTCCGACACCAACGAAGGCTTCTACTATCTTCCGATCGTGCAGGTTCCGAACAATACCGCCTATATCGCGGTGCGGTCGTCGGCCTCCCTGTCGAGCATCGCCGGCTCGTTGCGCTCGGCGGTGCATTCCGTAGATCCCAGCGAAGCTATCTACGACCTCAAGACCATGGATGAGAGGGTGAACGACTCACTTCTCGGCCGGCGCTTCCTTGTGGTCTTGTTGTCGGTATTTGCAGGACTGGCGTTGCTGCTTTCAGCAATCGGCTTGTACGGCGTCATAGCATATTCCGTTCGCCTCCGTACCCGTGAATTAGGTGTGCGGCTCGCGCTGGGCGCGCAACGCTCGGATGTACTGAAGCTTGTGCTGGGTCATGGCATGCAACTCGCTGTTACCGGCATTGTTCTCGGCCTGCTCGCAAGTTTTGCGCTGGGCAGAGTCTTCCAGAGCCTCCTCTACAAAGTCTCAATCTTCAATCCAGTGACCCTGATCGGTACCAGTGCGCTGCTGGCCGCGACCGTGCTGCTGGCCGCGTACCTGCCGGCGCGGCGCGCTGCCAAACTCGATCCGATGCGTACTCTGCGCGAGGAGTAAGAGGACATGTTCGATAGTCTCTTCCAGGACGTTCGCTACGCGTTCCGCCAGTTGCGGAAGTCGCCCGGGTTCGCGGTGACTGCGGTGATCACGCTGGCGCTGAGCATCGGAGCGAATACCGCCATCTACACCGTTTTTGATCAAGTGTTGTTGCGGCGGCTTCCGGTGCGCGATGCCAAGCGGCTGGTGGTTCTTGAGTTCAGCGGTACCGATACCGGATCCACGAACAACCATGGTGGGCCATCGGGAAGCTACTTTTCGTATCCGATGTACAAGGACCTGCGCGATCGCAACGCCGTGTTCGACGGTCTCATAGCATCCGATATTTGGCAGGTTGGCGTGCAATGGCATAACCAACCTGAGCTGGTGAATACCGAGATCGTTTCCGGAAATTATTTCGACGTTCTCGGGGTGCAGCCCGCTGCTGGTCGGCTCTTCGTTCAAGCGGATGACGTTGTTCCGAATGCCAATCCGCTGGTCGTCCTCAACTACGCGTATTGGCAGCGCCGCTTCGGTCTCGATCCGAAAGTGATCAACGACACAATTCTTATCAACGGACACCCGTTCACCGTCATCGGTGTGACCGCGCCAGGCTTCCACAGTGTGCAGGTAGGTTTCGTTCCGGCAATCTACACGCCGATGATGATGAAGGCGCAAATCACGCCCGCGTGGAACGGCTTGGATGATCGCCGTAACAAGTGGCTCAATATTATTGGAAGAGTGAAGCCCGGACTCACGGCGGCGCAGGCGGAAGCGGGCCTCGATCCACTGTGGCACAGCATTCGCGCGCAAGAGCTTCTGGATATTAAAAGCAAGTCGGACAAGTTCCGCCAGGCCTTCGGCGCCAAAAGTCATCTCTTTCTGCGCAACGGCGCGCGGGGGTTCTCGCTGCTCGACCAGTACCGCACGCCGATGCTGATCGTGATGGCCATGGTGTTGCTTGTGGCGATGATGGCATGCGCCAACGTGGCGACTTTGCTGCTGGTTCGCGCCGCTTCCCGCATGCGTGAGATGTCCGTGCGTTACGCCATGGGCGCACGCCGTGGACGCATCATCCAACAGCTCCTGAGCGAAGGATTGTTCCTCGGCATTGCCGGCGGTGGGCTCGGATTCCTTCTGGCATCTCCGGCTTCGGCGCTGCTCATCCGCAAAGCATTCGCCGATTCCAACGGAAACGTGCCCTTTGACTCCTCGCCCGATCTCCGGATCCTGGGATTCACTTTCGTACTGGCCTTGCTCGTGAGCCTCGTCTTCAGCATCGCGCCGGCGATCCAGTTCTGGCGCCCGAACCTGGCACCGGCATTGAAGCAGCAGACGGTGACCGCCGCGGGTGGGCCGCTTCGATTCCGGCGCATCTCGGTCGCAGTGCAGGTTGGCCTGAGCCTGGTACTGCTTGTGGGCGCCGGGTTGTTCGTGCGCACGCTCAACAACTTGAAATCCGTGAAGATCGGTTTCAGCACCGAGCACTTGATTACCTTCACTGTGGATCCGCAACTTGCCGGCTACGAAGAAAGCCAGACGGCCGCGCTGCACCATCGGCTCGGAACATCGCTGGCACAACTTCCTGGCGTTCGCGCGGTGGGCTCTACCGATGATCCCGAACTTGCAGGGGATGATGAGGGAAGCAACATCAGCATTCTCGGTTACACCAACACCGAAGACGAGAAACTCCACGTTGAGTTCCCGCACGTGAGCGCCGGCTACTTCGCGGCAATGCAGATGCCCATGATTCTTGGCCGCGATTTCACCGACTCGGATGCCCATGGCGCGCCACTGGTCGCTGTGGTCAACGAAGCGCTCGCGGACCATTTCTTTGGTTCGCCCGACAAAGCGATCGGCCACATGGTCGGGATCGGTTCGGGTGATGACACGAAGTACGACATCCAGATCGTCGGAGTGGTTCGGAATGCCAAGCACTCGAGTGTTCGTGATGAGGTGCGCGGGACGCTCTTTCTTCCGTGGCAGCAGGCCAATCGCTGGGTGCGCGATCCCAAAACCGGCAAGGAATCCCTCGTACCCACGGATCCCGGCCAGCTCACGTACTACGTGCGCACATGGCAGCAGCCCGAAGCGGCCATGTCGGCAGTTCGCGCCGCAGTTGGTGGGGTGGACTCGAAGCTCGTTCTCGACACGTTCCGATCGATGGATGCGCAGATAGAGGACAACATCAGCACCGAGCGCATGATCGCGATGCTTGCCTCGAGCTTTGGCATCCTCGCTGCGATCCTTGCGGCGGTTGGACTCTATGGAGTGCTGGCGTACTCAACGGCGCAGCGCACGCGCGAGATTGGCGTTCGCATGGCGCTCGGCGCCAGCCGCACCTCCGTTGTCCGCATGGTTCTGAGCGAGGTCCTCTGGCTCGCCGGGGCAGGCATCGTTGCGGCCGTCCCTGTATCCATCGTGCTGAGCCGCTTCATGCGCACCCAGCTCTTCGGCGTCACCAACTACGATCCTTTCACCCTGGTGGGAGTGGTGCTATTAGTGACGCTGGTTGCGATCGTTGCGGCGATGTTGCCGGCGCGCCGTGCTGCCGGCATCGATCCCATGAAGGCTTTGCGGTACGAGTAGGAGAGGACGATGAGTGGCTTGCTACAGGACCTTCGCTTCGCATTCCGGCACTTGCGCAAGAGCCCTGGCTTCAGCCTGGTCGCGGTTCTCACGCTGGCGCTCGGCATTGGCGCCAATGCCGCTGTGCTTGCGGTCGTCCAGTCGGTGTTGCTCGCACCGCTGCCGTATCGCAATGCCGACCGCGTCGTCGCCCTCAACACTCATTTCATGCGCGAAGCGCGCACCATTCCGCGGATGACCGGCCCGGACCTCGTCGATATACGCTCGCAGGCGGGTGGGATCGAGAAGCTTGCCTATTACTACGGCGGCGAAATTGGCGTTCAGCTTCCTGATCACGCGGCTTTCACTAACGTGCAGATTGTTACCGCCGGTTTTCCCGACGTTCTTGGCGTGATGCCCGTCGCCGGCCGGCTGTTTGCTGACAACGAAGCGGAGCACTCTGCACTTATCGGCGCCAATTTCGCACGAGATCACTTCGGCAACGTCGAAAATGCGGTCGGCAAGCCGCTCGGTATGGAAGGCAAGGTTTACGAAATTGTCGGCGTGTTGCCGGGTAACTTCAGCTTTCCGCAAAGTACGCAGGTGTGGATCGGCGGCCCGACCGATCCCGAGAAGGGGCTGTCGAACCGCACGGCATTCAACTACCGCGCAATCGCCAAGCTGAAGCAGGGAATCGCCGTCGGGACCGTGCAGTCGCAGCTCGACACCATTGGCGAGCGGCTGCGCGCCGCCAATCCGGCCGACAATAAAGACAAGAGTTTCACCGTTCTTCCACTTCAGGAACAGCTCGTCGGGAAAGTCAGGCCTCTGTTTCTGCTGCTGCTTGCGGCAGTCGGAGTGGTCCTGCTAATCGCCTGTGTGAATGTGGCGCATTTGCAGTTGGCGCGCGCCACCACTCGTACCCGGGAAGTTGCGCTACGCACCGTCCTGGGCGCTTCGAGATGGCGGGTGGTGCGGCAGGTGCTGCTCGAAAGCCTTGTGCTCGCCTTATCCGGAGGTGTGGTTGGCGTATTGTTCGCCGGTCCGCTGCTTAAATTGTTCTTGCGGCTTGCGCCGGCCGGCATTCCACGACTGGATGAGGTTCATATCAGTCTCGCCGCGCTCGGTTTGATCGCCTTGGTTTGCGTGCTGGCCACCTTGCTTTCAGGATTCGCTCCCGCGTGGCAAACACTTCGGCTCAACGTCAACGAATCGTTGAAACAGGATGCCTCACGAGGTCTTGCCGGGCGAGGTGTGGCGCGACTGCGGAGTGTGCTGGTGGTTGCGGAAATCGCACTGACGTTTGTTCTGGCTGCAGGTGCAGGCTTGCTGGTGCGCACGATCCTAAAACTCGACGCCACCGAGACGGGCTTCCGCAGCGACCATCTGCTAGTGATGTACGCGCACGCTCCAGCAAATACTTTGCCTGAGTACCTCGGCCGGGCGCAGATGTTTAACGAACTGTTTGATCGTCTCCGCGCGGTTCCGGGTGTGCAATCGGTCGCTGGAGTGATGGGGCTTCCTTCCGGCGATTACGGATCCAATGGCGCCTATCAGATCGAAGGCCAGCCCGTCCCCGCGTCGTTCTCGGATATGCCTTACGCGGTCTTCAGCGCCGCCAGCCCGCGGTACTTTTCGACGATGTCGATCCCGCTCCTCCGTGGACGAGACTTCACCGGCAGCGACAATTACACCGGCACACCCGTGGCGATTATCAGCGAGTCGCTTGCTCATAAGATGTTCGCCAACCAGGATCCCCTTGGCCACCAGATTCGCTGCGGTATGGATGAGGAGAGCGGAAAGTGGATGACCATCGTTGGGGTCGTCGGCGATGTGCGGCAGGATTCGCCCGCTTCTACGCCCGGCCCAGCAATTTACATGCCGCTGGCGCAGCATCCATATCGTGCAAACGAGATCCAGGTCGTGATGCACTCGCAGGTGCCGCCGCTGTCGCTTATGGAGACCGCACGGAAGCTGGTGGAGGGAGCCGACTCTCAGATCGCCATCCGCTTCACCACGATGGACAGCATGCTAACGGAGTCTACCGCGACGCCGCGGTTCCGTTCGTGGCTGGTGGGCGGGTTCGCCCTACTTGGACTGGTGCTTGCGATGCTCGGGATCTACGGTGTGATGGCGTACACAGTCGCGCAGCGGACGTTTGAAGTGGGTGTGCGGATGACATTTGGCGCCAAGCCGGCCGACATTCTTGGCATGGTGCTCGGACGCGCAATGCGCCTCACTGCGGCCGGCATCGTCGTGGGACTGCTCCTGACCGCGGTTGCGGCCCGGCTCATGAGCAGCATGTTGTTTGCAGTTTCCCCCGGTGATCCAGTTTCTTTCGGTTTGGCAATTGGGATCCTCGCTGTCGTAGCGCTTGCAGCCGCGTATATTCCGGCCCGCCGCGCCGCTGCTGTCAATCCCTCAAACGCGATTCGATACGAGTGAAAGCCATGACTACTCTATTCCAAGATCTTCGTTACGCACTCCGACAGCTCTATAAGAAGCCTGGCTTCTCCGTGACCGCCGCGCTCACGATTGCGCTTGCAATCGGAGTAACGACTGCGGTGTTCAGCGTGCTGTATGCGGTGCTCATTCGCCCGTTGCCTTACAACCAGTCGGACCAGATCTTCTTCCTGAACAGCTACTCGCCGCAGGGGTACACGCAGCCGGCCTCGTATCCGGAGTACCTCGAGTGGCGGCGACAAAGCCAGAGCTTCGACGCCCTCGCAGGATTTTCCGAGCTGACGCCTAGCCTGGAAAGCAATGCTGGGGTAAATCCGATCACCGACATCAGCACCACCGACAATTTTTTCCAGGTTTTCGGTGTAAATCCGCAGATAGGTCGCACGTTTGCCATCGGGGAAGACCAACCGGGCAAGAATGATGTCGTCGTGCTGAGTTACGAAACCTGGCAGCAGGATTTCGGTGGACGCAGCGATATCGTTGGCGCTATCGCCAAGATCGACGCGAAACCCTATACCGTGATTGGCGTAATGCCCCGCGGCTTCGGCTTTCCGCCCAGCGCCGTGCACGCGGTCTACACGCCACTCCATGTTCCGAAAGAGTTGGCCGAAGCGAAGGGCTCCCACTGGCTGCGGACCATCGCCCGACTGAAGCAAGGCGTGACTACCACGCAAGGCGAGGCCGACATGGCCCGTGCGATCGCTGCCTGGTCGCAGATTGCTCCGGATTCAAAGGGCCGCCGCATGAAGCTTCAGCCGATTGCTGAATTCGTGCTTGGATCGAGCCAGGCTCCCTTGAGGGTACTGATCTTCGCTGTGCTCGCAGTTCTCGGTATAGGTTGTGCCAACCTCGCAGGCCTGCTGCTCGCCCGCGGGGTGAAGCGCGAACGTGAAATCGCGGTGCGCTCCGCGATTGGCGCCAGCCGCGCGCGCCTCGTCCGCCAGATGCTTACCGAGGCGGTGCTGCTCGCCGTGGCGGGGACGGTCGGCGGAATCCTACTCGCGTACGTGCTGCTATCGG
The DNA here is from genome assembly GCA_036501185.1 of Candidatus Korobacter sp. Lineage (GTDB taxonomy): Bacteria > Acidobacteriota > Terriglobia > Terriglobales > Acidobacteriaceae > Korobacter. Next base: position 2,915 of record DASYAU010000116.1, on the reverse strand, counting down.
CGATGAACAAGCTCATCATCGCTGCCCTTTCTCGCGGTGCGGACGTCCAGATTAATGTCCCGGTGTTGATCGCTTCGTTGGTAATCGCGATGCTGACCGCACTGCTCGCCGGGATCATCCCAGCACTGCGACTGTCGGGTACCTCTCCGGCGCTGGCGCTGAAACAAGGCTCCGCCACTGGTTCCGGTCGCGGACAGCACAACCTGCGCGCCCTCTTCATCGTTACGCAAGTTGCGCTGGCGCTGGTGCTGCTCGTTACCTCGGGACTGCTGCTCCGCACCCTCGCCGGGCTGCGCAGCACCGATCTCGGGTTCAATACCGATCACCTCATTTCCACTGAGCTCAACCTGCCCTCCGGCACTTATCAAACGCGCGATGCATACACCGACTTCTACGCACCGGTGCTCGACAAAGTCCGCGCGATTCCCGGCGTGACGGCCGCCGGTGTCATCCAGCTCCTGCCCATCCACAGTTGGGGCTGGAACAGCGATATCCACATCGTCGGCAAACCCGCACCGCCGCCCAACACCGAGCAGCTTGGCGAAGACCGCTTTGTCACGCCCGGGTATTTCCCGGCCATGGGCATTCAACTCATTCGCGGAAGACTTCTCAATGATTTGGACACTCGCACGTCGGCACCAGTCACCGTTGTGAACGAAGCCTTCGTGAAGAAATTTTTCTCGCCCGGCGAAGATGCGGTCGGCCAGTATCTCGACCTCGACAAGAAAACTGAAATCGTCGGGGTGGTGAAGAACATCCGCCAGAATATTTATCAGCCTTCGCTGGCGGAAATGGATTTCCCGGTTTCGCAGCTTTCGCCGGAGGACCTTCGGCAGTACGGGCTGGTGATGCACATGGTCGTGCGTACCTCCACCGACCCTGCGGCGGTGATTCCGAGCATGCGCCAAGTGATCCACGATACTGACGCCGCTGTGCCGTTCCGTCAGCCGGAGACGATGCGCGACGTGATTTCCGACGTCCTCATCTTCGAGCGCCTTGAGAACTGGCTTTTCGGGACGTTCGCCGCGCTTGCGATCCTATTGGCCATTGTCGGCCTCTATGGACTGATTAGCCACGAGGTCGAGCTCTCTACCCGCGACATCGGCGTGCGCATGGCGCTCGGGTCTACACGGCTGCAAGTGCTGGCGGCCATTTACCGTCGCGTTGGCATTCTGCTTGCTATCGGCTTGATCGCGGGCCTCATTATGACGCTAGCGGTGCAGAAGCTCCTTGCGGCGCTGGTCGTCCTGCATATTGGTCGCGATGCCCTGACCGTCAGCGCGCTTGCCGGCGGCCTTGCAGTTTTCGGATTGCTAGCTGCGTTGTTGCCGGCGCGTCGTGCGGCTTCCATTGAGCCAGTGAGGGCCCTTCGTTATGAGTAACGGGAAAAGGTCATGATTCAACTAAAAAATATAGAACGCAGTTATAAGACTGGCGCCGGACAAACCTGGGTTCTTCGCCGCGTTGGTCTCAACATCGAGCCCGGCGAATTCATAACCGTGATGGGGCCCTCGGGGGCGGGGAAATCCTCGCTCTTGAACGTTCTTGCGCTACTCGACGATCAATGGATCGGCGAGTACTGGTTCAACAACGAGCCGGTGCACGAAATGAAGCGCAAGCAGCGCGCCGACATCGCGAAGAAACATATCGGGATGGTCTTCCAGAGCTATCACCTGCTTGACGACCTCACCGTCGCCGAGAACATCGATCTGCCGCTCTCGTACAAGGACATCCCGCGGGACGAGCGCCAAAGCATGGTGGCCGATACGCTAGATCGATTCCAGATCGTGGCCAAAAAAGACCTTTACCCCAACCAGCTTTCCGGTGGACAGCAACAACTCGTCGGGATCGCGCGCGCCGTCATTCACAATCCGGCGTTGTTGCTTGCCGACGAACCCACCGGCAACCTGCATTCCAGCCAGGCCAAGGAGATCATGGAGTTATTTAAGAACCTCAACGAGCAGGGAACCACCATCGTTCAAGTTACCCACTCGGAGACCAATGCCGCCTACGGTACTCGCACGCTGCAGATGCGCGACGGCTGGCTCGTGGGCGACACCGCCAATCCGGACCTCCAACCCCAGGGTGAGGTTGCCACTCGATGATCGATTGCACCGCAACCCGGCTCCGTAAACTTGTCAGCTCGTTCTGCGTGTATGCCATGCTCGCCTCCACCACGGCCTTCGCACAGCAGGACGCACCCGCTGCTCCGCAGCCACAGCAACAGCCGCAAGCGCAATCCGCGTTCAATATCTCGGTGCCTAAGTCGCACGATCCGCTCGGTCCCTACATGCCCAGCCACGTGTCGGCGCCCATACTCTCGAACTCTCCGCGTCTGGCCTCACTGATTAAAGATGGCAAGCTGTATCTTTCGCTGAGAGATGCCATCTCTCTCGCGCTCGAGAACAACCTTGATCTCGCCATCGCGCGCTACAACCTGCCCATCGCGGATACGGATATTCTGCGCACCAAGGCCGGCGGAGTCTTCCGTGGCGTCAACACGGGCGTGGTACAGGGAACTCCTGGCGGCGGAGTAGGCGGCTTCGGTTCCGGCGCTCCTGGAGCTGGAGCAGGTGGCACCACGAGCGGCGCAGGCGGCGCGGGAGCTGGCGCATCCGGCCTCGTGCAATCCACCCTCGGCACCGGAACGCAGGTGAATACCTTCGATCCGCTGATTACCTCGCAGGTCGGCATCGAGCACCTCACCTCGCCTCTTTCCAACCTGGTGATCTACGGTGTCCCATCGCTAGAGCTGAATACCACCACCGCGAATGTCAATTATTCGCAGGCGTTCCCCACGGGCACGGAGCTCTCGGTGGACTTCAACAACAACCGCCAGACCCAGAACAGTCCTTTCAACAATCTCAATCCAACGCTCAACTCGATGTACCGCGTTACGCTTCAGCAGCAGTTGC
>DASYAU010000115.1:0-16442 GCA_036501185.1 Candidatus Korobacter sp. | reverse complement strand
CACGCGAAGCCCGCGCGGGCTTCGCACAACCTCAACCACTAACTAAAATCGAGGCCCTCGGTGTCTAGTTTAGAGGGGTGCACTACAATTCACTCCCAAAGGACGCCCGAGTGAAAATCGATTACTGGATATTGCTCCTACGTGGTTTCGACATTTGGCCCCCACAATACGTTAGCGCTCTCAAGGGTTGCGATGACATCTATGAACTTCGCATCGTACATTCGGGAGTCCAATACCGTCCCCTCGGCTGCTACGGCCCATTGCGCAAAGAGTTCACCATCGTCTACGGAGCCGTTGAAAAAGGCGGAATGCTTCCCCCTGAAGCATGCAAGACCGCCCAAGATCGTGCCGCAATCATAATCTCAAACAGAAATCGGAGTTGCGAACATGAGTTCCGCGCGGAATCAGATTCTAAAGATGATCCGAGAAGATAAGCAATACCGCGACCTATTCGTTGCGGAGCATATCTTTTCCAGGCTTCCCCTTAAGGTACGATCGCTGAGGAAAACCCGAGAAATGACGCAGCAGGCGCTTGCGGATGAGGCGGGCGTTAAGAAGGAATGGATCAGCCAGGTTGAAAACCCAAATTACGGGCGGTTCACACTAAAGACGCTGTTGAAGATTGCGGCGGCGTTGGATGTCGCGTTGTATGTTGACTTCGTTCCATATTCTACCGTCGTTAACGATGCCCTTCGTCTATCAATGGATTCGTTTCACGTGCCCAGCGCGAAGGCGGACCTAGGACTATTGGATCGGCCTCAACCGGTAAATGTCGTTTCCATCGAAGACGCACACGTGCGAATTTCTGCTCAGCCCATCGCCGGAGATATAAAGGCTCTCAATGCCACCCTTCACAAGGGATCGAAATCTGCCGGATTAACGCAAGATACTCCAAACCCGCTCACTTCCGAAAATAATCAGGCTGTCTCTCTATAAAGGAAATATGGCTGACGAAAAGCACGAAAAGAAAGTCAAAGGATTGCCCATCCACGTCCGACAAGCACCGGATATGCGTTATACATACGCGAACAATGTGTACTTTGATACGAGTGCATTCGATGTAAAAATGATGTTTGGAGAGATGAGGCGCGATAGCACGTCAGTATTTATACGGCAAGATACCAGCGTAACAATGACATGGGAAGAGGCGAAGATAACCGCTATCTATCTCGCCCTGAACGTCATTGGGCACGAGGACACCCACGGACCGCTCTGCTTGAAAGAGGGAGTTAGACCTGCTGCGGTCAGCGCAGACGAAGCTCGCTTGCCCCTGCGGGAGTTCTTCGAGGTCGCTCTTCGCCGCTACCGCGATCAAAAGAAAGAAGAGGAAGCCAAGGAATCGGAGCAGCCAAACTAATCCTCGGTCGCCTCGCGCACGATCCGCGCAGCCGCTTGGTTCACATCCTCGCGGCTTTTCTTTTTGGATCGAAGCGTGGCGGCGTTTTGCTTCATCCGGCGGGCCTGCTCCGCCATTTCGTCTGCATGTTTGCGGGCCAATTCTGGATCAATCTTTTTCTTTTCCATGCGCCTCGCTGGGATTTGCGCTTCTTGAAGGGTTCCGCAGCCTGTGCAGGTGAATGATACTGACGTCTTCCCCTCAAGATCTCGGGTGTCGAGTGGGTGCGGATATCTGCACTTGAGGCACGGAATCGTATAATTCATGGGTCAAGTCTACGCCGTTCAATCCCAAGCGCAACCTCCAGCGAATTCAAACTGCACCACTACCGGAATTTTGCAGTGATGTTTTTGCCTTAGGAGTTCCCGTTATAATAAAGAGATACCCAAACGACGAAATCCGCATCTGTGCGGGCTCCGGAACAATTTGCAGGCTGTTTGGGCGGGCGAGAGATGGACTTCAAAGTTAGTTCCCCGTATAAGCCGCAGGGCGACCAGGCCAGGGCGATCGAGCAGTTGACGACGGGCATCCGCGACGGCGAGAAGCACCAGGTGCTGCTGGGCGTAACCGGGTCGGGCAAGACCTTCACGATGGCGAAGATCGTGGAGCAGTTGAACCGTCCGGCGCTGATCCTGGCACACAACAAGACGCTGGCGGCGCAGCTTTACCACGAGTTCAAGAACTTCTTTCCGAACAACGCGGTGGAATACTTCGTCTCGTATTACGACTACTACCAGCCGGAGGCGTACATTCCGGCGGGTGATGTGTACATCGAGAAGGAAGCGACCGTCAATGATGAGTTGGACAAGCTGCGGCTGGCGGCGACGAAGTCGCTGTTCGAGCGGCGGGACACGATCATTGTGGCGAGCGTGAGCTGCATTTACGGCCTGGGATCGCCGGAAGCCTATTACGGGATGCTACTTTTCCTGGAAAAGGGGCAGCGGATCAAGCGCGAGGACATCACCAAGAAGCTGGTGGAGATCCTGTATGAGCGGACGAATGAGGATTTCCGGCGCGGGACGTTCCGGGTGCGCGGCGATGTGATCGAGATCTTCCCTACTTATGAAGACAATGCGTATCGCATCGAGATGTTTGGCGATGAGATTGAGTCGCTGTCGCAGATTGACCCGCTGTTTGGGACGGTGAAGCAGAAGTACACGCGGCTGCCGATTTATCCGAAGACGCACTACGTGATGAAGCCGGAGCGGAAGAGCGCGGCGGTGACGACCATCTTGGAAGAGCTGGGGTGGTGGGAGAACGAACTACAGAAGCAAGGTCGGCTGGTGGAATCGCAGAGGATCCACCAGCGGACGCGGTTCGATCTCGAGATGATTAAAGAGATGGGCTACTGCCACGGGATCGAGAATTACTCGCGGCACTTTACGGGACGCTTGCCGGGCGAGCCTCCACCGACCCTGCTGGATTACATGCCGCGGGAGTTCCTGCTGTTCATTGATGAGTCGCACCAGACGGTGCCGCAGCTGCATGGGATGTGGCATGGCGACCGGTCGCGAAAAGAGAACTTGATCGAGTATGGGTTCCGGCTGCCGAGCGCGCTGGACAATCGTCCGCTGACGTTTGAGGAGTTTGAGAACCGGGTGAACCAGGCGGTATATGTTTCGGCAACGCCGGGACCGTATGAGCTGACCAAGTCGGCGGGCGTGGTGGTGGAGCAGATCATTCGGCCGACGGGATTGATCGATCCGGAGGTTGAGGTGCGTCCGGTGAAGGGGCAGATTGATGATCTGCTGCACGAGATCCGGAAGCGGGCGGAGAAGCATGAACGGGTGCTGGTGACCACGCTGACGAAGCGCATGTCCGAGGACTTGAGCGAGTACTACACGGAAGTCGGAGTGCGCTGCCGGTATATGCACTCGGAGATCGAGACGCTGGAACGAATCAAGATCCTGCGGGACTTACGCAAAGGTGAGTTCGACGTATTGATCGGCATCAATCTATTGAGAGAAGGGCTGGATTTGCCGGAAGTCTCGCTGGTGGCGATTTTGGACGCGGACAAGGAAGGGTTCCTGCGGTCGCAGGGGTCGTTGATCCAGACGATGGGGCGTTGCGCGCGAAATCTGGAAGGCCGGGCGATTTTGTATGCCGACAAGATGACCGACTCGATGAAGAAGGCGATGGACGAAACGTTCCGGCGAAGGGCGATCCAGCAGGCTTACAACGAGGAGCACGGGATCACGCCGGAGTCGATCGTGAGACCGGTGGACATGGCGCTGGCAGCGATTATCGGGGCGGATTACGTGGACATCACTGCGCAGCCGGACGAGATTCCGGAGTTTAAGTCGCAGGAGCAGCTGGATAAGTTCATCGAGAAGCTGGAAGCCGATATGCGCGAGGCGGCGAAGCGGTTTGAGTTCGAGAAGGCCGCGAAGTTGCGGGACCAGGTGAGAGAGCTGCGGACTAAGGAGTTTATGTTTACGTAGACTTAACACCCACCACTGAAACACAGAGACACGGAGATTTTCTGTGTCTCTTTTTGTTCGGGAGTGATGCGTCCCACCCTGTCGCTAAAACCGCGACAAGGGTGGGGCACCCGCATTCATGGAAACCTAGAAGCTGGTGTAGCCGGCAGCGGTGTTGCGGGTGATGGGGACGACCTGGCCGGCGGCTTCGCGACGGGCGAAGTTGAGTTCGGCTTCGAGCGAGGAAAAGCGCGCCAGGATTTCGTTCATCCGCAGAGACATGCTACGGATGGTGATGAGCTGGTCGCGAACTTCTTCAGAAAATGTGCCGGGCTCGAGCAGCAGGAGTTCGGCATTGCCGAGCACCGAAGTGAGAGCGTTGTTAAGACCGTGGCGCATTTCCAGCATGTAGCGGCCGAGGGTTGCGTGGTTACCGGCTTCGCTGGCGAGTTCTTCGGCGCGTTGGGCCCGTTCGGTGGCCTCGACGCGGCGGAGACATTCGGGTGCGAGGAGCATGAGAAGGTCGAGCCAACCTTCGTGCTGGCGAAGGACCATGAGGCGCGAGCTGCGATGCCCGGCTCCGACAGCATGGAATTCGTCAGCAACGACGACGATGACGGGCTGGCGGACCTGCGCGAGGGCGACGATGAGCGAGGCGAAGCGTCGAGAGTCGATGGCGCCAGCGATTACAAGGTCGCAGGAGCTGGAGGCTTGGGCGTGGTAGACCTCGCTGTTCATCAGGGTGAAGGCAGGGACGGTGCGCTCGCCATGCCATCGGGACATAATGGACTGGGCGAAGTCGTTGCGATCGGCAATTACGAGGACATTGGGGGATTTCATGCTTTCTCCTCGTTCCAGGCGTATTCGGCCTCCTGAATGAGTTCGAGCAAACGTTTGGCAGTGGCGGCCAGGGGGACAATGGTGTCGATATCGCGAGCATCGCGGGCTTCGGCGATCTTTTCCTGCGTTCTTCCAGCCTCAGCGTGCGCGATGGTAAGCGCGATCGGTAGGTCGTTGGAAAAGCCATCCTGAAAATCATCGAACGCTTCCTGGAGGATGAGGCGAGCAGCGACGGAGGTTTGCAGATCGCTGTGCGCGCCGTTTTCCTTCGAGAGAAAAGCGTTGCTCTCCCACCAAGCAATACAGATGGCGGAATTATCGAGGCGCACAGACAGCGCTTGCGCGTGGTTGGCTGTGGCGGCAGCGAGTTGCTCCTGGATGCGGGCGGTTACGTCAGGAATACGGAAGCGCGCGGGAGCACCGGAGATGGGGTCGGAATCGACGGTAAGTTCTGGATAGGCGCGCTCGACGGTGTTCTCGGGAGCTTCTTCGAACACGGATAGGGCACGATCGAGTTCCTGGTCGCTGACGGAGCGATCAAGGGGAAGTTTGGAGCGAATGCGAGCGGCTTCGTTGGGGTGCTCGCTTTCGGCGGCGGCCTGGGCGCGCAGCTGCTTTTCATACGAGGAGCGGCGCGTCAGCTCTTCGAGGTACTTGCGTTTCGCTTCATCGTAAGCATGAGTAGTGCAGGCGCGGAGTTCCTTGACGGAGCGCGATACATGCCCGGCGGAGTAGTCGGTACGAAAGATGCTGCGCCATTCCTGGCAAATGCGGCGGGCACTATCGAGCGATTCGCGATCGGAGAGACCGGCGCGCGTACCGTCGACGGATTTCACGCCAAGTTTTTCGAGACGAGCGAGGTTCAGGCGAACGACATCGAGATCGGCGCGCATGGTGTAGAAGAAGGCACGCCGCAGGATGATGTTGTAGCGGGTGAACGCGATGAGAGCGATCGGCTCGTAGAAGCGCGGGCCGACGGAGCTTTTGAGATCGCGGCCCCGTTCGAGAACCTTGTAGTCTTCGAGGTCCTGCATGCAGTGGCACTTCGAAACGTCGTCAACGAGGGCGTCAAGTTCCTTCAACCAGTACGGAGTAGTGCCGCTCCAATGGCCCAGGACCGGCTCGAGTACTCGTGCGACCTCGGTAGTGGTGAGCTCTTCGGGGCTCATGTGGTTGGCCACGCGATGGGCGAAGTACTGCACGAAAAGGAAGTCGAGCTTCTCGCGATCGAGGTCGGTCTTATAAGGCCGCTCAAGATGACGGCGGATCAGCGTGAGCAGGTTCGCATCTGTACTGACGGGATCGCGCTGTAAGACCTGACGGAGGAATGCGACCGGACAATGGCTATCCATGAGGTTGAGCCAATTGCGGACGCGGGTACGAACGTTGGCGTCGGGCTTATCGATAGGACATTCGAGGTCGGGGCAGGGAGGCACACCGACGTCGAAGTGGGCGACCACGCCGGAATAAATGGCATAAAGCCGGCGCGCGGTGCGCCACTCAGCGCGGGTGCTGCGCAGATCTGCCGCGGAAGCGATCATCCCTTAACGATCCAGTTGGCGACGTCGCCTACGAAGCGGGCGGCAACCGCGGTGGTGTTCCCGTCGAAATAATGAATGGCGACGACGCTCACTTCAGTGCTGAGGCTGCCATCGCCGTTCTCCACGCGGAGGGTGTCGGCAAACTCCAGCGGGAGATGAGAACCGAAGATCACCTCGCGAGGGGTACCGAACTCCACGAGAGTCTTTTCGGAAAACGCTTTGCCGGAGATCGTTTTGCCGGTAACGCGGACGGGAATGCGAACAGGCGAGGCGTCAGGAAAGAACTGCGCCAGGCGCTGCACGAAAGAGTTAGCTTCCAATTGAGTTGCTGGACCAGTAGACAAGCTTGCCTCCACGCGCCCGGTAAGAGGCCGGGCGGAGTGCTGCGAAGAGAGAGTTATGCACGATGCGCGCCAAAATCACGTTCGTCCAGGGAACTGCTAAGTAGCTGAATTTGGGGGGACTCTGCGGATCGCGGAGGGGAAACGCGCGAAATTTTGTCTCAGAGTGAGACGGCGTCTCAGGCTTTATTGGCCAGAAGCGGCGGCACGGCTGGTATCGATGTTATAGCGCTTGATTTTGCGATAGAGGGTGGCGCGGCTGATGCCGAGCATTTTTCCGGCGAGCATTTTGTCGCCCTGGACCTGTTCGAAAACGCGCTGGATGGTTGCGCGTTCGATGTCTTCGAGGTCGGTGGAACCATAGGACTCGAGGGTGACTGCCGCGGAGCTTTTCTTGGGAGCGACCGACCGAACCGCCGGCGGCAGGTCGGGAACATCGATGAGTTCGCCGTTACCGAGCGCGACAGCGCGCTCGATGCAGTTCTCGAGTTCGCGGACGTTGCCGGGCCAGTCGTACATCATGAGGCAGTTCATGGCGTCGGAGGTGAAATCGATGCTGTGGTGGTCGGAGGAGAAGCGATCGAGGAAGTGCTGGACGAGTGTCGGAATGTCGGACTTGCGTTCGCGTAGCGACGGCAGATAAACGGTGACGACGTTGAGGCGGAAAAACAGGTCTTTGCGGAAGGTGCCCGATTTGTAGCCGGCTTCGAGATCGCGATTTGTCGCGGCAATGACACGGATGTCGACCTTGACGCTGTTGTTGCTGCCGACGGGACGCACCTGCTTGTCCTGCAAAACGCGCAGGAGTTTGGCTTGAAGGTCGAGCGGGAGTTCACCGATTTCGTCGAGGAAGATGGTACCGCCGCTTGCGGCCTGGAAGAGGCCTTCCTTGCCTTTCACCGCACCGGTGAACGCGCCTTTTTCATGCCCGAAGAGTTCGCTTTCGATCAGGGTGGGAACGAGTGAACCGCAATCTACGGCGACGAAGGGGCGGCTGGCGAAGCCTCCGCGGAAATGCATGGCGCGGGCGACGAGTTCCTTGCCGGTACCGCTTTCGCCGCAGATAAGGACGGGAGTGCGAGTGTCTTTGAGGCGTCCGACCATGCGGAGGACGTCCTGGATTTTGGCGGAAGAGCCGACGATGCCGTGCAACTCCATCTCGGTGTGGACGCGCTCGCGGAGGAAATGATTCTCGACGACGAGGCGGACTTTTTCAGCCATGCGCTGGAGGACGATCTTGAGTTCTTCTACGCGGAATGGTTTGGTGATGTAGTCGTAGGCGCCTAGCTTCATGGCCTGAACGGCGGTTTCGACGGAGCCGTAGCCGGTCATGATGGCAATCTCGGTGCGCGGGAGAATCTTCTTTACGCTGGCGAGGAAGTCGATGCCGGTCATCTCACCCATGCGCATGTCAGCAAGAATAATGTCTGGGGAATGAGTTTCGAGCAGGGCGAGGGCGGACTCGGCGCTTTCGGCCTCGAAAGAGGCGAAACCAAGGGTGTTGCCGATAGCGACGCAGAGCTTGCGGATGCTCTGCTGGTCGTCGACGATGAGGAAACGGATGCGGAAGTCCTCGCTCATGACGTCGCCTTCCCAATGGTGGATTCGACGGTAGCGAGGAGGTCCTGGACGCGGAATGGCTTTTCGACACAGGGAGCGCCGGTTTCCTTGAGGACGGCGACAGTTTCTTCATTCACGATGTCGCCGGTGATGAAAACAATTTTCCGCGCAAGTTCAGGGCGGTTGGTCTTGATCCATTGGTAGACACCGCCGCCGTCGACATTGCCGGGCGTGCGCATGTCGGAGATGATGCCGATGAACTGCTGCTTCGTAAGTAGTTCGAGGGCTTCGGTGCCGGAGTTCGCACCGACGACGACATAGCCACCGCGTTCCAGCGCACGGCGCACGAACGACATCACAGCGGGCTCGTCTTCAATCACCAGTAACGGTGTGCTCGTCATGCGGTCACCTTTTCGGGTGCGGACGCGATGGCCGCGGTATGGATCGGCAACCGGATGAGGAACGTGGCACCTTCGCCATCGCCGCGATTGGCGCAGGTTATTTCGCCGTTGTGCTCACGCACGATGCCGTAGCAGATGCTGAGGCCAAGACCAGTGCCCTTCCCGACTTCCTTGGTGGTGAAGAACGGATCGAAGATGCGATCAGGAGCGCTGATGCCGGACCCGTTATCGGTGATTTCGACTTCGACGACGCCATCACGAGCGGTTGTAGCGATGCGAACGAAAGGCCCCCGCGAAGTTTCGCGGACGGCGTCGTAGGCATTGTTGACGACGTTGAGGAAGACCTGCTGGAGCTGCTGCGGATCGCCGAAGACGAGCGGGAGGTTGGGATCAAAGCTCTCTTCGACTTTGACGCCATGGTTGACGAAGTCGTATTGGCGCAACTGCAAAGTGCGCGCGAGAACGGCGTTGAGGTCCACGGGTTCGCGATGTGGAGCGGATTGACGGGCGAAGCTGAGCAGGTTCTGGACGATCTGCTTGGTGCGCTGGGCTTCCTGGAGAATGATGCTGAGATCGCGTCGCGCCTGCGCCGGAAGCTCGTCGGAAGACGTGAGCAGGTCGGCGTAACCCATGATGGCGGTGAGCGGGTTGTTGACTTCGTGCGCTACGCCGGAGACGAGTTGGCCAACGGCAGCCATCTTCTCGGAGTGAATGAGTTTGGCCTGGAGCATGGAGGCGTCGGTGATGTCGGTCATGAGAGCGATGATGCTGGTGACGTTGCCCTGCTCGTCGCGCATGGGGCTTAGAGTGACGCTGTAGCGGACGGTGCGGCCGTCGGCACAGCGCAGCGGGAGTTCGAGGCTTTCGAGTTGCGCACCTTCGCCGGTAGCGGCTATCGCAGCGGCGAAAAGCTCGCGGGTTTCGGGCGCGACCATATCGGCGAGCGAAACCCCGACAATGGTCTGCGGATCGTAATCGCAGGCAACGCGGCAGCGTTCGTTGGCGTAGGTGATGAGACCGACCGTATCGCAGACAATGATGACGCTCTGGGTGTTGTTCAGGATCTTGAGGTTGAAATCGCGCTGGCGCTGGAGCTCGGTCTGGAAGTTCTTGACGTCGGAGATGTCGAGGATCAGGCCGCGATATTGCAGGCTGCGACCGGAGGCATCGCGAACGGCGTAGCAGTTCTGCAAGGTGTAAATGATGCCGCCGTCCTTGCGAAGGAGCGGGCACTCGAAGCTTCGCATCGCGCCTTGCGACTCGAGTAAATGGAGGAAGCGCTCGCGATGGGTAGACGTGAGATGGAGCTGGGTTCCGATGTCGACTTGCAGGAGTTCTTCGCGGCTGTCGTAGCCGAGCATCTTGACGAGCGCGTCGTTCACTTCGACGAAGCGGCCTTCCGGCGTGGAGAAGAAGAGGCCTTCGTGGATGTTGTCGAAGAGTTCGCGGTAGCGGAGTTCGACCTCCCGGCGGTCAGTGATGTCTTTAAGAACATGCACGGTTTGCGGGTCGGCGTTGTCGGACATGCGCGAGGTGGAGACCAGGTACGAGCGCATCATCTCGGTGTTGTCGTATTCGGAAATGCCCTGGTTGGATAGCGCGCAGAAGGGGCACGGGCTGGAATCGCTGCTGCAGAGGGGGACGAGCGCACGAACATCCATACCGACAATTTGCGAAGGCTCGACGCCGACGAAATCGGCCACCGCACGGTTGGTACGGAGGATGTGATTGTGATCGTCGTGGACGATCATCATGTCGCTGATGGCGTCGAAGATCTGGCACCAACTGCGATTGGCGTGGGCGATCTGGCGGAAAAGACGCGAATTTTCAAAGGCGACCGAGGCGTGCGCGACGACGGCGCGCAGAAGGTGGGCTTCGCTGTCGTCGAGGCCGTGGCCACGGTTGGCAAGGCACAACATGCCGATCAATTCGCCGGAACTGGAGACGAGTGGAGCGATGGCTACGTCGGTCCAGCCGAGCGCCTGGCCGAGGTTGTCGCCCAGTAATTCGGCGGCGCTGCCATGAATGGCGGCGCGACCGTGAGCGTTGACGACGTCGGCGAGACCGTGCGCGAGGCGATGGGCGAGGACCTTGTCGTCGCTGCGTGATTCGGGGTGCAACACGATGGCGTCGAAGCCGGTTGCCGAAACGATGACGGAGGCCGCGGCCGGAGCGTTGAGCATCTCGGCAGCCTTGGCGGTAAAGGCGCTGGCGAGGTCCTGCGCTTCCAACGTCGAGTTGAGCGCCAGGGAGAGGCTGACAAGGTCTTCGGAGCGGCGGCGGTGCTGCTCGAGGCGTTCGAAATTTTCCGAGGCCTCGATGACGACCGCAGCTTCGGCAGCGAGCGCTTTCAGGCGGCGGATGTCGGAGTCGCTCACCGGCCGTCCGTCTTTGCGGTCCATCGCGCTGAGCGCGCCGAGGGTGCGACCTGCGGCGGTGCGCAGAGGAGCCGAGATCATCTGTTTGAGATGGTGGCGCGAGACGGTTCCGGGATCGGCAAGCGGATTGGTGGTGATGTCGTTGGTGGCGAAAACGTCTTCACTGGCCAGCACGTGACGGATCAGCGGTGATGGCAGGAACTCGTTCAACTGCGTGGCTTGGCCATCCTCGGCGAGCCAACGGGCGAACGGTTCACCCTTTTGCAATAAGACGACAACGGCGCGTTCGAACTCCAGGAACTCGGCGGTGCGGAGTACAAACTGCTCGAGGAAACGGTCGATCGTGTCGCCACGGGCGAGACTGGCAGAGATGTCGAGGAGACGCTGGAGGTCCTGCGATTGGGTTTGCGTCGTGACTTCGAGCTCGGCATTGCTGAGTGCGGTGGAACCCAGGGTCGCGAGCCCGGAGAGCAGAACTTCCTCCTGGGTACCGAAATGCCTGGATCCAGCAGAGATGATGAGGGCACCCCTGGCAGCGTGGGTCCGCAATGGAGCGGCGATGATTTCTCCACGCAGCAGGATTTCGTCGTCGGGAGCGCGACCGAACAGAGGATCAACGGCGATGACGGCGCGGGAGGCGAGCTCGGAGAGGAAGCTTGAAATCGCGGGATTCTGCGGAACAGGGTCGGCAGAAATTGCGTCGAGGGAAAAGCCTTCGAGATGTGCCCAGAGAATGAGGGCAACATCGGCCTGAAACAACTGCCGGGTGCGGTCGGCAATAGCCTGCTTCACTGCGGCTATTCCGAGGCGGGCATTGAAACTGCCAACCGCCGCGATGAACGCTTCGTTGCGACGGCGCTCGCTCGCAAGTGCGTACGCGAGGCGGGCATTCGAGATTACTCCGCCGAGGTGCGCGGCAAGGACGAGAACGGCCGACGCCGTATCGAGATCGAAATCGCTTCCCTTCTGGTGATGGGTGAGGATCAAAACGCCAGTAGGACGCGACATGGCCAGCAACGGGACGGCAAGAATCGCGGTCGGAGCAGCGGGGGTGGGGTCTTGATCGACGGCGTTGACGAAGGCGGCGCGACCCGATTCCATGGCTTGGCGAGCGAGTGAAGGTTGGTCGAGGGAAAGGCGAACACCGGGAAAGGTGGCAGCCTGGTGGCCATCGGAGGCGAAGCCAGTGAGGTTGTCGCCATCCTCCAGAAGCCAGCAGTAAGCGCCGGAGGCGCCGAACATCTGTCTCACAGCGCGACAAAAGCGTGAAACCAGGGCAGTGAGATCCTCGCCGGGGTCTACGGTCGCCGGGAACTGGAGCAGGAGGTCGTGAAGTGCCTCCTGGGCGCCTTTGAAGCTGCCGGAATCCACGCTGGGCTTCGTGCCAGCCGCCATCTCTGTCCTTTACGAGCGGGAAAAGCAGAGTACAAGCTCGCGTGATTGCACATTAGGAGGCGTCTCATTTTGAGTCAAGGGAATAAGCACCATGAATGGGGCACTAGGGGGCGAAAGTATCTCAACCTGAGACAAACCGCCTACTCCCTTAACCCGATGAGACTCTTAAACTTGCGGTGATGTCCTGGCGATTCACTTGTGATTTTTGGAGCTAGTGACTTAACTGGTTCCGATTCATGGATTTATTGGGATTCTGGGGCTAGAGTAGCGTCACCAAAGCAAAGCAGATGCAGGCTCGCGGAGGACTCCACACCAGCAACAAAGCTGGCAAGCGCTTTGCAGGGAGAATACCCCGGAGTCGAATTGCGTCTGGGCTCAGGTAAAGAAGAGAGAGATGAAGGCATTCAGGCCAAGTCGGATCGAGAAATGGTTGGCGCTGCTGCTGGTCGGCTTGATGCTGGCCGGAGTTTTGGTGGCGCAGACGTCGCAAGGCGACCGCAAGGTGCGGAACAAAGTGTTCCCGGTTTATCCGGAGCTGGCAAAGAAGCTGAAGCTGGTGGCGACGGTAAAGGTGCAGGTAACGATATCGCCGAGCGGGAACGTAACGCAGGCGAAGGCAATTGGTGGGCATCCGCTGCTGATTGCGCCGTCGGTAGACGCGGCAAAGTTATGGCGTTACGAACCGGGACCGGATGCTACGACGACGGTGATTGAATTCCATTTTTCGCCCGATAACTGAGTACGCCCCCGAGAGTCGGCGAACAGCGACACGGGAGGGCTAGGGGATCCATGAGCGGAAGCAAGACAATTCGGCAAAGGTTGGTCTGGTCCTTCAGCGCGATGCTGGCGCTGGTGCTGGTGCTGTTTATTGCTAATTTCCTGTCGGTGGTGCGGGAGCGCGACGCAAAGAAGGCGGCAGAGACGGCGCTGAGCATGTCGAGCGCAATCGATCGCCTGCGATTCCAGATGATGCAGAACCGCCTGGCGCTGGAGAGCTATGTGCTGACGGGCAGTTCCGAGCCTCTAAATCAATTCCGCTCGGGTATGGATGCATTCGACAGGGACCTGGCGAACGCCCGGGCAAAGGCATACTCAGAGGGACAGCGCAATGCCCTCACCCAGCTCGAACAACGCAATCATCTCTGGTACACGGAATTTGCCATTCCCTTGCTGGAGAAAGGCAAACAAGTAGAGCTGGGTAACGCGACCGGCAGTGACGTCCAAATCACGTACATCCAGGCAAAAAACACGTGGGACAAGGAGCCGCAACCAGACGAAGCGCTGGATGCCGCGACAAACGATAACGCAAAGGAACTGGAGCTGAGGCGCATTAAGGATGCGAGCTCTTCGACGTGGACGCTGGCGGCATCGTCAGGGGTGATGCTGATAGCGGTATTCGCGGGGTTGCTGATTGCGCGGCGCACCGGCCGGAGCATCGTGGATCCGCTGGATAGCTTGAACAAGATGGCGCGGCAGATCGGGCAATCGGGTGATTTGGACCACAACGTCGACATTCACCGGGAAGATGAGATAGGGGAACTAGCCAGCACGTTCAACTCGATGGTGAGCTATCTGAAGGAGATGGCGGCGGTTTCGGAAGCGATTGCGGGCGGCGATTTGACAGTGGACATCCACCCGCGCTCGCCGCGCGACACGCTGGGAAATGCTTTCCTCGGCATGACCGAAGGGCTGCGGATGCTGGTTGGCCGGGTGCGCGACAGCGCGGCGCAGGTAGCGGCAGGATCGAACCAGGTAGCGGACGCGTCGGACGAGTCGGCGAAGATCAGCGTACAGGCGTCGTCGGCGATTGATGAAGTGACCAGCACAATGCACGAGATGAGCGTGAATGTGCAGACCATGGTGAAGAACACGCAGATGCAGGCGTCGAACGTGAGCGAAACGTCCGCATCGATCGACCAGATGGTGGCCAGCATCCAGCGCGTGGCAGATACGGCGAAGGTACTTCTCGATATTTCGAACAAATCGCGCGAAGAGGTGCATAGCGGCATTACGACGATGCAGAAGGCGACGGATGGACTGGGACGCATTAATACGGCGATCCAGTCGTCGTCGGACATTATCGGTGCCCTGGGGCAGCGGGCGGACGACATCGGCAAGATTATTGAGGTGATCGACGACCTCGCCGAGCAGACCAACCTGCTAGCGCTGAACGCCGCGATTGAAGCGGCGCGCGCGGGCGAACACGGACTGGGATTTGCGGTGGTGGCGGACGAAGTTCGCAAGCTGGCGGAAAAGTCGGCGCAATCGACCAAAGAAATTTCCGAGCTGATTCAGAGCATTCAGAAGGAAGCGCGGAAGGCCGTGGAGAACATGGAGAAGTCCACCAACATCGTGAATGAAGGGCTGATGTTGGGGAACGAGCTCAGCGTGGCACTGAAGAAGATCAGCACCGTCGTGACTGAGGTTTACAAGTTCGCACAGGAGATTGGTGCGGCGACGAACGAGCAGTCGCATGGATCTTCGCAGATTGCGCGAGCGACGACGCGGCTCAACGAGATTACGCACGAGATCAATTCGGCGGTGGAAGAGCAGGCCGGAGGCGCGCAAGCGGTGGTCCGGGCGATGGAACGCATGCGCGAACTGATCCAGCAGAGCACTTCGGGGTCGACGGAGCTGGCGGCATCGGCGGAGCAGATGTCGAAGATGTCGCGGCAACTGCTCGATTCAATGGATCGTTTCATTATCGACACTATCGCTGGAATTGGGCGCAACGGGAACCGCGGGCAGGAAAACAGTTCCGACAGAATATCTGCTACGAAATACGCCTCCGCTCGTTCTTAGTTTGAGTTGAACATGGTGAAGGAACTACATCTCGTCGGGTTCCGGGTCGGACGCGAAACGTTTGGCGTGCCCATCCATCTCGTGCACGAGATCGTGCGGGTGCCGGAGATTACGGCGGTTCCCGAGGCTCCGGATTACATCGAGGGCGTAATCAACTTGCGCGGCAAGATCGTGTCGGTGATCGACCTGAGAAAGCGCTTTGGCGAGAAAGAAATCACCAGCCACCGCAAGAACCGCGTGATGGTAGTGGAAGTGGATAAGAAGCTTGTGGGGTTAATCGTGGATTCGGCTTCCGAGGTGTTGAAGGTGCCTGAAGCGGAGATCGAGCAGCCGCCCAACGTGTTCGATGAAGACGATGTGAACTACGTAACCGGCGTGGGGAAGCTGAAGGGGCGGCTTATCATTTTGATCGACCTGACCAAGATCCTGCAGCGCGGTGAATTGAAGAGGATAGGCGAGCTGGCTGATGCTGCCGGCGTTTCGTAGACGAAGAACGGACTGAAGTCCCGGGTTTCGAAAATCGCGAAACATGGGGAACCCGCGGTGTGGGTAAGGGAGCGGCGAGGGCGATGGCGGCACCTAGTGTCCAAGTGGCGCTGACGGAAGCGGAGATCAAGCTGTTGCAGACGCTCGTCTACCAGGAGTGCGGGATGTTCTTTGATGAACGCCGTTCGCACTTTCTACAGGACCGGGTGCGCCGACGGATCAAGGAAAACGGCTTCGACAGCTTTTACTACTACTACAAGCTGCTGACCGGGCCGAAGGGACGATCGGAGATCGCAGCGCTGGTCGATAACCTGACCATCAACGAGACTAGTTTCTTTCGTAACAAGCCGCAGCTCGAGGTTTTCCATAAGATCACGCTGGAAGAAATCCTGCACCGCAAGCACCAGCGGCGCGACTGGGCGCTGAAGGTGTGGAGTGCGGGCTGCTCGACGGGGCAAGAGCCGTACACGATGGCAATGCTGATTTGCGATGCGCTGGCGTTTTATAACCTGCGCAACCCTCTGCCGATTGAGGCGCCATCGCCCAAGCCGCTGGTGCCGCCACCGTGGAAGGTGGAGGTGCTGGCTTCGGACATCAGCTATCGCGTGCTGCGCACGGCGCAGGAAGCGAGCTATTCGGAAACGCAGATGGAGCCGGTGGATTATGCGTACAGGCTGCGTTACTTCGATAAGGTGAACGAGCGTTACGTGGTGAAAGAGCAACTCAAGCAATTCATCCAGTTCGACTTTCACAATTTGAAGACGGAGTTTCTGCCCCAGCACAACGACGTGATTTTCTGCCGCAACGTGATGATCTATTTCGACGAAGCGGAGCAAAAGCGCCTTATTGAGAAGTTCCATCGCTGTCTAAATCCTGAAGGAT
>DASYAU010000114.1:0-147846 GCA_036501185.1 Candidatus Korobacter sp. | reverse complement strand
CGCCAGGTACCGGTTCCCAAGGGGTTGCTCCGCGAGGATGGGTTGGGCTGTCATAAAGCACTGCAACTCATGGGCGAGCAGGAGCAGCGCCTGCTCGAGCGGCGGAACACGGATTCCCGACAACAATCGCAACTGCAGATGATCACGGAAATCAGCGTGAGTATCCTTTCGCTGATCGCATTCTTCATCCTTTTCGGCTTTCTTTACCGCGACGCCCGGAACCGAGCGTGGGCTTCCCGTGAACTCTCGAAGGCCAACACGGACCTTGCACAGACTGTCGAGGTGATGGAAGCCCACGCGATCCAGGCGCGGTTGCTTGCCGATGGTCGCCATGAGTTGCAGCTCTGCACAACCGCGGAACAGATTTATCAGTCCGCGGCCATGCATCTTGGACGCCTGCTTCCCGGAACTGCCGGAGCGTTCTGCATGCTGAACAACTCGCGGAATTTTATGGAAAGCGTAGCGATGTGGCACGCCGAAGGGCTCTCTTCCGCAATGCTGGACATCTTTGATCCGCAAGCGTGCTGCGGCATCCGGTCCGGCTCTCAGCGATGGCGTCGCCCCGGGGTTGCCGAACTGGATTGCCGGCACTTCACTGCGGCTTCACCTGAGCGCTACGTTTGCATGCCACTGATGGCCCATGGAGAAACGCTAGGCGTCGTATGCATCCAATGTGTGAACGACGAAGCAGTCGCCGTCGTCGAAAAACGCAGCGACAGCCTGCAGCAATTCGTGCAGCTCACCGCCATGGCAGTTGCGTCGCTGCGGTTACGCACGAGGCTTGAGAACCAATCGATTCGCGACCCGCTCACCGGACTCTTCAATCGTCATCTAATGCAGATCGCCTTTGACCGCGAGTTGGCCCGGGCTACGCGCCGTCATAACACGCTCGCCGTTTTCATGCTCGACGTGGATCATTTCAAGCGCTTCAACGATCAGCACGGACATGCGGCCGGCGATGCAGCTCTCCAGCATGTTGCAGAAATCTTGAGCTCGCAAGTGCGTTCCGAGGACACGGTTTGCCGCTACGGAGGGGAAGAGTTCGTCATCATACTGCCCGAGATAACGGCAGAGGCGGCATACGACAAGGCCGAGAGCATTCGCCGGGCCATCTCCGAGGTGCGAGTCGAGCTTGGCCAAGGCCGCACAGCCGAAGTCACGATTTCGATCGGCATTGCGGTTTTCCCACGCGAAGGCGAACGGCAGGAAGATCTGCTCCGCGAGGCCGACAAGGCGCTTTACGCTGCCAAACACAACGGCCGCAACCGGGTCGTAGTGGCCGCGGCGGTGCCTGAACGTTGCACCTGAACAGAGCGCGAGGCATTCACCGTGTATCAAAGTGGTTTATGCTGCGTCATCAAGGGCCTCGTCGTCGTCCGGCCCCGCCGGCTCAGCATCGCGCTCGACGGGCCCAAGCGTCTCCGATGGCCTAGATCGACGGTTATCTATATCCACGAACTGCGCAAAGTCTTCGTTAAACATACAAGGTTCCCCAGGAAGCCGTTCGATTCCAAGGACGGGCCCGCGGTTGCTCATCGACGTAGTAGAATCGCCCCGCCAAAATCTATGTACCGGAGGCCGTCTTGAAACTCCGCACCGTGCTGCTCATTCTCATAGTTCCCACGCTGCTGGCCGCCCAGCAGCCCGACCGCACGCACCTGAAATCGGAGGTCGCAAAACAGCGCAACCTGCCGTTCAGCAGCGGGGTGCTCGTGGGCAACACTCTGTACGTCGCGGGCACCACCGGCGTCGGCCCCACCACAAAGGGCACGGTCACTGCCGAGCAGGAAGCTCGCATGGCGCTCGACAACTTTAAGCAGGTCGTGGAACAGGCCGGTATGACCATGGACGAGATCGTCTCGCTGCAGGTCTTCTGCACCGATCTCACGCAGTACGAAACCTTCAACAAGGTTTACGCCAGCTACTTCCACGGCGACTTTCCTGCGCGCGCCTTTCTCGGGACCGACAAGCTGCTCTTCAATGCGCGGTTTGAAATCAATGGGATCGCCGTGAAATCGGCGAAATGAGGAGCTGAGGCGGCAAGTTGGTGAGCAGGAGTCGAACTGTGGTTGTGGAACCGCGGTTCTAGGAACGATGTGAAGTGGAAATGTTTGACGTGAATCAGTGACCCGACGGCGATCGTTTCAGGAGTCGCGCCGCTCTGTTCCAAGCTTTTGTTGCGATGGCCAAAGGCAGCGGTGTATTGAGCTTCAGGAATGCCACCTTCCGCATGTAATTGGGAACTCGCCAGCGGGTCTGCATTCCACGTGGGAAAAGGATGACATCGCCGGGACCGTATCGCTGCTCAAAGCCGTTCTTATCGATTAAAAAGGCTTCGCCATCGAGGATCACGATGGCTTCGTCCCGGTCATAGTGCCAGTCCATGGTGACGGAGCCGCACTCCCACAGCGTGACGTACGATGTGCCATCGGTGCTCCTACCGATTACTGTGCTCCGAGTTTCTGGATTACCTTCGATGAGCCATTCCGCGGGAATCTGCCCCCGTTGGAGTTCCACCCCTTCAAATGCGGAAGGGAGCAGCACGTTCTGAGTTATGAGCTTGCTTACCAAGGAGAACCCCGTAAACTGTTGAATATGAACGTGCTGAGGCGGAGAGAATGCCGCCGCCGCAGCCGACCGTCGAGCTTTGAGTGTAGTAAAACACAACTCAACTAAAGTGGCAGGTTACGTGAGTAATACACCAAGGTGATGTTGCAAAAGTCTGCACATCGGAGGCGATGAAATGCCAAGAATCAGGGGGGAAGATGATGGAGGCCCTGGGCAGAGTCGAACTGCCGACCAACGGTTTAGGAAACCGCTGCTCTATCCATCTGAGCTACAGGGCCTGGACCTTCATTTTAGCAGCGCACTCTCAGTACCACGGGAGCCCTTCCCACTGCTTTTGCAGGTCGAAGCGCAGGCCGTAGCAGACGTGGATCATGTCGCCCTTCAAACCGACGCCGTTGTACATGGCGTCGTTCACCACTGGCGGAAAATCGACGTAACGCTTGCAATAGTTCGGCGGAAACATCCAGCCCACCAGCACCAGCGCCTCGCCGTTATACTGCCGCGGCCCCCAGTCGTGCCACGACATTGCGGTTGAGATCGGCTTCGGCAGCCCATACTTCGGCCCCAGCAAATCCACCGCGCCTGCTGTTCCGTAGTGGAAGGTGAGAATGCCGGCCTGCGCGCGCTGTTCCGGAGGAATGCTGTTGTACGCGGTTGCGATCTGCTGGACCATCGAGTCCCAACCGGTCTCAAGCGAGAACACCTGCGGCAATTTGTTGCCGGTCGAATATTTCTCCGTACCGATCGGAAGTGGGAGCGGGATGTGACTCTGATATGCCACCACTCGATTGAGCGACAGCACGGGCACGAAGCATGGCGCGAGGATTGCTCCTGTTATAAGCAGGATACCGATCGCGATGCGACGCGGCATGGCGCCGGGCAACAGACGTTCGCCGAGCACTGATCCACCCGCGAAGAGAAACGCATACATCGGTGCCGCATAGGGAGTTTTGCCCTCCATCGTGATTAGCGTCACGGTCACAACGATGGCTGCGATGCCTGCGAACCGGTACGGGCGTCCCTGCTTGTTGAACAGGAAGAATCCGACGCCGGCAAGCCACACGAAGCACGTGGCGCCCGTCCACAGCAGCATTTGGAAGACGAAGGTTGTCGGTGGAAGCTTGAGCATGTCGCCGCGCTGCGCCATGACCGAGCGCCACTGTAGGAACGGAAAGCCGTGATGCGACATCCACAGATAATTGGGCAGGAAGATGAGCAGCGCCAAGAGCATGCCGATCCAGAAGTACAGGTTCAGCAGGGTGCGTCGTGCGGAGGTGAGCAATAGGCCGAGTAGGATCCCCGCAATCAGGAAAGCGATGGAGTACTTGTTTTCCATCCCCACGCCACAGCACAAGCCGAAAGCGACCCACCAGCGCGACTGCTCGCGGCGGATCGCGAAGGCGGCGAAGAGCACGCATAGCGTCCACAGCACGGGTTCCACGGCATTCATGCTGAAGAAATGGAACGTCAACATGTACGCTGGAGCCGCGAGTACACAGATGCCGGTGAGAACTTGTGCGAAGCGGCCACCGCCGAGTTCACGTGCAGTGAGCGCCGCAACCCACACCAGCAAGCCGCCGAGCAAACTTGGGATTACCCTGATGCCGAGCAAGGAACCGCCGAACAGGTGGGTGGCGATCCACATCAACCCCGCGACGAGGGGTGGATGATCATAGTACCCCCAGCGCAAATGTTCGCTGCACCCGTAGTAATAAAACTCGTCGATGAAGTATCCGTAGCGCCACGCAGTCAGCAGGTGGAAGACGACGTTTGCTATCGCGAGCGCAGCCACCGGTCCCGTGGCTAACGGAGCGATGCGTGCACGATCTGCAGCAAGCATTTCAGAGGAAGCGACCGAAGACATGGAGTGGCTTCAGAGTAAGGAAGTTCACTGCAGGGCGCAACCGGAATCACTGGTAATCGCGCGGGATCGTCTCGTGCCACGTTTTTCGCCGCATCAGTTTGCCGCCGCTGTGCAACTCGCGCGTGTAGCTGTAGTAGAAGTTGTGGGCGTCGCTTCGCAGGTCGAGCGTGGTGCTCCATAGTAGAGTGCGATCTTTCAGCTTCACTTCCATCGAGGCCTCTCCATGGACGACTGCTTCCGCGGGACGATCGTCATGCACTGTGTGTACAAGCCGTTCGTGCGTCGTCTCTTCACCCCACGGGAAGAAGTCGTGCTCCTCGCCATGCCAGTTGATGGTCGTGGTGTATTGCGCGCCATCGTGGGTCTCGGTCCACGAACCCGGAAGCAGGTCGCCCTCCGAATGGATCCCCGGCATGGTCGCCGTCTCCGCAGGCGTGGCAAACTGCACATCTGGCATCAGCCTCGGATACACCACCGGCAGAATGAGCATCGAGGAGGTAGCATCGCCCGTTAGCACGTCGGTCGTCATGGCGAACGGCGTCGGCCAGATCATTGGCCACAGCGCGTTCGACACTGAGACGCGTATGCGATGCCCAGCCGCAAATGTCCACGATGTAAAGTGCATCGGCACTTCGAGCAGTTCGTAGCGGCCGATTACCACCGGTTGCGGAAATGCCGAAGAATTGCGCTGCGCCACGCTCAAGCCACCGCCCGTTACTAACTGCTTCGAGCCATCGGGTGCAACGTCTTCCAGCCGCACAAACCAGTCTGCCATTGGCGCGCTGCTTTCGGCGTACATCGAAACCAGCGGCCGTCCGAGGATCGCTTCGTCGCGCGGCAGCGGGTCACTGTCGAAGACCAGGCTCTTATCATCCAGCGGCGCTTGATCGGGGGTGAGGTCGCCCCACCAAAATCCGGCCTGTACACCCGCCGAAGGCGCATACTGCAACACTTTTCGCGACTGCTGATCCGGGGCCGAAGTGACCAGCTGGGCGTCGCTCAAGTAATACTGCGCGTCGAAGGTTCCATCCGCGGGCCAGTTCGTCGCCTTCCACTCCCCGGGGATTTCTTTGATCGCGAGACTCGGCTCGTAACCATCGCGCAGATAGACGCGCAGCATCGGCCAGCTCTCCACATCATTCTTTTCGCCTTTCAGCCAATGGTCCCACCACGCAGTTGCGAGGTCGCGCCACTCTACGTCCGGACCGGGATCGGCGTCGTGCGGAAAGGAATGCGGCCACGGCCCCATGATCGCGGTTCGCGGGACCGAGAGGTTCTCCAGCATGCGCGGCACGCTGTCGCGGTAGCCATCTAGGAAACCGCCAATCAGGAACACGGGAATTTTGATTCGGCCGTAATTACTAGAAAGTGAATTTCGCCACCAGAATTCTGAGTTTCGCTGATGCTTGAGATAGAGCAGGAACCACGGTGGCGTATCGAAGTGTGCGGCGAGCGTCTTGTCGTCCGTGGGAAAATCCGGCGCGGGCGACAGCGCGTTCGTCAGGTCCATCGAGATCTCGAATTCGTCCACGTGCATCATGCCGTCGATGTAGTGGATGTCGTCGTGGAATAAATTGTCTGAAGCGTCCGCCGCAAGGATCGCCTTCAGCGCTGGGGGATGACGCATCGCCATCTGGATCGCGTTAAAGCCGCCCCAGGAGATTCCCAGCATCCCTACACTTCCGTTCGACCATGGCTGGCGCGCGAGCCAGGCAATCACGTCTTCGCCGTCGCGCATTTCCTGCTCCGAATATTCGCGGTCCGGGGTTGCTCCTTCGCTGCGACCTGTGCCGCGGATGTCGACCCGCGCCACCACGTAGCGGTGCTTCACGAAATACGAGTGGAGGGAATAGTCGCGGCCTAGAGACCAATCGTCTTTGCGATAAGGAAGATATTCGAGGAGTGCCGGAATTTTTTCGCTGGGTTGGAGATCAGCAGGGAAGAACAGGTTGGCGGCAAGTTTCACGCCGTCACGCATGGGGACCCACTGCTCACGGATCGTGACGCCGCCGAGCGTCTGCTCCGGCAGCGTGCTTTGTGCGCATGCCGCCGCGCAAAGCACGCACCACACCCATATGCGGCGTCGTAACATCGACGCACCCATTGTACCTAGCGCGGGTACTCGGCGTCAGGTTTGCAGGAACGGATTGCGGTCGCGCTCTTCGTCGATCGTCGTCAGCGGGCCGTGGCCCGGCACCACCTTGGTCCCCCCCGGTAGCACGAGCAGCTTCTGGTGGATGGACTGCAAAATTTTCTCGTAGGAACCGCCAGGAAGGTCGGTGCGGCCAATGCTTCCCTGAAATAGGGTATCGCCGGCGATCAGCGTGTTCTCCGTCGAAAACAGGAGGCAGATGCTGCCCTGCGAGTGTCCCGGCGTGTGGATCACCTTCGCCTCGAGACGATCGGTTTTCACCGTGTCGCCATCGCCGAGCGTCTGGTCGATCGTCACGCGGCCTGGATCTTTCATACCCAACCAAGAGGCCTGCACGTCCAGCATCTTCAACAATGCTTCATCATTTTCGTTTAACAGGATGGGCGCTCCGGTCAACTCGCGCAGTTTGACGGCGCCACCGACATGGTCGATGTGGGCATGGGTTATAACAATCTGCGTAGCGCGCAGAGCATGTTTCTCCAACACCGCGACGATCGTTTCAATGTCGTCGCCGGGGTCGATCACGATTGCCTCGTGTGAGGTCTCGTCGCCGATTACAGAGCAATTGCACTGCAATGGGCCAACCGGAAAAATCTCGTGGATCATGTTCTCCTTTGTGGACGATGGGCGCGGCTTTTACGGGCGAGTAATTGGTAGACTTCCATCTCAAACCCGTGGATGAAAAATATGTTCTGAAGGATCTCTGCTTTATTCGATGAAAAGCGTAGCAAAAGCGAAGGCCTCCGCGCGCGGAGGCCTCACGGATTTTGAAAAACTTTTACTTTGTCTTGGCCGGAGCGGTCTTCTGAACCGGGGCAGCCTTTGTCCCATTCAGCACGGATCCTGACGCGCCCGTGTGCCGCGCCGCCATGACGCTTAACACGATGGAAGTAAGCATGAAAATTACTGCCGACCACGTCGTCGCTTTCGACAGGGCATTGGCAGTGCCGCGTGGGCCGAACGCTGTCTGGCTGCCGCTGCCGCCAAACGCCGCGGCCAAATCGGCGCTCTTGCCGCTCTGCAGCAACACAACAATAATCAGGAAGAAACAAACTGCGATGTGGATCGCCGTGATCAGGTAAATCATTCGAAACTCTCACCAGCACCGCGAGGCGGCGCCAAACTTTCCTGTTCTCTCAAAAGGTTTTCGGAATCTCAGGACCCGCCAGGGCGGGAGGTATGGTGCGGAAGGGGGGACTTGAACCCCCATGCCTTTCGGCGCCACCCCCTCAAGATGGTGTGTCTGCCAATTTCACCACTTCCGCAGAGGTTTCCAAGAACACGTGTGAGGCAAGCTGATTATAACAAAGGCGCTGCGGGCTCTCAAAACCAGTCATCCCGATCGAGCGAAGGCAATTACTCCTGACAAGCTGGCTATAACTAGCGTGTAGATCGCGACTGTAACTCTCGCAAGCGCGTCGCCAGTCGTGGATCGTTGGGCGCGATTTGTAGCGCGGTCTCCATTTCGCCAATAGCTCCCGCGATGTCGCCCTTTCGCTCCAGCACTTCGCTGATCTGTTCGTGGATTGAGGCCCGCGGAACGCTCAGCGCTTCCGCTCTTCGCAGACTCGCCAGCGCTAAATCGAGCCGGTTCGTCTCGGAGTACAGCACGCCTAAATAAATGAATGGGTCTGGGGAATTCGTGTAATGCGTGGCTGCGGTGGTAAGGAACGGCTCGGCGTTGGCGTAATCGCCGAGCAGCACGTACGTCCAGCCAAGATTCAAATTCGCATTCATTTGCGTCGGGTTTCGCTTGAGCACGTCCCGGTACAGCGAAATCGCGAGCGGATAGTCGCCTTTGCGCGCCACCAGGGTTGCGAGACCGGCCTCGGCATTGTCGTTGTGCGGAGAGATCTCTACCCCGCGCGAGAACATGGTGATGTCGTCGCGCCAGAATCCCTGCTGCCGGAAACTGAGCGCTCCCAACGCAAGCACGATTGCCACCGTCGCGAGTGCTGCGGTTCGCGTCTCAAGGTGCCCCAGCACCGCGGCGGCGAGCAAGCAAAATCCTACTGACGCCAAATAGATGTAGCGGTCGTGCACCATTTCGCTCGGCGGAAATGCCGGCAAATCGAGCGCCGGTGCAATGGTCACTACGCTCCACGCTATTGCAAACGCGACGAATCGTGTCGTAGCCCCGCTGGCCTTGCGCGCCACCAGACATACCAGTGCGGCGACTGCCAGCACTCCAATCAGCGGCGAGAAAAACGTTTGCCAAGCTGCGGCTGTCACGCGTGGGAGGTCGTAAAACGGGCCCAGTCCAAACGGGAGGAGCAATGATCGCAAGTACGCCCACAGCACAGTCGGGATTGTTAAGAGAATCGAGATGTCGGACATCGGCTGCAGTTGTACCGAAAATCCGCGGATTGCGTGATGCCTCGCGAATAAGTAAATCACCGCGAGCGGGATGTACGCCAGAATGGCGATGAATGCGTTCTTCACCCTCGCTCCAAGCGGCTCCGTTTCCATCATAAGGACGTACAGAAACAGCACCGCCGGAAGTACGAATCCGGGCTCTTTGGTCAGCATCGCTCCGCTGTAGCAAAGCAGGGAGGCCGCCAGCCATGCCGCTCTCCGGGTTGCGCGCCAGCGGAGGAAGCAGAGCATGCCGCCGACGAACCAGGCGGTCAGCAGCGCATCCACCACGTCCGAGATCCACGACACCGTTTCCACGTGTACCGGGTGCACTGCGAACAGCAGGCCGGCGATCCAGGACAGCTTCTGGTTTCCGGTGAGACGCATTGCCAGGCGGAGCACCAGCACCGACGCGAGAGTGTGTGCCAGAACGCTCGTCAGGTGCCACCACACCGGATGCAGCCCGAATAGCGCGTCGTTCACGCGGAACCACAGCAGCACTAACGGACGGTAATATCCGGTGTTGGGCTGGACGTTCTGCCACAAGTCTCGCGTGAAGTAATCCGGCAGGAAGCGCCAGGAATGCACCGTGATGTTGTGCACGATGATGGCGACATCATCGAAGGCGAAGTCGAACTCGAAGCTGCGTGCATACACCGCAATCGCAACAAGCGCCGTCACCAACTCCGGCAGCCAGCGCCGCTGCTCACCTTGGGCCTGAGTTCCCTCTTGCATCGCGGTTAGTCTACACGGAGGTTCTTGCGCGTGAGGTAGCTTCCTTGACCCCTGCGGCTGCACTCGTTTCTAATCATCCATTCAAGTAAGGAGTGGGAATGAAGATTGCATTTTTAGGTTTAGGAATTATGGGACGGCCGATGGCGGCGAACCTCGCCAAGTCCGGCAACGAAGTAAAAGTATGGAACCGCACGCCGAAAGACGTTCCGGGCGCCACCACCGCCAAAACGCCCGCCGAGGCCGCTGATGGCGTCGACATTGTGTGGATGTGCGTCGCCGACACTGCTGCTGTCGAGCGTGTGCTCTTCGCTTCCGATGGCGTCGAGAGCAAGCTACGCAAGGGCATGATCGTGGTTGACTCCAGCACTATCTCGCCGGTGGAGACCCTCAAGTTCGCGGAGCGCGTTCGCGCGAAGGGCGCCGATTACGTCGATGCGCCGATCACCGGATCGAAGATCGGTGCCGAGTCTGGGCAGCTTATCTTCATGGTCGGCGCGGCCGATGCCACTCTCGCCAAACTGCAACCAATCTTTGCGCAGATGGGCAAGAAAGTCGTGCACATGGGCGATGTCGGCAAGGGGCAGGCCTCGAAGATTTCGCTGAACTTGCAGATCGCGATGATCTACGAAGGCTTCATCGAAGGCTATTCGGTCGCGACGCGGCTCGGCGTGGATCCGGAAAAGTTCGTCGAGCTCGTGGGGAGCACCATGGTCCGCTCCGGCGTGGTCGATTACAAAGCGTCGTTCGTGCTCAAGCGCGATTACTCGCCCAACTTCCCGCTGCGCCTGATGAAAAAAGATCTTCATCTTGTTGAGGACGCGTCGAAGACTGTTCACCTCAAGCTGCCCGGTCTCGAATCCGTGCTCAAGATCTATGAGGAGGCTGCGAAAGCCGGGCACTCGAACGACGACTACGCGGCTACGCTGGCGCTGCTCGAGAAGAAATAACGTTGCTGAAGGGCCGGGGCTCCGGCCACTTGCTTCAGCAGCATCGCGTCATCTGTAGCTGCGCCGCCGGGTGCATCTTCTCGTAATACTGCAACACCGCGCTTCCCAGCAGCGGTTCAAACACCTCGCGCAAATGGGTCGAATCCGCGTCGTGAAACTCGATGGGATCGAGGACGACGTTCGGGTTCACGGGATCGTCGTGCTCATGGCCTGTGGGGTACGTTGGCAGAACCACCGCGGGGCGAACTTTCTTGCCGCCGTGGCAGCATTCTGCGCGCACAGAAACGCGTCCGGAGCGGGCTTTGTCGATGGAAAAGCGGCAATCTTTGCTGGAGATTTGCTCCAGATGCTGGCGCAAGCTCGCCATCGTAATTACCTGCACGTTCTCGAAACGCTTGGTGAGAATCCGCATGATTGCCTCTTGGGCTCACTTTATCACTACTGCATGAAGGTGCGTCGCAAGCGTGAGTACCCCCTCCCCCTCCCCCATGGTTTTATTTGTTTTCAGCAGCTTAGGCTGTGGAAAACTTGCAAAGTCCTGCAGGCGTATGAGTTGCGGGTAAAGTCCTCTCGGCGTGGGAGTTATGGGACAGTTTTGGTGCGTTTCGCCGGAAAATCCACCACAGAGGCACAGAGACCCAGAGGTTCCTGGGGGATTTTTCGTCCTACTGTCCGGAGCTGGCGGTTCGGTTTTGAAAGAGCTGTTCGGTGGTGGGGACATTGCCCCACATGCTCACGATAGACGATTGATGTTATGTGGGCTGTGAGCCGGGGCACATTGGGGCGTGATTTGAAGCTGCAAAAAGGGCGAATTTGGAGTGAAAAAATAGGTGTTCGGACTGCTAAATGGACGAAATGAAGCGCAAAAACGAGGTTTTTAGCGCACTTTTTTGCATGATTTGGGAGTGGGCGGCCGCGCGTGGAATAAGGGAAATTTGCGGCAATATCGCTGAAAGGAGCATGAACAGAGAGTTTCGGCGGTATCGGGAGGACGCGCGGGGGAATGCGCGAAAACGGATCCAGGACCACAAAAAGTGCGAAAAAGCGTCGATTTTGGAGCGCAGGAATGCACGGCGTGCGTTCCGTTTTGTTAAAGCATTTGGTCTGCGGACATTCCTGGAGAACGGGAATTAGAAGGCGGAGGGGGAGGAGCTGGTTGCGAGTTCGCGGATTACGTCGAAGACGTTGAATTCGGCTTGGGCGTCGGGCTGCATGGCGTTCAGCGCGATGGTGGCGGAGAAGTTTGGGGCTTCTTTGCGGAAGGCGATTTTGAGGAAGTCGAAGCTGCGCGAGGCGGCGAGCGCGTCCATCATGTTGACGATTTCGTGCTGCCAATCCTTGCGAGTGGTGATGACCATGGGAGCGAGACGTTCGCCTTGCCACTCTCGGACAGCCTCGCTGGGGGAGATGGAGCTGCCGCACCAGCGATGGTTCCTTACATCGAGATTGAAAGGCGGAGGCGGATCGAGGTTCGCGGCGAAGGTTGCAGTTTCCTGGTGCTTGCGAAGGCGATACCAGAGCCAACTGAAGGGCATCTCGCGCGGGGCGAGCTGCACGACCAGTTGGGCGTCTCGGAAGGCCGAAGCCCTGGGGTGCAGTTTTACCTGAAAGCGCGAGGCTGAGAGCCACTCGATGCCGGCGATTTTGCCGTGACGATGGAAGGCGACGTGGAGCCAGCTGAGGACAACTTCAGAGCGCCGGCGAAGCCAGTAGCGCCACGAGAAATACCAGATGGCGAGGATTCCCGCTGCAACGCCACCGTCAATCAGGGCCGACCGCCACATACTCGAAAGCTAAGATGCGAGATCGCCAGTGGCAGATGTTCACTTTGCCGGCGGCTTGTCGAGCACGTAAACCTGGGATGGACCGCCGGGCTGGACTTGGTTGCGCTGGAAACATTCCTTAATGCGACGCCTCAATTCGCGGCTTACAACATATTGCTGGCCGGGCGTGGTCTTTACCAACATCAGGTAATCCACTTCCTGCGCGGAAATTTTTTCGATGCCGGGCACCTCGGGCTTGCCGACGATGGATGGCCCGTAGGCTGGGTCATTCTGCAACTCGGTACCGACCTCGTTGAGGAGCTTGGTTACTTTTTCGCTGGGCTCGTTGTAGGCAACGGAGACATGCATGGCGATCTGTGTCCAGTCGCGGGTGTAATTGGTGACGACGGTGATGGAGCTGTTCGGGATGACGTGCAGGGAACCGTCACTGTCGCGCAGGACGGTGCGGCGGAGGCTCATGACCTCGACGACACCGGTGCGATCGACGAGCTTTACGGTGTCGCCGATCTCGAATTGATTTTCGACGAGGATGAAGAACCCGGTGACGACGTCGTGTACCAGCGTCTGCGCGCCGAAGCCGATGGCCAGGCCAACGATGCCGGCGCTGGCTAATAGCGGCTTGATGTTGATGTTGACGGTGTCGAGCACCGACATGATGGTGAGAAAGAGGATGACAAAGACGCCGACCGAATAAACGACACCGGAGAGAGTACGGATTTGTTGGGCGCGGACACCGCTGGGCAGTTGGCCGGTCTTGCTGATGTGGGAGAGGCGGCGGGTAATGAGGCGGAGGATCCGGATGAGGATGAGGGCAATGATGATGACGGTGAGGATCTTGGGGACATCGTGGCGAACGAAGTCGAAGGTATCGTCGGACCATTGGTCGAAGAGGCCGACGAGGTGCTTGTGACTTTGTACGGCGGCGGTGATGGGGGACGTCAGACTGGCTAGGGAAGAGTGCATTTTCGCGGATTATAACAACTGTCGGCGGTCTCGAGTCGGCGACGGGCCGCTGCATATAATGAAATCGAGCGATCCTACGAGGGTTTTGATATGAAACGCGCGGCAGTGCGGTTTGCATACATTTCTCTGTTCATCATTTTCGCCATTGCGGTTGCGGGTGGGCAGAGCGGGACGCCGGCGGAATCGCCGTCGCCAGACCCGCAGTTCTCGCCACATCGGAGTGTTAACAACGGTGCGCCGTTGGAATCGAAAGAACAGCAACACCAGATGGAGAAGCAGCAACGCGAGAAGCGCGAAAAGCAGCTCAAAGACGACAGTACACGGCTGCTTCAGCTTGCGACCGAGCTCAAGGATTCAGTGGATAAGAGCAATGAGAATGTATTGTCGTTGGACGTGGTGAAAAAAGCAGAAGAGATTGAGAAGTTGGCCAAGCATATTAAGACGAACATGCGGGATGAGGTGCGGTAGAGGCGCGCGGACGCGGTTGGTGGCGAGAAGCGAGAGAGATTGTGGGGCGCGGGTAGGTTGCGCAGCCGCCGGATTGAAAGACGCGAGGCTCAGCGCCTCGCTTGCGGGAGCGTGCCGCCCGCGAAGCGGGCTTGGGGATTATCCGGGCATGCTTCCCAGGGGCTGCGCCCCGGGCTTTAAGAGCGGCGCGCGCTTCGCGCTTGGGGCGTGGCGAGGGTGAGGGCATGTGGGGGGTATCGGCAGAAGTGGCCTTGGTAGGTTGCGCAGTGCCGGATTGAAAGACGCGAGGCTCAGCGCCTCGCTTGCGGGAGCGTGCCGCCCGCGAAGCGGGCTTGGGGATTATCCGGGCGTGCGTCCCCGGGGCTGCGCCCCGGGCTTTAAGAGCGGCGCGCTTCGCGCTTGCGGCGTGGCGAGGGTGAGGGCGTTGGCAAATTCCCGACCTGCACTTCGCGAGAGTACGAACGGTTGCGCTTGAGGATTACAGCAGAACGACAGGCAAAAAAAAGCGCCATCCTTGTGGATGGCGCTCGTTGCTGTGGGTGAGTTATGGTTTTTTCAAGCTGCCGATGCGCATTCCGTAGAACGAGACCCACACGAAGTAGGCCGAGATCAGGAAGAATACGCCTGCCAGGCCGAGCGCGAGCGAGCTGTTATGGCCCGGCTGCTTGAGCGAAACGGCGAGCTCTACGGCCAACAGTCCGAAGAGCGTGGTGAACTTGATGACCGGATTCATGGCCACCGATGAGGTGTCTTTGAAGGGATCGCCGACGGTGTCGCCGACGACAGTGGCGTCGTGCAGCGGCGTGCCCTTGGCTTTGAGTTCCACTTCGACGACCTTCTTGGCGTTATCCCAAGCGCCACCGGCATTGGCCATGAAGATGGCCTCGTACAAGCCGAAGATGGCGATCGAGATCAGGTAGCCGATGAAGAAGAACGGTTCGTAGAAGGCGAATGCCAAGGTCGCAAAGAAAACTGCGAGGAAGATGTTGAACATGCCCTTCTGCGCGTACTGGGTGCAGATGGCAACGACCTTCTTGCTGTCGGCGACCGAGGCTTTTTCCGTGCCTTCCAACTTGATGTTGGCCTTGATGAACTCCACCGCGCGGTAGGCGCCAGTGCTGACGGCCTGCATCGACGCGCCCGCGAACCAGAAGATCATGGCGCCGCCGGTGATCAGACCAAGGACAAATGGAGCATGCAGCAGCGAGAGCTTGCCGACGTTCACGGTGAGCCCGTCAGTGAGCGCCATGATGATGGAGAAGATCATGGTGGTAGCGCCGACGACTGCGGTGCCGATGAGCACTGGTTTCGCGGTCGCCTTGAAGGTGTTGCCGGCGCCGTCATTGGCCTCGAGCAGGTGCTTGGCACGTTCGAAGTTGACGGTGCAGTTGAAGTCCTTCTTCAGCTCGGCTTCGATGTTGGGAACGTTCTCGATGAGTGAGAGTTCGTAAACGGACTGCGCGTTGTCGGTGACGGGACCGTAGGAGTCGACGGCGATGGTGACGGGACCCATGCCGAGGAATCCGAAGGCGACCAAGCCAAAGGCAAAGACCGCAGGCGCCAGCATGAGCGCGCCGAGTCCGTATAAGGAGACGTAATAGCCGGCGCCCATGAGAACAACCATGGTGAGGCCGAGCCAGTAGGCGGAGAAGTTGCCGGCGACCAGGCCGGAGAGGATGTTGAGGGAAGCGCCGCCTTCTTTCGAAGAGGTGACGACTTCCTCGACGTGGCGAGAGTCGACCGAGGTGAAGACTTTGACGAATTCGGGGATGACGGCTCCGGCGAGGGTGCCGCAAGAGATGATCAGCGACAACTTCCACCACAAGGTGGTGTCTGAACCGAGCTCGGGAATGATGAGATAGCTGACGAGGAATGTGAGCGCGATAGAGATGATCGAGGTAAGCCAGACGAGTGAAGTGAGCGGCGTCTCGAAATTCATTTCGTCGGAGTTGCCGAACCTGGCTTTGGCAATGGCGGCGTTGATAAAGTACGCGCCGGCGCTGGAGACGAGCATCATGATGCGCATGACAAAGATCCAGACCAGGAGTTGGACCTGGACCTTCGAGGCAGCAAGAACAGCATCTGCGTGCGACATTCCGTTGTGTTCGAACACCGAAGGAATGATGCCGAGGAGGATGAAAGTGATGAGCGCCACGCCGGTGACGCCGTAGGTTTC
The DNA here is from genome assembly GCA_036501185.1 of Candidatus Korobacter sp. Lineage (GTDB taxonomy): Bacteria > Acidobacteriota > Terriglobia > Terriglobales > Acidobacteriaceae > Korobacter. The sequence goes on along the minus strand of DASYAU010000114.1, from coordinate 131,834 downwards.
GAAGCCGTCGGCAGAAGGTCCAACGGAATCGCCAGCGTTGTCTCCGGTGCAATCAGCGATTACGCCGGGGTTACGGGCGTCGTCTTCCTTGATCTTGAAGACGATCTTCATGAGGTCGGAACCGATGTCGGCGATCTTGGTAAAGATGCCGCCGGCAATACGCAGCGCCGCAGCGCCGAGAGATTCGCCGATGGCGAAGCCGATGAAACACGGTCCGGCGAACTGGCCGGGAACGAAGAGCAGGATGCAGAGCATGATGAGCAGCTCGACGCTGATGAGCATCATGCCGACGCTCATGCCGGCGCGAAGCGGGATGGCATAGATCGGATAGGGCTTGCCGTTGAGTCCGGCAAAAGCGGTGCGGGAGTTGGCGAACGTGTTGACGCGAATGCCAAACCAGGCGACGCCATAGCTGCCGGCGATGCCGACGAGGCTGAACGCCAGGATGATGGGCAGCGTGACGCCTACGGGCTGCACGGGCGCGAGCCATCCGAAGTAGAGGCCGATGACGACGGCAATGAATGCCCACAGAATGAGGATGAACTTGCCCTGGGTGAGGAGGTAGGTCTTACAGGTCTCGTAGATCAGCTCGGAGATCTCGCGCATACTGCGATGCACGGGCAGGTTCTTGAGCGACATGTAAATGGAGAGACCGAAGAGGAGGCCGAGAGCGCAGAAGATGAGGCCAATCAAGAGAAGGTTGTGGCCATTCATGCCCATAAAGCTGACGGTGGAGAGGTCGGGGAGCTTGAGGCTGGCTTCGCCGCCCGTTTCCGGTTGCGCAAATAAAGCAGGAGAAAGGAGAAGGACGCTAAGAACAATGGACAGTCGCCGCAGAGAGGCGCGCCACATAGACATTGAAATTCCTCCGGGAGAGGGTACGACTGGACAGACGTATGGCTCTCCACAAATAAAGTTCGTTACCGGATTACCGCCACTACTTGAGTAGCAGGTGTTGGTGGGCCAAAATTGCAGCACCAACAATTTTCTCCTATGGACAGGCGACTGCACACGTATTGCAAACAGAGTGAGCAGGCGGTCTGACCAAAATCGGAAATTTCCCAACACACCGGGTCGCCGGTGGAACGCGCTTCCACTTCAAGAACGAAGTGTTTTGAGGTTTGGCCGCGTCGGGATACACCCCGCCGGGCGCAAATTCGGCGCTCGTCGAGGGAGATCGTGTATTTCAGGCCCCAAATTTGCCGGAAAAACACACCGCAAGGGCGAGTTTTTATAACATTTTACGAGCAGCGGGGTCAATTCCGCGGCAGGGTAGGATGAATAGGATGTCGTCGTTTACGTCGATCGGTTTCGGATATGCGCGGGCGTTGCGACGCGAAATTATAGCGCGAAATAAAAAGTTCGCAGAAGAGCGGCACTTGGCGTCGGTTTCGGGCTATGGGAAGGAAGAGGTCGTGGTGTACGCGGCTTGCGAAACGGAGCACGGCAATTTCTTTCCGGAGAGCTACGCGGCGATCATACGAGACGCGGGGTGGCGGAAACGACTTCAGAAACCGCACACCGGGCGGCGAAACCTTCCTAAAGAAGCGAGATGGAAGGAGTTGGACGCCTGCACCAGCTCCGATGCGCTGCTGATGAACATCTTCTGTAATCCGCAAGCGCTGGCCGAAGGGAAGTTGCAGCGGCTGATGGGAGTTCCGGTGGAAGAGCGGCCGGAGTTCGGGGTGAGGGTGGCGGCGTCGATAGAAAATGGCCATCGTGATCGCACCGAAGTCGATATGCGGGTCGGCGATGTACTGGTGGAAGCGAAGCTGACTGAGTCGGATTTTCAGTGCTGCCGGCCATCGAGCGTGGAGCGATATCGAGATTTTTGCGAGGTATTCGATCGGCTGCGGCTGCCGCGGATCGAAGATGGTTATGCGTCGTATCAACTTTTGCGGAGTGTGTTGGCGGCGCAGGCGTGTGGATCGCGATTTTGTGTGGTGGTGGATGGGCGGCGTCCGGACCTGCGCGAACAGTGGTTCGCGGTGATGCAATGCGTTCGTGATTACGAGTTGAAGATGCGCTGCCAGGTGGTGACGTGGCAGGAGATTGCGGCTGTAGTTCCGAGAAAATTGGCGGATTGGCTGGGAGAAAAATACGGAATTTACGCACCGGGGAATGAGCCGCAGATGGATTCGTCGGAGTGGTATTGGTGAAGGACGTGTCCCACGAAAGGAACACGACGGGAGTTTTGACGGAGCGGCGGCGGCTCGCTTACAATGAAGTCGATACAATTCAAAACGCGTCGTCCTGATGCGTTCGCCACACTCCTCAGTAGCTCAATGGCAGAGCATCCGGCTGTTAACCGGAGGGTTGTAGGTTCGAGTCCTACCTGAGGAGCCATTCTTTTCTATAACTTACTGAACTCTTGCCGCTCGTCGTTTTCCTGACGGTGGGGGAGGGCTCGGCAATTTTCGGCCTTTCGAGGACTGCCATCGCGTCCACCAGGGCATCGTCAGCACGGGGGCGACGCGTCCATTCAGGAAGATCGCGCGCCCGGATCCTGTAACCGTTTTCGACTGGCCACGGTAAGAGTATTCGTCGCGAGGCTGACTTTCCTCCACTGCACCAATCCCCACGATTCACACCCACCAAAGTCTGACCCACGCTTGAGGGATTTCTTTACGTCTCTCATGCGGGCATCTTGAGCCAGGCATGTGTCCATGATTGAGCTGACCTTATTTCGGGTCATCCCGGCGATACCTTTGCACTGGCCAGCTTTCAGTGCTAGCCCTTGGAGGGGAGATTGAGCCTAGTCAACGTAAAATGTCCAGTGTGCGGCGCACGGGCCGGAAATGCGTGCCAGGACGAAAGCGGAGAGAAACTACCACGGTTCCATCAGGAACGGGTCGACGCGGCGCGCGCTGAGGAAGATGAGGAAGCATCGCAACACGGCCAAAAGTAAAGCACTGCAATCTCTTCTTCTTCACGCCGATGCTAGTAAATAAGTGTAAAACGTTCTTGAGCTAACTGTCGTCGATTACTTTGGTGACTACAGTGCTGTCCAAACAATCGATAAAACAGTCATATAATTCGCCCCAGAATGTGAAGTTTCCCAGCCTATCTGGAGTAGGTGGTGAAACTGGATTCGGGGGAGATCCTGGGCCTGAATATCGTTGTCCTCGAAGACGATCCGGTTGCGTCCGATCTGCTAGTGGTGCGTCTGAAGCAAGAAGGGCTAGCCTTCTCACCCCAGATTGCGCACAATCGGAGTGACTTTCAGAAATTCTTCCCAAACGATTCCATTGACCTGGTTCTTGCCGATTCCCACTTGGAGGATTGGACCGGTGTCGACGCCGTGCGCTGGTTGCGACAATCAGGAAACAACGTTCCGTTCATTCTGGTTGCGGGCACTCTCGGCGAGGAACAAGCAATCGAATGCGTTAAGGCAGGCGTGAATGACTACGTCTTAAAGCACAATCTCAGCCGTCTTCCTCATGCCATTCGTAGAGCGATGACCGAGGCGCGCCTACTCGAAGAGCGCGATGCCGCTGCACTGGAAATCCGCAGATCCGAAGAACAATACCGTCTTCTATTTGAATCCAACCCTCACCCGATGTGGGTATCTGATCCAGTCGGGAGCGAGTTTCTTGCGGTGAATCGTGCTGCGATCGACCGATATGGCTACTCCGAGCAGGAGTTCCTGCAAATGAAGATGGAGGATCTCCGCCCGGTCGAGGAGCGGGGTGTGTTAGACCTCGATAAAAACGAGCTGCGCCGCAAAGGCCTCGGAGTCTACGGCGAGCTATGGAGGCATCGACGGAACGACGGTTCAATCATTGACGTGGAGATCACTTCCCAACTAATTCCTTTTCGCGGTCGCGAAGCACGTTTGTTTCTCGTTCATGACGTGACCAATTCGCTCAAAATCGAGCAACGGCTTCGCCAGGCGCAGCGTATGGAAGCGATCGGACGTCTCGCCGGCGGGGTGGCTCACGATTTTAATAATCTGCTGATGGTCATCAGCAGCTATGCCCAGCTTGCCGAAACTGAATTGGACGATCCCAAACGGGTGGCACGTAGTCTTTCGCAAGTTATCACGGCCGTGGACCGAGCCGCCCACCTGACGAAGCAACTGCTTGCATTCAGCCGAAAACAGCCGCAGGAGCTGCGGGCCCTGGATGTCGATGCAGTGATTTCAGAATTCAGCCAAATGTTTCCGGCTTTGTTGGGAGCGGACATTGATTTGCATATAAAACCCAACGCCCGAGATGCGCACATTTACGCCGACGGTTCTCAAATCGAACAAGTGATCATGAACCTGGTTGTGAATGCCCGTGATGCCATGCCCGAAGGCGGCCGACTCACCATAGAGAGTTCGCGCATATATCTCGACAACGCCTATTTCCAGGAACTGAATCTCGATCAACATCCGGGCGACTACGTGATGCTTGCGGTTTCCGACACCGGGATTGGCATGGATGCTGCCACGAAGGCGAGGGTCTTCGAGCCGTTCTTTACGACCAAAGGGCCTGGAAAGGGAACCGGGCTTGGCCTCTCCACGGTTTACGGCATTGCAAAACAGAACAACGGCTACGTATGGGTCTACAGTGAGCCGGGGAGAGGAACGACTTTTAAGGTCTATTTTCCACTCTCGCGCGCGGAAGGAGAGATTGTCGCCGAGACTCTCAGCCCCGAGAGCGACCTGACGGGAGATGAAACAATCCTGCTCGTCGAAGACGAAGCCGCGCTTCGTGACGTTGCGACCAAGTTCCTTGAAGCCAAGGGATATCAGGTTCTGTCGGCCAACAATGCTGCCGAGGCCCTCCTGTTCTGTGCAAAGGAGCAGCAGAACATCGATCTGCTCGTAACCGATCTCGTTATGCCCGGAATCGGCGGGAAAGAACTTGCCAGCCGGATATTCCAGCGCTGTCCGTCCACACACATAGTGTTCATATCCGGGTACACGGAAAATCATCAGTTAGTTGATGAATTAGAGTTTCCGGCACAATTCCTTCAAAAGCCATTCAGTCTTTCGACTCTCGCGAAGACCATTCGGAGAGCGCTGGCTTCTTGATGCAGGTGTCGAAACGGCCTTGTTTTCAGCGTCATTGCGCTTCACAGCTCGAAGGAGAGCCGCGAGGGTGCTCCGCATGGAATCGCTTCGCCGAAATCGAGCCAGAACGCGCCCTCGCGATAAGCAAGCCATAGCGCCCGGATCGTGAAAGAAGATCGGAAGGTGCTGGGCATTCGGAGAGGGACGAGTGTCTGGCTCCTGGTGGTTCTGGGCTGCATAGGCCTGGTCCCCCTAAATCAGAAAGCCCTCCGAAGAGGCTTTCTGATCTTGAGTCATGATTCAAGAAATTGGGCGGCACGAAACGGTTACCCCGCCACACACGACCAAAAGTATTACCCGACCTTGTGATGTTGCTGGATTTCGAACGCTCGACAAGTGGTGAAACGCGACTCAAGTCCACTTCGCATCCTATCCCGCGATTAGCTTACGAGATTTTCTTGAAAAGCTCGCGATTGGCGGCATTTTTTGCGTTTTCGCAAGCGAAGCCGCACCGGAGAGCGTGGGTTATGGGGCAGTAAAGCCTTGATGAGGGTGAATCTCTCTAAAGGGCCAAAGGCGAGTGCGGGTTCGATCAGATCCTGAACCAGAGAACGTGTATGACTAACGCGGCCGTATGAACTGCTTCTGCACCATTCATGCAATATCGATAGCTTTACCCTGCACAGCGACCGAGTTCAGATGGAAAGCACGAGGAACACTATTTCTCCACCGCGGCGCGCATTCGCGCGACAATCCTATCTCCATTGGAACCGATAGAGATTTGTTCCGGACGTGTAGTAGATATAGTTAGCATCCATTCCCATTCCGCCGGTAATTGTGCTGGGGCTTGCGGCTACGAGGGTTGCAGCGCCGGTTTGCGGATCCACGGTATATATGCCCTCCGCGGCAAGTCCCCAAAGAGCCCCGTCAGGACCTTCAACCAAAGCGTGAGCAATCGGCGTAAAACTCAGTGGCGACCTCGAAAGCACGTTGCGCGCGACCGGATCAAATGTGAAAAGCACCTTACCAGCGGTACCGAAAATAATGCCTTTCGAGGTGGCGGCGACGTTGTCGATCGAGGGCGCATCACTTACCACCGCAATGTCATACAACAGCGTTGTCGTCGAAGGATCCCAAATGAACAATTTCGCCTGTGACGCTGTCGGAATGCTCCCTCCGCCTCCGTATATGCTTGTTCCGCCGACCACGAGATTGCTGACCCAAGCTACAGATTGCACACTCTGGTCTGGATAGAGGTCATAGCGAGCGACTCGATTGTGCTTTGTGCTCCACACAGTAAGAGGCGCGCCCAAGCACCCGTAGCCCGGCAAGGAGCCAATGTAGACCTGTCCATTGGGGTCGGCAGTCATGCTGCCGGGCCTCCAGGTGCTGTCGGCTCCATTGAACGTTGTCAAAGTCGGATTGGGTTTTCTCGAACTGACGGAGAATGGTTGCGTGGCGTCGTAGGAGAGCAGCGGCGCGTTGGCAGAATACGCCCCCATTAGTAATAGACGAGGTGAGGTGAGGAAAGAATATGCCTCGCCTCCGCCGAGTTTCCCTAGGTTTGAGATCTGTCCGGCCTGCGGATCGAAAACGAAAAGATCGAATGGCATGGCGGTGCTGCCGTATACCTTTCCATCAGGGCCGATCCCGACGGAAAAAAGTGGAAGAGCCTCCCCGGCGTATCCATACGGCAGCGTTTTAGTGCTGATTTTTTTGCCGAACGTGGTTACTGTGACGCTCCCTCCGCTCACCCACGCTTCACCTCCAGCGGCGAGGGCAGTTCTGTCTTTCAAATGAACACTTGAGGCACTGATTGGAATCGCAGTCCATCCGTTGAGGAGAAAATACTGATTGTTCATCAACGCATACACCTCTCCCGTTGCGCCGGGAAATACCTGTGCGGCGCCTGTCGTTTGAAACGCTGGCGGCAGGATATCTTGGTGCTTTTGGGAGGAGATCTGGTAGGCGACGAGATGTGCCGTCCCGTAACCTATTCCAACATATACAAACCCATTCGAGTCGGCAGCAACGTAACGGGCATACATCTCCGTAGGATCCATTCGCCCAAGATCCTCGAGAACTTTCGTTGTAGGGTTATATCGAACGAGCTTGGCCGCAGGATAGGTGCTGCCATAGATACATCCGTCGCTGCCAAGCGCAGTGGACCAGATATATTGTTCGCTGGCGCTTGGCTTCCCTAAGTCCAATAGTTCCCCAGAATTTGGATTGAGCTGAAACAGGTGTGCGTTGGGAGCGGTACCGAGATAGATGTTGCCGTCGTTTCCCACCACCATTCCCTTTGGGCTTGACTCTGAACTTAATGGGCTCTTGTATACCGTGAAAGCACCACTTGTGGGATCAATCGATACGACTTCCAGCGCGGACGCGTTGTACGTGTAATCGACATATAGGCGTTCGGCAGCATTAGGGCCCGGTCCGACGAGCATGTCAGTTGGCAATCCCGGAGCAACCACTTGTCCAAGATTTGTGAACTGGCTTTGAGCCCAGGCGCGCCCGCCAATGACCGAAACTAGGATCCATAAAATTGTGAATAAGACTCGCCGCTTTTGCATTATCTCTCCCCAGTCCGTTTCGAACTAAGCTAGAAAATGCAAGTGGATAGCCGCCCCGAAACCAGCAGCGTCTGCGCCTAAGTTATTGGTAACACAGGGTCAATGAGAAAGAGACAGCCTCGCAGATCTCCCTCCGGATGTCTGTATTCTGAACGCTGTCTGAGATCTGGACACGCTCGTCTGTCATGAAGCTCGGCGGCTTGTAACCTGCTGGCCTACGACCGCACATATCACCGATCCTCAAACGCGTGACGCTATGTGACGGCTTGCGAAAGATCTTAGACGGCGGCACTATCGAGTTATTTTGTTCATCCCGATCCCGAGGGGAATAAAGATTCTGTCGCGCATGAACTCAGCAAACGACTCATGACTGACCTCACTTCCATTGAACGAATCTTCGTAGCTAGGGCTCTCCCGCAAAAGGGGGAAAACATCGAACTGGAGGGTCAGACGACGATCCGGCGCCGCGGGCAGCCCAATCGCCATCGTGGTGACAGGGGCGTTCATCGTAAGATGGTCAGGGCGTTTGAAACCGCGTGCGAAAAACACTGCCTGGGCTTATCGAGCTATCGGGTGACCCATGCGAAAGATAGTCAGAGAGGCTCACTCGTGAATCTGGTGTCTTACGCTATAGTAGAGTCTAAGCAGCGGCATCACATGAGATGAGGATGTCCGAGACAGAAATCATTGATATCCTCACTGAAGATAGAGGTATGCTCTCATCGTGCCTAGTGCGAGTATTATGAACCCCGAACCTCCGCCGCTCGCGATTTCCCCCACAATCACATTACTCATCATCGATGATGATGAGCCGCTTCTTGAGATGCTCGGACGCTGTCTAAATCAACCGGGACTGCAGATCTTCTCTGCAAGTGATCCCGAAGACGGCATGCGGCTATTTCGTGATTTGCGGCCGGAGGTCGTTTTATTAGATCTCGTCTTTCCGACCGCGGATGGAATGGAATTGCTTCAAGCTTGCAATCGTCTCGATCCGGCGTCGGAAATCATCCTCATGTCAGGAAACTATTCGACAGAGTACGCCGTAGAAGCAATTCAAAAGGGGGCATCGGATTATCTGGCGAAGCCCGTTCCGATCAACCGATTGAGAGCTCGTATGGAGGTTCTGTTGGAGGAGAAGCGCCAGCGACGATTGATCGGAGACCTGGATCGCGCTCTGATCGACGCCTTCCAGATGGAAGGCATCGTCGGGCGAAGCCCCGCGATCATCCAGCTTTTCAAGATGCTGCGCAGAGTAGCTCCCCACTTCAAGACTGCGCTGATCACGGGTCCTTCAGGCACTGGGAAGGAGTTGGTTTCCCGAGCGTTGCATCGCTTGAGCCCTGCCAAAGACAAGATACTCGCGGTGGCGAACTGCTCAGCGTTCTCCGAGACCCTAATCGAGAGCGAATTGTTTGGATACGTGCGCGGAGCGTTTACCGGGGCAAGCCAGGACAAACTGGGCTTGTTCGAATATGCGAATCACGGGACAGTGTTCCTTGATGAGATCGGCGATTTGCCGCTTGCCGGTCAGGCCAAGCTCCTGCGGGTGCTACAAAACGGAGAGGTTCAACGGGTTGGCTCACCGGCGCAACGGAAGGTGGACGTGAATGTCATTGCCGCGACGAACCGGGATCTTCGCGCCATGGTGTCACAAGGTACTTTCAGGGAGGATCTCTATTATCGATTGAGCATGACCGAGATCGCGCTGCCGTCACTGTTGGAACGCAAAGAGGATCTGCCGTTGCTCGAGCGTTATTTCGTGCAAAGGTTCTCCGCGCAGTACCACAAGCCAGTCGCGGGTCTGACACTGAGGGCACAAGCGGTTCTGGCGCGTTACGACTGGCCTGGAAATATTCGCGAATTGGAGAATTTGATTGGAAATGCCTGCATGATGGTGGAATCGAACATCATCGACGTCAGAGACTTGCCCGACCATATTGTTCACCGTGCCGACTCCGCGGGCACAATGCGCAGCTCGGACGAGCCTCTGATGTCACTGGAAGAAGTTCAAATGCGGCACATAATGCGCGTCTTACAGCAGGTCGGCGGTGACAAATCTCGCGCGGCTTCAGTGCTGGGTATTGGACGCTCGACCTTGTACAGCTTGTTGGGAAAACTCCAATCGAACAAAGCGTAGGTTGTGCACAGCTGGCAAGCGAGACACGAGGTCTGCTTGTTGGCGGATGTCATTCCTCCGTTCCACCTGCCTTTTCTTTCAATTTAGACCGCGTGTTGCGGTAGATGAACCGAGCGAGCCGGTGCGCCGCAATCGCGGCCAGACATCCCCAGAATGCTGCCCAGTTAAATGATTGCCGCAGCCAGATAGACAATACGTTATCCCCAGGGGAGGGATGACTCCCAAGCGTCAACCAGAGCGTTCATGAAAACGAGGAAAACGCGGCGCAAGAGAATGTAACACCACACTCCAGCGACGCTGCCCCAAAATGATCCCCAATCGAAGTTCTGCATACGGGTTCTCGGCTAGCTAAAACCATTTTCCCTCTCAGATGCTGCAGAATATCGTTAGGTTCATGAACAAATTGTCATTGTGCGAGAGGCTGTGTGTCGTGGGCTAACTTCCGATGGAGCCATGCCGGTCCTCTTTAGCGCGGGGACAGTTGGCTATACTATGACGGGGCCAGGTCATAGAGTGAGTATCGTTCTCCGTTTTCTACTCGGTATTTTCCTCGCATTCATTGCAACCGCTTACCTGCTTGGATTCCTCCGCTGGCGGGATGCTTCAATTCAGAACAGCGCGCTCTATCGTCAAGCGCAGTACGCCTGCGAGCAGGATGGGCAACCACAATGTAATTTCGATTCTGAAGGAAGCGCGCGCAAATACCTGAGCTCGGATGCTCACACCGCCGCAGTAAACAAGCGGAGGGAAGCGCAAGAATATACCGAGTGCATCTCGAAGGCGATTGATTTTCAGCACTTGAAAGCTTGTGAGAAGCTGAACCCGGGAAGGTAGAAGAAATAGACATCTTGTTGGATTGCGTTTAGGTTACCGATCCATCCGAAGGACGGGTGATTATATCGTTGTCACTGACCTTGTTAAATTTAGCGCAGTAAGATCAGTGCAATGTCGTCGCAACTTATCGAACGCCGCGTACAACAATTGACAAACCTAAAGCGGTGTATTGCGGAGATGCCGCCGTGCGACCCCGATGTTCGGGAAGTATCGTCGATGTATGTCTTCATATCGCGGTGGAGATCGAGAGTTTGAAAGGACTGCAGCGTACGCGGCTCGGAGCTTAGCTGACAGGCCGCTCGTCCATGCGAAGTGCAACTTCCACGACAATCAGGAAGGTCCACAGCACCCCGATCTCCAGTGTGATCTCCGCTTGGTCCAACGCGGTACCAGCATTTGCGGCGTCTGGAAGCAGCGACAGCGTCGCCGCGGGCTTCCACCTTCATGGTATCGGTCCCACCCTCCGGGTGATTACGGCGAAGCAAGCGGTTTCGTACTCTGCTGTCCATGCAATTGCTCACTCCTTTTCTGCCTGGTAAGAAAGTTCCGACCCAGGCCTATATTGGGTCATCCATCTCGAACACCGCCCGCGGCATAAGGCTCTCCTGACCGAAGGCGATCGCTTTCCTTTCTGCAAAACGTGCGGTACGAAAGTCGTATTCGAGTATGCGTCGGATCGGATGATTGATGGGGTCAGCTTGCACGCGGATAGAGATTTCCCGGAAGACAAACGAAGCGCCTGGAGTCTTTGATTTATGGTCAATTGGCTTGCTACGAAGCCTGAATCTCGCGTCGGAGCGCCCGCGTCTCCGGAAGTGAGGCTACGCGTGCTGGTTGTTGAGGACTCATCGCTGCATCGGGCGCTGATCAAAGGGGTGCTTTCGCGCGACGCTTACGAGGTTCGTTTCGCCGCTTCGAAGCAGGAAGGAGTGCAGCTCTACCACGCCTTCGCTCCGAATCTTGTGATCACCGATTGGACGCTGCCGGACGGCACTGGTTTGGAGGTCTGTGAGCACATCCGCAAGTTGCCGCAGGCTGGCTACTGCTACGTAGTATTGCTTACCGCGCAGACTGACAAAGATCACGTTGTCCGAGGCTTGGCGGCTGGCGCAGATGACTATCTCACGAAGCCATACCATGACGGTGAATTACTAGCGCGACTCGCGGCCGGAAGACGAATCATCGAACTTCAAAGAGAACTGCAATCGAAAAACAATCTTCTCGAAGAGCTGGCGCTAACGGACGCGCTGACGGGATTGCCTAACCGACGCGCGATTGAGCAAATTGCGACGCGGGAGATAAGCGCGGGTGCCCGCCACGCTCATCCCGTGTGGGTCGTGCTGGCCGACCTGGATCGCTTCAAGGGCATCAATGACACCTACGGCCACGACGCAGGAGATCGCGTGATTCGGAGTTTTGCTGACATCTTGAAGTCGAATACGAGACAGTCGAACGGCTGCGGAAGACTTGGCGGCGAGGAGTTTATGGTCGTGCTCAGCCACGCCGACTCGAATGGAGTCCTCACGGCCGTAGAACGGATTCGCACGCAGTTCGCCGCGCAAGTGTTTCAATCGACGAAAGGCGAGTTTCACGCTTCGGCGAGCTTCGGAGTTGCCTGGGTCCTTCCCGCAGAGGATTTGAGTGCTGCTGTTTCCCGGGCGGACTTGGCCTTATACCGCGCTAAAGCGGCCGGTCGAAATCGCATTGAGGGAACTCAGCTCTTCCAGGCGGGTGCTACTGGGGCTGTCTCGGCAAAGTAGAAACGGCATTCTAAAGAATTCCATTCCGCTACGCCGCTTTTCCCTTTTTCCTCTCTGCCCATCTCTTCTTCATCGCAATTCCAATGCGTCGCCTTGCGTCTACCGACATATGCCGCCTGCGGTGGCGTCCTGGGGACTTTACTTTTCCGCCGATGGACTCTAGTGAGCGAATTGCCTGCTCGATACGGTCGCGCTCTTCTCTAAGTTGTTCAAGAATACTTTCAGTGTTCAACTGATCCCACCTGTTCTATCGCAAAGGTTAAGTACCAATGGGGTAGATTGTACACGACGCTCAGACTGACAGAAGCCGCGGGGGAGATTCATAACCGAACAGGCGGCGGGCCATATCTTTATGACGGCAGAAAATCTCGTCATAGCGCTGGTGCATGTTATGGCGCGGTTCGTAGACAGTCCCTTTTGGAACAAACGCGGTGACGGTCTTCTCGAAGGCCGCAAAAGCGCCGCTGCCCACCGTAGCGCGAATCGCGGCGCCACGGCATGCGGCTGTGACAGGTTTGCCAAAGACGTCGGCTTTAATCTGTAGCCAAAGCGCCGATTTCGAACGGCGCTCCTCCCCGCAGGCACTCGTCGATTTGCAAGTTCTGCCACTATCGCCGCAATAATTTCCTCGTTTCGCCGAAAAAATGGCACGCCAAGTTGTTTTGTGTGATGAAAACGAACGCCGCCTATGGGTTTGTGCAACCCCTTTCATTGACGCGCTCCGTCGCGCGAACACCGATCTCTACGTCTTCGGGCGCTATCGCGCAGCCTTGCGGCGATCACTGAGTTGATTGAATACGTGCCAGGAGAATTCATGCCGATCCGTCGCTTCAAACACACGTCTAGCGAATGGTTTCTTCTCGCATTCATTCTGCTTCTCGTAGGGGGTACGTTCGCTCAAGATGCGGCTCCGGCCAAGCAGCGTCCCTTCGAAGTCAACGATCTTTTTGAACTCGAGAGCGTTGGGATGTACTTCGGAGGGCCGTATTCTTTCTCGCCCGACGGCAAGCAGTTGGCTTTCACGCGGGTTCGCGCCAAGAAATACCTGGCCAATTACAAGTGGGAGTACTTGTGGGGAAACGCAGGCTCCGACGTTTGGTTGCAAACTTCGCCGTCGGAATCTCCGGTCAACCTCACCGACGGAATTAAAGACGGTTCCGGCTGGTGGTCGCCGCAGTGGTCGCCCGATGGGGAGAGGATCGCGATGCTCTCTACCCGTGGCGGCAATGCGATGCTCTGGGTCTGGGACCGCCGCAACCGCCAAATGCGACAGCTCACCAAACGGGGGGTCGATCTCAATTCGGACGTCCACGAACGGCCGTTCGTGTGGATCGACAACGACCATATCCTGTGCCCGGTACTCCCCGAAGGGGAGATGCCGCTGGGAATGAAGATCGAGTTGCAGACTCCGACCATCGCTACCGCCGAGTGGCCGAAGACAGCCAAGGGCAAAGAAGCCGCGGTCAGCGTGCTACAGAGCGGAATCAGCGAGTCCCTCTCGGACCGTCCGCAAAGCGAACTGTGGCTGATTGATGTGGGCAAAGGCACGAGCAAATCCATCCTGAAGGGAAATGCGCGCTCGCTGCAGATTTCCCCGACGCATGACGCGGTGGCTTTCACCCAACAGGTCTCGATCTTCCATCCGAAGGCAAGCGAAACTCTCGGATTCGATAGCACGATTTCTGGCGGTCTCAGCACGATCGGGCTGGCGCAACTTGATGGCACTCCGGTCACGCTCTCAGGCGATATCAGCAAAGATGTTCTGCCGGATTCGTTGCGCTGGTCTGCAGATGGCCGCGAGTTGGTTTTTTTCGGATACAGCGGCGAGCGGAACCAAGCTCCGCTCCTATATCGACTCAATGTGGCCAGCCACTCCGTTGCCTCGACGCCTCTGGAACACCTGGATGCCAGCGCCGTTATCCGCCAGTCTACGCAGCTCGAGTGGACCAGCGGCGGCGAACTTATTGTCCTAGCCGCCAAGATGGATGGGGATAAACGGCCGGATGTCGTCGCGCGGCGCGATTGGTACCTGGTAACGAAGGATGGAAAAACGCAGTGCCTGACTACGAGCATGAAATCGACTCCCAGAGAGATATGGCCACAGAAGGGCGGTATGGCATTCGTAGGTGTCGCGGATGCTAAGATCTGGCGCATCGAACCTGCATCCGGTAAGGTCGAGGACCTCACCGCAGATTTCCACGACAAAGTTGCCGGCATCGTCTGGCCTTCGATGTCGAACTTCGGCACCGATCAGTTCCGCACTCCGGGTGACACGTACTCGCAGCTCGTGTTTACCGTACAAAACGGAGAATTGGTCGATCCTTATCTGCTTGATATCGGTTCCCACCAGATCACGAAGCTCGCGAAACCCGCGCCGAAAGCAGATTTGGTGGCCTACTCGCCGAGCACGTCCACGGCTATCTACTATGCGACCGATCGCAACGGACTTCACGTTTGGCGCAATGATCTTGCTGCGAAGACTTCATCGGCACTGGTTTCGGCGAACGAATTCCTTCGCAACGTCGCGGAGAGCGACTTCAAGCGCATTGACTATGTCAGTCTCAACGGACAGAAGCTCAAGGGCTGGATCATGCTGCCTTACGGGTACGAGGCGGGGAAAAAGTATCCGTTGCTGGTGTGGGTTTACGACGGTTGGGTCGCCAAAGACAGGCCTCCTACGTACGACAGCATCAACAGCAGTTTGAGCTTGAACCTCCAGATACCTGCGGCGAAAGGCTACGCCGTGCTGTTCCCAAGCATGCCGCTCGCGGAAGAGGGACTGACGGAGGATCCGATGTTGCGCCTGCCGGAGGGAGTGCTGCCGGCAGTGGACAAATCCATCGAGCTTGGAATCGCCGATCCTGATCGTCTCTTCCTGATGGGACAAAGCTTCGGCGGGTTTTCAACCTACGGACTCGTGACGCAGACCCAGCGCTTCAACGCGGCTGTCTCGCTTGCCGGTCTATCGGATCTGATCAGCCTTTATGGACAACTGGGTGCGCGGGAGCGCTACGCCGAGCATCCGCAGGAAGATCTGTTCGTGGAGGCGCTGATGGAGTCGGCGCAGGTTGGCATGGGCAATCCGCCATGGAAGGACTTCGGGCGGTACGTTCGAAATAGCCCTATCTTCTATGTCGACCGCGTGAAGACGCCAATCATGATCATTCAGGGAGACATGGATTACGTGGCGATTCAGCAGGGTGAAGAGTTCTTTACCTCACTCTATCGCCAAGGGAAGCGCGCTGAATTCGTTCGCTACTGGGGGGAGGGGCACGTGCTGGAGAGCCCTGCCAATATCAGGGACATGTGGACGAAGATCTTCAGCTGGTTCGACGAATTCTCCAAACCCAAGAAGGAAGGCGAAGAGAAGGGACATTAGTTCCGATCCGCTGGTCGCCTAGCCACAAGGAAATCGTTCTAGCCGAAAAGTCAGCGTTGGTTGGTGTTCTTATAGAAAAACGGCGTTCGCAAAAAATCTGATTGGACACAAGCGCGATTTTGCTTCGGCGAAATCGGAGGACTATGAAAACGAAAAAAGCGTGGATACTCCCTTCGTTCGCCGCACTCCTTTGGGTGCTAGGTATTTGTTGTTTTTGCACGATCGGCTTCGCGCAGATTGCGGTGGGACCGACGACGATCATCTCGGCTGATGCGCCCACGGACCCGCATGGCGAATCCTTTTTTGCAGTGAATCCGAAGAATTCGAATGATCAGATTGCTGCGTCTTGCCGCATCAGCGATAAGGGCCCGGGAGTGAGCGGATACGTGACCCATGACGGTGGCAAAACCTGGGCGCGCATTCCCCTCCCGAAGGATGTTGATGAAGGTTGGGACGTGATCACGTACTTCGACGGCGAAGGGAATGCATATTTCGCGTCGAACGATCATTACGGACTGTGGATCGTGCGGTCGGCGGACGCGGGGCACACTTGGGGGCCAGCGATGCTGCTTCCTGGCATCGAGGGATTCGACCGGCAACATATGGCGTTCGACCGGAGCGGTAGATTTGCCGGCCGCATCTATGCGGGCGCAACTGGCGACTCGATGAACATGGATGGGAAGCAACACGGGATCCAGGCCATCTCATTTTCGACGGATGGGGGAAAGACCTACGTTCATCCTCATCTTATCGGCGACTCTCAGAAGGAGCGGATGTTCGCGATGTCGAACATCCTGGTTGAGCCAGATGGCACCGTGGTCGTGCCTTTCTTTACGTTCGACAACAGTGCTGCGGACGACGCCAGCCTTTTTGACTCCAAGGATCTTGACAAGGAAGTCGAGTTCACACGGCACCTGCGGGTAGCGGTGTCGGGAGACGGCGGAGAGACCTACTCCGTTGGACCGTCAATATTCACGACTTCGATCAAAGCGGCTTTCGATGCTGGATTCAAGGTCGACAAGATCCAGGGCAACGGTTTTGCGACCGTCGACTACTCCAACGGTCCGTATCGTGGCCGAGCGTACGTGGTTTGGGTTGAGGCCTCTGGCGATCACCATGATATTCGCGTAATTCATTCTTCCGATAGCGGCAAGACGTGGTCGAAGCCCGCGACCGTGAACGACAACGTTGGCCCGGTGGATGACGCAAATCCGACGATTGCCGTCAACAACCGGGGCGTGGTGGGCGTGAGCTGGAACGATCGACGGTCTCACAAAGATGATTGTTTCGAGCTATATTTCTCCGCCTCGCTCGACGGGGGTGAGACGTTCCTGCCGAACGTTGCCAGTGGACGAAGGCCCACCTGTCCTTTGGCGCCGGGAAATTGGAAGCCCAGCGCAAAGATCAGTCCGTATCCTAAGACGGAGGACGGCGAATCTGTCGAAGGTCAAGGATTGAACGTGCTGATGATCTCGACGAGATTCCCCGGAGGGGGCGACACGCAAGGGCTGGGCGCCGATGATAGCGGCGTCTTCCATGCGGCCTGGATCGATGGGTCGTCGGGAGTGATGCAACTGGCCGGCACACCATTTACCGTGAGTGGGGATGTTCACGAGCCCGAACGCGCCAGCAAGGATGTCAGCACGCAGGTGAAGCTGGTAGCGAACGATTGCGGATTCGATTGGAAGGCGAATACGTTTTCCTGCCGCATGCACCTGGAAAACAAATCGCCCCTGGCGGTGCAGGGGCCATTCAGAGTGGAGTTGCAGACATCGCGGGTGAACTTGACAGATTGGCGGGTGGAAAATGCAGCCAACCAAAAGCCAAGCGATGGCGCGCGCTGGAAATTTGCGACCGTGGAGTTGGCTCCGAAGGCCAGTTCGGAAGAACAGGTGTTCCGCTGGCATTTCTCGGGACGTCCCAAGGAACCTGAATACCCATTCATGATGTTCAAGGTCGAGTCGGAGCAGACGAAAGCGCCGCGGGCCACCGGTGCCGCTAGCAAATAAAGATACCGCGTGTAAAGCCTGAATCAGCAGGGGTTTGGACGAGATGCCTCGACTGAGGCACGGTCATTAAGCCTTGTTCAGGGCTGGGAAACCGCGGTCGTGACGAAGGACGGCCTCAGTTTCGAGGTTTCGAAAATATTTCCTGGCTCAACCGGAAATCCGGGATGTTCGAGTGTTCTATATGCAATACACCAGCAAGATGCAGCTTTCCGCGGGGTTGTGGAAAGCCAGTTTGAGCGATTCACCCTGAAATCATGTCTACGAGTCACTTTCGAACGAGCGGTCCGGAGTACGCGCTAGACCTCTGCCTTCATGCAGATCGCGACGGAACGGTCGATAAGCTCGAGCAGCGAGTCGTTGAGATGTATGACACTTTGCGGCTTCCAGTAGTCCGCTACTTAATCTGCCTCGGCTTGCGGCAGGAAGATGCCGACGAGATCGTGCAGGAGACCTTCCTCCGGGTCTACAAGCATTTGCGTGCCGACGGTGCGGACCCGAACCTCCGCGGATGGGTGTTCCGGGTGGCCCACAACCTGGCGATCAACCATTGTAAGAAACAGCGCGGGCACGCAGCCCTCGGCGATGTCGAGGGTTGCGAAGAAGCGTTTTGTATTGCGGATCCCTCCCCCAATGCTGAAGAAGTCGTTCTACGGAAGGAGCGCATGCGAAGAGTTGTGAAAGCGATGCGGAACCTGTCGGGCCAGGAGATGCAGTGTGTTCACCTTCGTGCCGAGGGTTTTCGCTACCGGGAAATCGCGAAAATTATGGGCATAGGGACCTCGACCGTCGCGGATTCACTTCAGCGCGCACTAGCGAAGCTGGCTGGAGGGCAGGATGCGTAAAGGAAAGAGCACTGCTTCCTATAGTGGTGGACACGTGGCCGATTCGATATTGCTACTTGCCTTGAGCGGCGAATTGGGCAGCCAGGAATCCGACCGCGTTCGAGAGCACCTCGAAGCCTGTTGGACCTGCCGGGTGCGGACCGAAAAGTTCGAGCGGGCGATCCAGGACGTTGTCGACTACCGCGATGAACTCGTAAAGCCTCTGATGCCTTTGCCGGATGCATCGCGTGCGATGTTCCTGGCGAGGTTGGAAGAAGCGGCAAAACAGGTGGAACAAAAGACGCCGTGGCAGCGGATGAAGTCGTTCGTCTCGTTGCCGGCGCGGTCGGAGATATGGCGACCGGCGATTGTGGCGGGTGCTGCCTGCATTCTCGTCATTGTTCTTCTTGGACGGTTTTTGACGCCGGCTCCAACAAGATTATCTGCGGACGATCTACTCCTGCGGGCCGATCACGAGCAGAAATCGCGATTTAGTTTTATTGCTCATCCCGTCGTGTATCGCGAGCTTAGTGTGCGTTACAACGGCCGGATGGCGAAGACGACGGTTTATCACGACAGCGTTTCGAACAAGACAGTGGATGTGAGCGCGACGGCCCAGGAGGTCAAACCCGAAGTCGAGTCGCGGTTAAACCATAGCCACTTCGATCTTCGGGAACCGCTCTCCGTTCCGGCGTATATCGCATGGCGCGGCAGTTTGACGCAGAAGCATGACGACATCATTCATTCGGCCAACGGATTGACCACGGTGCAGACGACGACGGTGACTGGACCGTTGCGTGAAGTCGCCCTGACGTTGCGGGATAGTGACTACCATCCGCTGGCTGAAAGTTTCCGCTTCGACGACCAGGATTCGGTTGAGATCGCCGAACTGAATTACGACGTGCTGCCTTTTGCCAAGGTAAGGCCGGGCATTTTCACGCCCGTGCCGACGGACCGCTCTGCGATCGCAATGGCACATATACCGGTGGGTCCATCCACCAAAGACCTGCTTGAGTCGGAAGTCAAAGCCAGGGTACTGCTGCACGTGCTTGGAGCAGACCAGGGTGAACAGATCGATGTGTCGATCGACGACGACTCTCGCAAGGTCGTCGTCAGTGGTCTCGTGGAAACCGGAGCCAGGAAAGAAGAGCTCCTTCGAGCGCTCGAAGTGGTTCCGTTCGCGCAGTTGAATTTGACGAGCGTTGAGGATGCGGACGACGAGTACGTGGCGGATGCGGCAACCGATCGAGTGGTGATTGCCAACGGCTTTGGGACTCCCCTCGATACACGGCTCACATCGAGCTTTCCCGATCCTGCTGCCCGCGCGCAATTTGTCGATACAGCGTTGAGCCAGGCGCGCAAGGCGTTGAATACGGCTTGGGCGCTGCGACGATTGTCGGACCGCTATTCTTCCGACGTTACCTCACGGCTCAGCCCCAACGCACAACGAGAGTTGGAAGTGCTGATACGGGCACAGCTCGAATCTCTTGAGTCCCAGTTAAAGGGCTTGGGCAAGTCGCTGGGTCCGGTGCTTCCGGCTACGACGCCCGGTGGGGAGAGCGATTCGACTGATGCGTCCGACTGGCACTGGCTGGTGGACCGGGCGTTTTCCTCGACGGAGCGCATTCATTCCGATGTTGCAGTGCTGTTGTCCGGATCGGCGAGCGATAACGTCGATCGAGACGCAATCGTTTCCGACTTGCGCAGTCAACTCGATCGCATGTCGACTCAACTGCCCGCCTTTTCCCGGCGGGTCAGCGGAAAGTTTTTGACTCCCAGTCAACTCAACGCAGAAGTTCGATAGGAGCTCTCCCATGAAATCCCTCGTCCTCGCCTTGACCTTGCTGCTCGGCATGTTTGCCGCCTTCGCCCAGGCCCCCACCGGCGAAATTGCAGGCACCGTGAAAGATGCTTCCGGCGCGATCGTCACCAGCGCGTCCATCACAGTCTTCAATAAGGACAATGGAACGCAGCGCAGTAGCTCGACGAACAAAGACGGCATTTATCGCGTGCCGCTTCTGCCGCCCGGATCGTACATGGTTACGGTATCGGCGAAATCCTTTCAGACGCTGACGCGCGACCAGATCGACGTCGAGATTGGGCACGCCGTCCATCTCGATTTCAATCTTCAGGTGGGAAGCCTCGAGACGAAGATAGAGGTGAGTGGCGAAACTCCGCTGCTTGAGCCGACCAACCCGAATACGACGACGACCTATAACACGCAGAACCTGGTTGAGGTACCCAACTCGGGAAATGACATGTCGCACGTCGCCGTAATAGCTCCAGGGGCCATTATGAACGTGACCTCGGCAGGAGGATATGCCGGAGGAAATGTTGAGTTCAACGGACTTTCGTCGGTGGCGAACGATTTCCGGGTTGATGGGCTGGATGCCAACGACACCTGGGAAAACACGAACCGTAACGGCGCGACTGGGCTGCAACTGGGGATGGCCGCAGTGCAGGAAGCCTCAGTAACCACCGAAGGATATGGGGCAGACCAGAGCAGCTACGGCGCTTCGCAGGTGAATTTTGTCACCAAGTCGGGCACGAATGCGTTCCACGGGAGCCTGATGTACCTGTGGAACGGATCGGCGATGAACTCGGAGAATTACTTCACGAAGATGTTGAGCATACAAGATCCGTCGTTGGACGAGAAAAAGCCGCGATCGAACGTGAATCAGTTCTCCGGCACTATCGGGGGACCGATCATCAAGAACAAACTGTTCTTCTTTGGTTCGGTGGAGGGCACTCGCATTGTGCTTCCCGCCCTAGAGCACGCCGTTCTGCCAACTCCGCAATACGAATCGTATGTTCTTAGCCAGCTGCCGGTCGGCGGATTCGATCCCGCTCTCGGCGTGACGCTACCTGGTCAGCCAGCGGAGGTCGGGCAGTATCAAAAACTATTTTCGACGCTGGGAAATACGGCAGGTGGAACGGCGGTTGCGGCGCCGGGATGCCCGTTCGACACACCCAACCTGCCGGAAGGAGGATGCGCATCTCAGCACAACTTCTCGGTTTCACCCCCGGCAGATGAAACTCTTTACACCGCGAAAGTCGATTACAACATCACTCCTAAAGATGCCACGTTTTACCGCATGCAGTGGGATGACGGGAAGGCGGTAAGTCCAAGCGCGACGAATAGCATCTGGAATTTGGGAGTGACCTGGCCGCAGCGTTCAGTCGTCGCGAGTTGGACGCATACCTTCAGCCCGAATCTGCTCAATGAATTCAGTCCAGGTTTTAACTTCTGGTCTCGTGTACACCAAACCACGGATCCGCACGCTACGGACCTTCCCATTATGCTGTCTGCCGTGCCGTTCAGCCTTTTCGGTTCGGGGCAGAACATCTACGGAAACTCGACTCGCATGTGGGTGCTGGCGGATAACCTGACCTGGAACAAAGGAAAGCACTCCTTCAAGTTCGGAAACAGTACGCGCCACTCGCGGTTCGGATCTTTCGAGTCGTCGGGTTATGCAGTGATCCCGTTCGTATACACCTGTTCGCTTTACGAGTTCACGTATGGCGCGGCTTGCCAGACTTACCAGGCATTTCCGACCTATGGTATCGACCACATCTCAAACACGACGGTCGATAACTACGCCTTGGATACTTTCCGAGTTACCGACAAGCTAACCATCACGTACGGAGTGCGACTCGGCTTTGAGTCGAATCCTATCAGCCAGGAGAGTGTACTTTCCCGGTTGGCGCAACCATTCGAGAGCATTTCGCACGACGTGAATCAGCCGTTGAACCAGGTGCTGTTGGGGCGCCAGAGTCACTTGTTCGCCAGCACCTATCCTTTGAAGTGGCAGCCTCGACTGGCGGTAGCATATCAATTGACGCAAAAGACTGTCCTTCGTGCCGGGGGTGGGGTGTTCGCCAACCCGACCCTAGGTTTCATCCCGTCTTATTCGGACGAGAACGCTCCATCTGACATCTTCGTGCAGGGCGGAATATTCGGTCCGGCAGGCGGTATCGGCATGTTCCCCGGCGTGCCGGGAAGCGCAATCGATGCAGATGCCGCTGCCGCGAGGCAGTTCCAGCAAAACTTTGCGAGCGGGGCGGTTTCGTGCGCGGCGCCGGGTGCTCCGGCGAACTGCGTGCCGCCGGTGACGTTCCAGATGTTCGACTCGCAGAAGCAGAAGTTCCCGGACATCTACCAATGGAGCGCGGCAATCGAACAGCAGTTTGGCAATAACTGGGGGTTAACGGCGCGATATGTCGGCACGCGGTCGACTCACTCCTTCTACACTGATGCTCCGAACAGTTATCAAACGTTCTGCCAAGGATGTTTCACGGGCTATTCTTATGGCCAGTCCATCGATCCTCGTTTCGGACAGATCTTCCCGTTCAAGACGGGTGCGAGCAGTAGCTACCACGGCTTACAGATCAGCGGCGTGAAGAAGATGAGCCACGGTCTCACATTCCAGGCGAATTACACCTGGAGCCATTGCATTGATGACGGCACCAACGGCGGCGTCATCATCTTCAACGAAAATACTGCCTTCAGTACGCCCAATAACGACTTGAAGCGGTTACGTGGAAATTGCGATTTTGACTTCCGTCACTCGCTCAACGGTTCGTACATTTACGAATTGCCATTCCACAGCAACCACGGTTTGCTGAATGGGATTATCGGTGGCTGGCAAGTTGCCGGCACGATTTTCGCCCGCGACGGACTCCCATTCTCCGTCTTTAGCAGCTCCATCGGCGGCTTCGTGAACGGCTACCCGCAGTTCTTCGCCAACGTTGTGCCTGGCCAAAGCGTATACGACTCGAGCAGGATCCCGAAGATCACGAACGACGGCGAGATTCAGTATCTAAATCCCAATGCGTTCGCGTCTGTTTTCAATCCGACTAACGGTGAATGCTATCCGGCGACGAATCCGACTTATTGCCAGCAGGGTGACACGCCGCGAAACGCTTATCGCTCTCCGAACTTCGTCTGGTCCGATTTCTCGCTGACGAAGCGTTTCACGCTCAGAGAGAACCTGAAGTTGCGCATCGACATGCAGGCATACAACATCTTCAACCATCCAAACTTCGGACTTCCCAACGGTGCAGGCGGGTATCCCGGCAATGCAACGGCTGGTATTCCCGGAGAGACAGGCACGCTCAATGGCTTCGGCACAATCAGCACCACGGTTGGTCCGGCGACGAGCTTGCTAGGTGCGCAGAATGGCGGCGATAGCTCTGTCCGCATGATCGCACTTCGACTCGGACTCGACTTCTAATCGGCGGGCAAGACCCCTCCTGGCAAGCGGGCGGGAGGGGTCTGCCTGACCGCGAAAACGATGACTTCTGCGCTTGTGCTTCAGATGCAGCGATTGAGGAGAGATGCCATGACACGCTCAGCGCGGCGGTTCGCGATTGCTTCCCTGGCAGTAGCCGGTTTCCTAACGATTTTTCCGCTCGCGGCCATCGCCGGCGATTCCGCTACACAGGGAGCGCCGCAGGTGAAGGTCGGGCCAAACATGCTGGTATCGCGTGACGGCGATTTCTCCCATGCCGAGCTTGGCGTCGCCGTTAGTCCACGTAATCCGAAAAACATTATCAGCGCGGCGATCACCGCTTCGCGCGGTGAAGGCGGCTTCGCCTGCAAGACCTATGCCTCTACAGATGGCGGTAGTTCCTGGACCGACTCCTCGTTCCGCGAGCAATTGGAATTCGGCGGCGGGGACCCACAAGTCGCATTCGGCCTGCACGGCACCGCGTATTTCACCTCGCTCGCCTTCGTGAAAGACGAAAAGGGCAATGAGCGAGGTGGGCTCTTCTTCTACCGTTCGGAAGATGGTGGCAAGACGTGGCAGAAACCTGCGGACCTCGCCTGGTCGTGGGACCACGAGGTCATGACGGTCGACCACTCGTACGGGAAATATTCCGGCCGCGTATACATCTCCGTGCTCTGGGGATACCCGGAATACAAGTTGGGGATCTTTCGTTCTGATGATGACGGCCGCACATTTACCGGGCCGGTAGAAGCGGCGAGCGGCAAAAGCGTGGTCGGCATAAACACCTCGAAGAACATTGTGCTGCTCAGCGACGGCACGCTGGTGCTGCCCTACGACGATTTCGAGTTCGATGAAAAAAGGGCGGAGAACGCACACAGCAGCAATATGTGGTTGGTGACGTCGTCGGACGGAGGGGTCACGTTTTCGCAGCCGGTGAAGGTCGGATCGCTCGAATACAACCGCAGCAAGACCGGAGAAGGCTTCCAAACGATGGCTGCCATGGCGGTAGATCTGTCTGACAAGTTCAAAGACCGCTTGTATTCGACATGGACGGACTACCGCACCGGAGCTTACCGCTTGTGGTTCGCGTCCTCGAAAGATCGCGGTCTGACGTGGTCCGAGCCGCGACAGATCCTTGGCGATTTGCCTACCTGGGCGTCGCAATACCAACCCGAGCTCGCGGTGAACAACGATGGCGTGCTCGGTATCTCGTGGCTCGATACGCGCAACTCACCGAACCACGACAGTAAGCACTATGACGAATATTTCGCAGCTTCGCTGGATGGTGGCGAGACTTTCACTGCGGCGACCCGAATCTCAGACCAGACTTCGACGCGTACCGGGAAGGGCAACATGGCTTTACAGGCCAGCATGTCGGAACTGGAAATTCCGGGTGGCGAACCTCAAACGCGAGTTGGATTCATCTCCGGTGTTTCGCGCTGGCCGGCCGGCGGTGACTACTTGCAACTCGCTACAGACAGCAATGGCGTGTTCCATCCGATCTGGGCCGATGCGAGGAGCGGAACATTTCAGGTCGAGACCGCCGCAGTCTCCGTAGTACAAGTACCGCAGCGAGAGGCCGGAATCAAAGAACCCGGCCTTGCCAGCCCTGCAGCAAAAAGGGATCTGCCACAGAATGTTGAAACCTTGCTCGAGAAAAAAGTCGAACTAGTGTTCGATCCACTCTCGTACGACGAGGTGAACAATGTCCTCACCGTTCCAACCCGGCTGCGAAACATTAGCTCCACCACGATCTATGGGCCGATCACGTTGGAAGTCCTCAAGTTCGGCAGCGGCATGGGAGATCTGCTAAAGGAATATTCGCCTTCCATCCTCAACGCCGGCAATCACAAGAACGGTACGGGCGCGACATTCGATTACACGCTGGCGCTGGGGAGTGACCAGTATCTTGAACCCGGAGCTTTGTCTGGTGAAGTCGTGTGGCAGCTGAAGGTCCAAGACCCGCTCCGAATCCCGGATGTCCACATCGCGGTGAAGGGAATGATTCCGCAAGTTAAGTAGGCAAGCAATCATCGATTGGCGAGCAGATTCCGCAGGAGGGTTTATGCGTGGCAGGGCTAAGTGGGCGCTCATAATTATTCCGATCATCATCGCAGCGTACGCGCTGACATTGACAGGCGCGACAGAAAGTACCAACGCGCCGGCGGAACGCAAGCTCTTCAAGAACCACCGCCTGCTGATGGCGATTGCGGCGGCACGGGGTGATAAAGACCTTGTGGTGCTGATAGCATCGCGACCCGGAGAAAACGCTCACGTCGCTGAAGAAGTTGCGCGCCTCGGCGGGGAAGTTCACTTCCGAGAGGATGCCGTCGATTATTTGCGCGCACGAGTACCGCTCGCCAGCATGGAAAAGCTGGCCGCCTACAAAGGCGTGCAGAACCTCGATATCGACATCAACATCGATAAATGGGACCCAGCCTGGGATGATTTCTTCCCGCCGGAAAAAGAAGAGCCCTCCAGCAATCCTCCCGATCCTGATACACCGCTCAGCCATCCTTATCTTCCTACCAGCGACATGGATATCACGCGGTTGCACGAGGAGAACAGCTCTTTCGATGGCCGCGGTACGGGAGTTGCCATCCTCGATGCGACACCGGATTTCTTGATGCCGGAGATGCAGACGGCGACGACGCTCGATGGGCGGTCAATCCGCAAAATTGCGCAGGCGCTCGCAGTGAGCGATCCGCGCGACGACGATGATCCAATGTGGGTAAAGATGGACGCGACGGTCACCGCGAACGGCGGAAAGTTTTCTTACAAGGACCAGACTTACACCGCGCCCGCAGACGGAACGTATCGTCTCGGTTTCTTTGACGAACGTGCCCTGCATCAGCCGGCCTACCTATATAAGGACGTGAACTTCGACGGCAATCCTCCGGGAAGTAGCGGTCTTTTTGCTGTGCTATGGGACGAACAGAAGAACGTTGTGTGGGTAGACACCAACCAGGACCATAGCTTCGTCGATGAGAGACCCCTCATGGACTACGGGAAGCGGATGGACCTGGGTATCTTCGGTTCGAACCAGCCGGCGAGCCGCCGTCGCAAGACTGTTGCGTTCGCAGTACAAACGGATGCGGAAAAGAAATACGTACGGATTACGCTCGGGGTCTGGCAGCACGTCAGCGAAGTATCCGGCGCTGCAGTCGGCAAAGGATTCTATGGCGGAGCCTATGACGGCGTAGCGCCCGGAGCACGTCTGATCTCGGTCTTCGATGGCTCGAACACGGTCTTTCGTGGGGTTGAAGGCGCGATCAGGGCGGCGAAGCTTGAAGATGTTGATGTGATCTGTCTCGAACCGAGCATTCTCGAGGAAACCATTAACCCGCTCCATGACGGGCGGGCAGTTGCGGGCGTGATCTTCGATCGAGTGATCGACAAATACAACAAGCTCATTCTTTCACCGGCGAACAACTCGCCGGGAATGAACACAGTTGTCGACGAAGTTTCGTCGAACAAAATCGTCGCGGTTGGCGCTTACCAAGCCGGCGAGTCATACCGGATTAATAACGGCGCCGAGGTTCGCAATCACGACAATCTTCACCTTGTGGGTTCGTATGGACCGGCAGGAGATGGAGGCCTGAAGCCGGAAATTCTCAGCGCCTCAGAGCTCATCAGTACCGACGCCGGCTACAAGCCGCCCGAAAAGCGCAAAGGGGTATACGAACTGCCTCCGGGGTATTCCATTGCAGGAGGCACCTCGACGGCTGGTCCGACGGCAACCGCGTCGGCTGCCTTATTGATCAGCGCTGCGAAACAATCCAATGTGCCTTACGACGCAGCTCGAATTCGCGCGGCTCTGTTGTCGAGCGCACGGTACATCCCGGAAATACCTGCCTATAAGCAAGGGAACGGGCTCGTCCAGGTTGACGCTGCCTGGAAGATGCTCCAGGCGATGAACGGAAAGTTCGATCCAGTGGTGATCGAAAGCCACGCGCCGGTAAAGACCGTATATTCCGACGAACTCGCCACGCCGAATGAAGGGCGCGGTATTTACGAGCGAGAAGGCTGGTCGGTTGGGCAAACGGCCTCCCGGACGATCACGTTTGTTCGTAAGTCCGGCTCGGCAGACCCAATTACGTATCGCACCGAGTGGGTCGGGAACGACGGTAGCTTCAAATGTGCGGATTCAATTTCATTGCCGCTGAACACGCCGGTGAAGCTTCCCGTGTCGATCACGGCGAACGGGCCTGGAGTACATAGCGCCATCCTGAACCTGAAACATGGCGATGAGCCGTGGATCGCCTACCAGACGATGAGCACAATCGTAGTGCCCGACGATTTCACACCGGCCAACCACTACCAGGTTGTTCATAACGAGGGAGTCGATCGCCCGGGCAGCTCGAGTTATTTCCTAAGAGTCCCGCCGGAAACAACCGCGCTGGAAATCAATCTCGACATTCCTTCCACCTCCAAAGGGACCCTGCGCGCGTCGGTCATCGCGCCCGATCAAGGTCACAGCGTTCCATTCGACATGCTAGGCGTTACGAAAGGCGGACACCTTAACAGTATTCTCCGCAATCCCGTAGCGGGCGTGTGGGAGATCGTCCTCTACGGTAATAACTTTGCGTTCTTCCCCGAAGAAATCGATTCCAAGCCTCTCGGCGCAGTGCCCGCGAAATTCACGGCATCTTTGGTCAGCGTGGCAGCGAGCCAGTCGTTCTGCCAAATTGGCCGGGGCGGGGCCCAAGGTTGTCCGACGGAGATTTCCTTCACCAATCGGCTTGGACAATTTCATGGTGGTGCCGTCACGGCGGCGCTGGGCAGTTCACGCGAGCAAATCGTGACCGTGTCTGCCGGGGAACGCAAGATCTTCGAGATCAATGTTCCACCCGGCACCGAGGAACTCAGCGCAGCCATTAGCCATCCTTCCGATCCCTCGGCGGATGTCGATTTGTATTTGCTCGACGACACTCACGGGCTTGCGGTTTTGAAGAACGCCAGTACCGGGAGAGGGGCGGTGAAAACGGTGGCCGCGATGTCGCCGGCGGCCGGTCGGTGGAAGATCGTGGTCGATGGTTACAAGGTCACCACCGGCTCCGTTCGCTTCTCCTATGTAGACGTTATTAACCATCCGGCATACGGAACAATCACCGTGGATGACAAAGCTGCCGACCATGGGAGCGGCTCTCAATGGCGTGTGCGCCCAACCGTAGAAGTCGGCGCGGTGCCTGCTGGCGGACGCTCGCTCGTCGGGTTTGTACCGGTGCGGGTGAGTGATGACCAAAGCGAAACAAAAACGCTGAGCGCCTTTGAGAAGAATCTTCACGACACGCAGGCTGGCGTGCCGGTCGGAACAGCAAAGGTGGGGTTCAAGTAACAAATGTAAGTCCCGGTACTGTGCGCGAGCCACGAAAGAGGAATGGTTCGGGAGGGTCCATATGAAACGCGCTCTCGTTATTTTCTCGATGCTCATATGTATTTGTTTGTTCACTTCGGGTGCGTCGACAAAAGGTCGCGACGGCGACAACCCCGAGATTGATATCAGCGCCTCCGCTAATAGCGCGGCTTCGATGCACCCTATTAGCCTGGAGGAGATTGTCTCGTTCCGTGAAGTGAAGGAGCCGAGACGGTCGCCCGACGGGGCGAGGGTCGCGTTCCTTGTGACGCAAGCTTTCCTAAGCTGCGACTGCTACCGCACCGCCTTGTATGTGGTTTCCACCGCACCGGGCAGCGTCCCGACCAAGCTGGTCGAAGAACCATCTCTTTCCGATGTCCGCTGGACCCCGGACGGGAACAGTATTAGCTATCTTTCTTCGAAAAGCGGATCGTTGCAGCTTTGGAAATACCAGCTGGATGCAAGAAGTGCCGAGCCGGTGTTCACGCATGTGCCGGGGGAAGACCAGACCATCCGGCGCGTCGGTTATCACCCCAGCGATACGACTCCCGTCGGCGTGTTCACCTATGAGTGGTCACCCGATGGCAAGCAAGTGGGATTCATCAGCGCTCCCGCACTCGACAAAGGTGTGATGGATCACCTCGACAAAGACGGCATCCTGTTTGACCAGAACATGGATAGCTATACGCTCCTGACTCATCAGTGGCTAAAAGTTCCCGCAGAGCTTTGGATTTATCACCTGGAAGACAAAACGGAAGAAAAGCTCTGGCAGAACAAGGGAGAGATTTCGTCGTTGTCTTGGTCGCCTGATTCGACGCGGATTGCCGTCGCTTACTCGGCCCCGCCGAAGTTAAAGGACTCGATGGTTTTCTTTAACCAGGATGTCGGCTTCATGAAGATCGCGACCAAGAGCTTCGAAGTCGTGGCCGACGGGGAGGCGGCTGAAACCCTGCCGCAATGGTCGCCCGATGGGAAATATCTCGCATACTCCTCCTGGGGAGGATATGTGGATTCACCTCTCACGGTCTATGAACTTGCCACGGGCAAACGGCGAGACCTTATCAAAGACTCGAATATGCGCAATTATTGGTGGTCCGATAACAGTCACGGACTTGTCTTCGAGGCTGGCGGCAGGGGAAAGCACCGCACGCGCAATGGGCTCTTCCTGGTCACCTTTGATGGTCAGGTTCGGCGGATTACACCCGAGGGCGACCATGTCAGCGACTGCGATTCTGTTCATGGAAACGCCGCGGCCTGCGTATGGCAATCGTCGAACGTGCCGCCTAGTCCGTCCATCGTTGATCTCGGCACCGCGAAGCTCCGCTCGCTCGCCGATGTGAATCCGCAGCTACAGAAGATTGCCGTCGGTCATGTGACCGAACTACGTTGGACTAACAAGTATGGCGCGGAAACTACCGGATATCTCCTGAAGCCGTTCAACTACGTAGAAGGCAAGCGCTATCCGTTGCTGGCGATTTGGTATGGCTTCGAAGGTAAATTTGTCACCCAGGCCGAATGGCTTTCCAGCTACCCCGCGCAGGCATTTGCGCGCGACGGTTTCGCCGTGCTGATGGTCAACTATCCACCCTACGACAACTGGAAGGGGAAGGATTTTGCTCGCGGCTCTGTCGGGGAAGGTTACAGTCCGCTGTCGAGCTTGGAATCAGCGGTGCATACGCTGGTGCAGGAGGGGATCGCGGACCCGAATCGACTCGGTGTTATGGGAATCAGTTACGGTGGTTTCCTTACCGAGTTCTCGATCACCCATTCCAAACTGTTCAAGGTGAGCTCCCTGGTCGACGGAGGCGGATATGGCGCCGCTGCCTATGCCATGAGCGGGCATAATTCGCACGAGAACGACGAACGTGTGCTCGGCGGTCCTCCTTATGGAGCGACACTCCAGAACTGGCTGAGCTTCTCTCCGCCGTATCGCGCCGACCATGTATCGGGTCCGGTACTCATGGGCTTTAACGACCATGAAGCCTTCTACGGGATGGAGATGCGTAGCGCGCTGTCGTGGGGCGGAGTCCCCGTCGAGTTTTGGGTATACCCAGGGGAAGGACATATCTTCACGGGGCCCAATCATCGGTTGATCTCGATGGAGAGGAACCTCGATTGGTTTAATTTCTGGCTTCAGGACAAAGAAGATCCGTCTCCGGACAAGTCCGCCCAATACGAACGTTGGCGCGCAATGCGGAAGCAACAGGCCGCGAAGGTTGAAAGCAATCGCAAAGCCCACCCCGAAGTCGCCGACAAGACGAAGGCCCCAGTTACCAATGCCAAGTCCGGACAGCCATGAAATCCAGCAGCAAAAATGGGGAGAAAAGCTCGATGATTCACATTGATAGAAACGCGGTGCGACGCGTAATCGTTTCCTTCATATATAGCGTTCTTCTCATGGCAGTTTTCCACCCTGGCCAGATCTTCGCGGCGGGCGAGGCCATGAAGCCCGAAGCCCTCGTGAAGCAGGTAGAGACGTATCCCTACGAGGGCATCATGCCATCACCGGATGGCAAGTGGGTCGCCTTCGAAACCGACGATCCGACGAAAAATATCCGCTTCGACTACGAAAATCAGAGATACACGAAGTCGGGATATCCCATGCTCGCAAGTGCGAGCGCAACCAATGTTTGGGTGGTGGAAGTGGCCACCGGGAAGTCGGTGCAGATGAACACGGCCACGGGATTCAGTTGGAGTCCTAACTGGTCGCCCGACAGCACCCAGCTGGCATTCTATTCGGACCGTAACGGGCAGGCGGCCGTTTGGGTATGGGACCGCAGAACGGGCGCGGCCCGGCAGATTTCTCCGGCGCCAGTGTTTTTCTCGTGGTGGAAAGAGAAACCGCTCTGGAGCGCCGATGGAAAGACGATCCTGACGAAACTGTTACCCGAGGGAATGACGCTTACTCAAGTTCTCTCGCTCTCACCTTATTACGCGGCGCTGATCAACGGAGGTAAGGACAAGAAGGCGGACGGTCCGGACACGGCGCCGACCGTACATGTATACGCCTTCCATCCGGCGGACAAGGCGAAGGCGAACGCCGCGCAAGCTCCGGAAACAGATAGCTTCTCATCTTTCTATGATGCAATGTTCCTTTCAGATCTGACTCGCATTGATGTGGCGACAGGCAAAGCCACACGTCTCGTGAAGCACATTCGTCTCTCCTGGTTTGGCTATTCGCCTGACGGCAAAATGGTCGGCTATACGACGATGAATGGAGTCGTTCCGAAGACCCAACAGTTCACATTCGGAGTTCATGTTTACGACGTGGCCAGCGGAGCGAGCAAAGATCTCGCTCTGGGTTACGCGGACCCGAATAACCTCAATTCGGGGGTCAGTTGGTCTCCGGATAGCAAGCACCTTTCCTACGTTGACGATGGCAAGACGATGGAGCGCGCCGCCTGGGTTATCGACATAAGCACGGGCGCGAAGGTGAAGGTCTCGGATCCTCTTGATAAGGAATCTCGCACTTTCGATTGGGGTGCTGCGCTTTGGGACAAGAGCGGAGCAAACCTCTTTCTTTTGGATCCCGAGGTGGGACGTCTTTGGGAAGTGGCTGCCGACGGCAGCAAGGGTCATGAGGTCGTGACGATCCCTGGCGCGAAGATCAAAGACATAGCCGCAATGGAAATGCAGGGAACGTACTGGTCGCCGGACGATGGGAAAACCATGTACGTCCGCGCGCACGATTCCGACACGAAGAAAGATGCTATCTATGCTGTGAACCTCGAGGCCGGCTCAGCCAAGAAGGTATACGAAGGGAATGAGTCGATGGCGATGCGCGAAGCCGGAGCGCTCACTGGCCTGCCTGGTTCGAACACCGTGGTCTACTCTTCGGAATCAGCGTCGAGCGCGGATGAGGTCTGGGCACTCGACGTGAACAACGGAGAAGCGCGGAAACTTTCAAAGCTGAATTCGCAGTTCGAATCTGCAAGCATGGGCAAGATTCGAATCATTGACTTCATGTCGCTTCACAATGAGCACCTGCATGGCGCGCTGCTGCTCCCCGGCGATTACCAGGAGGGCAAACGTTATCCCCTGGTGGTGTGGGTGTACGGCGGCGACTATGGATCCGACAAAGTGAATCGTTTCGGCTTCGGCTGGGGCGGCTGCTTCAACTTCCAGATGCTGGCATCCCGCGGCTACGCGGTACTGTACCCCGATGTTCCGCTTCATCCTGGCACCCCCGTGGATGATCTGGTTTCCGCAGTGATTCCTGCGATA
Organism: Candidatus Korobacter sp.; assembly: GCA_036501185.1. GTDB lineage: Bacteria > Acidobacteriota > Terriglobia > Terriglobales > Acidobacteriaceae > Korobacter. The sequence goes on along the minus strand of DASYAU010000114.1, from coordinate 98,508 downwards.
AACAAAACTGTGGAGCTCGGTGTCGCCGATCCCGATCGCCTGGCGCTCATGGGACAAAGCTTCGGTGGTTACAACACGGTTGCGCTGTTGACGCGCACCACGATCTTTAAGGCCGCGGTGGCGACTAGTGCCGCGCCGGTCGATCTGTTCATGGGATACAGCGCATTCCTGAACGGAACCTCGGGCGGGGAGGGCTACTACGAAGAAGGTCAGGGCGGAATGAAAGGCGATCCGTGGGACCTGAAAGAGCGCTACTGGGAGAACTCGCCGATGTTCTTCCTCGAGAAAATTCAAACGCCCTTGATGCTGGAGAGTGGCGGCGCTGATTCCGTCTGTTCTCAGTGCGGCAACATTTTCAATGGACTGAAGCGGCTCGGAAAGGACGTTGAGTATCTCGAGTACGACCACGAAGGGCACGTCATTCAGGAACCCGTCAACATCATTGACTTCTGGAACCGTCGTATCGCGTGGCTCGACCGGTATCTCGGCAGCAGTGCGGGATCGGCGAGTTCCGCCGCGGGCCAGTAGGACATTTTGCGTTCAGGAGGCCCAATGGCAGGGCGAAATCTCGGTTTTTCGAAGCTCACGAACAAGCTGCTCCTCGCGATCGGTGTCGCTTTCCTCAGTGTCGCGGCGATTCCCGCCGAGAACGATGCGACGAAGCCGACGGTGTCGAAGATTCTTATCGGCCCCAACATTCTCGTCAGCCGCGATGGTGACGTACCGCATTGCGAAACCATGGTGGCGGCCAATCCCCGGGATCCGAAGAACCTCATCGGCGGCTCGATTGTGGGCACCACAGAGAGCGCCAGCTTCATCACGAAACCTTACGTATCCTTCGATGGCGGCGCGGAGTGGACGGACATCGCCCTGCCGACGGGATCGAGCGCCGATCCGCAAGTTGGGTTTGGAATCACCGGTACCGCATATTTCATGGGGCTTAACTTCGAGGGGATGACCTTCTATCGATCCGAAGACGGCGGGAAGACGTGGGACAAGGGGCTGAACCTCGGCAAGCATCACGATCACGAGATGCTGACCACCGACTACACATACGGTCCCTATGCCGGTCGTGTGTATCTTACGGACGAGACCGACGTCCCGGGTTCGAACGAACTTGAGGACCTGAAGATGCAGCGCCGCGTGGTGCTGTTCCGCTCGTCGGACGATGGGCGATCGTTCATCGGTCCGATCGAAGTCGCGCGCAGCCAGGACAATGGCATGGGCGCGGAGAACCTGCTCGTTCTATCCGACGGCACGCTGTTCATCCCGATCATCGAGTATCCGAACTATTCCACTGATAAAACAGCCGACACATGGAAGGTGGTGTTTTCGGAGTCGAAAGATGGTGGCGTAACATTCTCGCCTCTTCAGACCATCGGAACCGCCCGGTTTGGCGGTGCTGCAGTATTGCGGGCGGCCCAGAGGAGCGGGCAAGTTGACCAGGTCGGTGCGCCGGTGTTCGCCGTGGATCGCAGCACTAAGTTCCGCGATCGCATTTATTCTGCGTGGACCGACGTTGAAAACGGCCGTTTTCGCCTGATGCTCACTTGGTCCAGCGACCACGGAAAGACGTGGACCACCCCGAAGCCTGTCGAGCCGAACGCACCGGCCTACGCCTCTCAATTCCAGCCGATGCTCGCCGTCGACACTAATGGAAACCTCGGCATCATGTACTACGACACTGACGGCTTTCCCAAGCGAGATCGGTTCTACGTTTCTTTCACAGCTTCTACCGATGGAGGAGCGACCTTGATGGCAAAGAAGCGGCTATCAAGCGTTGCATCTGCTCCATTCGGATCAGGCGATTTGCGGCCGGGGGCCTTTACGGAGACGGAGCGTGGAATGGTCACCGCAGATTTCGTCTCCGCCGTGTCTCGCTGGGTGGACGGGGGCGACTACATCGGCCTTACGGCGTCGGAGGACGGGTTCTTCCATCCGTTTTGGACGGATGCTCGAAGCGGCACTTATCAGCTCTATACGGCGGCCGTTCGCGTATCCACGGGCGAGGCTGTGAAAAGCGAGCAGCCTGCGACTGCTAAGACACCAGTTTCGCTGACCGACAAGATCACGCTCGCGTTCGATCCCATCTCGTACGACCAGCAGACTGGCGAAGCGGTTGTTCCAATACGCTTGAAGAACACATCGAAGGAAACGTTATATCCGCCGTTCAAGGTGGAAGTGAAAGAACTTGCGCATCCGTACATGATCAAGTCGCACGAGCCGTACGATCCGCCCACCTTCCTCAACGCTTCCAACGGAAAATCAGGAATAGGAGCGGTGTTCGATTATGCGACGGCCCTTGGAGACCTGACGGCCCTTGAACCCAATGCCGTGACCGACGCGGTACCGTGGCATTTGAAGGCAGCTTCTTCGGTGAAGACGAATTTCCATCTCGGCGTCGAGATCACCGGCTACACCAAGGCGCAAGCGGGCTCCGATTCGAAGCCAGAGACGCAGTAAAGCTGAGTCGGATGGAAACTCTCCGCCAGTACCAGGGCCGCAGGGTTTTTCTAGTCTGTGAGCTTACGGCAGCCTCTTGCGACTGCTTCCGCGACGGCAGATATGCCGGTCCCGACAATCTCGGCGATTTCGCGGTAACGGAGCCCTTCGGCACGCAACTGAAGGCACTGCTGTTCGTGCGGAGTCAGCTTTGCCATGGCAGCGCGAGTCTGCTCAACTGCTTCTTGCTCTAGGAGCGTTTCTTCCGCTGACGGCGCGAAGTTGCCTCGGGCCAATGAATCCAGATGGGAGAGCTCCAGGCCGTAACTCAACTTGGCCTTCCGCTTCATGCCGTTGATCGCAAGATTGTGCGCCACACGGAAGATCCACGCTCGTACGTTATGGCTCAGTCCTGGTCGGCGGGCCAGGTGTTGATACGCACGCAGGAACGCCTCCTGGAGGATGTCCTCGGCCTCGCCTGCCCCAACCCCGATCGTGACCAGGTAGCGGAAAACGGGTTCCCGCAGCAGATCGTATTGTGTCGTAATCTCCCCCGTGAGAAGGTCTCGCTGTCGGGCATCCGTCCGCCCCGGCACTCCGGCGGCGCCGGCACGGGTAGCGACCCACGACGAATGTATGCCGAACTGCTCCACGGGCTCTCCTGGGAAGAAACTGTCGTGCAAGTTTCAGCCTGCTGGACTTGCGTCGGTAGGAATTTGGGGAGTATATACAACCGATTTCCGCGCGCAAGAACAATTTCTACCTATCGAAACTTTGCATCGATCGAAAAACGGTGGAATCTCTCCGGAAAATTATGGCCCTCAGGTGTTTCTTGTATATAACGCCAAATCGACGAGTCGCGCCCACGCCCGTGCTCTACGTGTGCGCTTCGCACGAATGTATTCGTCGTGGTTGGGAGTAGCTCCGATGTTCTTATTGCGCGTGATCCTTCGCTGGACCGTCATTTCCATCGTCTTGCTGGCAACCGTCCACGCCCAGGAACAGAAGCCGCTCGGCATTCGCGACGCCCTCGGCGCACTCTCCTTTGCGGGACGAATGCCGATTGCCCTCTCGCCCGACGGCCAATGGGTGGCCTACACCGTGGAGGACGACCGGAAACGCGAGAGCACGAGGGATGAGTGCTACATGTATTACACCCGCACGGGCGCGTTCAGCGAGGCTGTGGGATGCGATGTCTGGGTGACGAACACGCATACCGGCGAGACCCGTAATCTTACGCAGGGCAAGGGAACTAGTTCGAGCCCGGTATGGTCGCCCGACGGCAAGAGCCTTGCATTTTATTCCGACCGCAGCGGCACGGAGCATCTCTGGATATGGAACGTGGCCGGCGGTCAAATGCGACAGCTCTCCGATGCGATCATCCGTCCGTTCTTTAACTTTCAAGTGGCGCGTTGGTCTCCCGACGGCCGCACCATCCTGGTGAAAGTGTTGCCAGCGGGTATGACCGTGGAACAGGCGGCGGACCTCACCGCACCGCCTTCCACGGCGCCGACTGCCGCGAAGGCTGACGGACCCACCGTCACGGTTTTTACCTCCGAGCCGAATACCGAAAAGTCGACAGAGAAAGCGCCGGCAAAAAAGGTCAACGACGAAACCTGGATGAACCGTTACAACGGCGACTTGGCTCTCATCGATGTGGCGACCGGAAAAATTGACCATATCGTGAAGCAAGCTCGACCGCTGGGGTATTGGTTCTCCCCGGACGGCCAGTCCATCGCGTACACAAATTGGAAGGGAATCGAGGACAACACACAGCAACCCGTTTATGAAATCGATCTTTATTCCCTGAGAGACCACGCTTCGAAAACGATTGTCGCAAAAACTGAACAGGACTACGGTCAATCGGTAAGCTGGTCGCCCGACGGACGCACACTCGCCTATCTCAGTGCGAAAGGGGAGTGTTACGTCGTAAGTGCAGATGGCGGCGAGCCCCAAAGCCTGACTGGTGGAGAAAAGCACCCTCCATTCAACGACGACAATCGTGCCCCGCTCTGGAACTCCCGTGGCGACACCATTTATCTCCTCAGCACGGAATCGTACGGAAGGGTTGGTTCCAACAAGATCTGGGCGGCGTCGCCGGCGCAGCACTCGTTCCGTGTCGTCGCGGAGGTCCCGGACCGCACCGTGCTTGAAATTGCGGTGCCCGCCGGTGGAGGCAGGCTCTGGTCGCAAGATGGCGACACCATGCTGGTTCTCGCGCGCGACGACAAGACGAAGGACACGGGCTACTGGCGTGTCGATCCGTCTAACGGGTCGGCAACTCGCATTTTTGAGGAACCACACTACTTCAGCCGCGATTCCATCTTCACGACCGATGTAAGCCATGACGGCAAGACGCTCGTCTATGTCGCGCAAGATTCACAGCATCCTGAAGACATTTGGATATCCGGTCCTGGTTTCCAGGATCGCCACCAGCTCACTCACGTCAACCCGGGCGTGGAACGTCTGGCGTTCGGCAAAGTGCGCATTATCGATTGGCGGGCCATCGACGGCCAGGAACTCCACGGCGCGTTGCTGCTCCCCGCAAACTATGAGGAAGGGAAGCGCTACCCGTTGATTGTCGACGTTTACGGGGGATCGCTCCGCTCGGATACTGCTAATCGTTTTGGCCTCTCAGGCGCTGGTGTCGAAAATCTCCAGATACTCGCCACGCGCGGTTACGCAGTTCTGCTTCCCGACACTCCTCTGCGTAAGAAAACGCCTATGAGCGATCTGCTCAAGACGGTGTTGCCGGGGGTCGACCGGGCGATTGAGATTGGTGTCGCCGATCCCAATCGGCTTGGCGTTATGGGGCATAGCTACGGCGGATACTCCACGCTCTCTCTTATCGTGCAGACCTCTCGTTTCCGTGCCGCTGTAGATAGCGCAGGCCCAGGCGACTTGATCAGCAATTACGGTGCGATGGACCAGTCCGGTAGCGCCGGCGCCATCGGTTGGTCGGAAACAGGTCAAGGCGGCATGGAAGGCACACCGTGGGAGTTTCGTGATCGCTACATCGAGAACTCGCCAATCTTCTATCTCGATCGCGTCGTGACCCCGCTTTTGATTATTCAGGGCGAACTTGATCGTGCTGTTCTGCCGACCCAGGCTGACGAAGTGTTTGTGGGATTGCGGCGGCTGGGCAAGGAAGTGGAGTACGCCAAGTATGCCGGCGAGGAGCACTGGGAAGGCACATGGAGCGCGGCCAATGCCGAAGACTACTGGAATCGTGTGATCCGCTGGTTCGATAAACATCTGCAACCCTCGGCGCCATAGGCACTACCGATCGCGTTGAATCGTGAGCGTGGGGTTGTTATTCGCGTGCGAAGAGGAGAAGGACATGAAGAAAGCTAACTGTGCACTCTTTCGGGCGATTCTGGTTTGTTTTCTTGTCTCTCAGGCGTTTGCGGCGGGTCCTCATGAATCGAAGCCCGCTTCTACGGGATCACTTGCGTCCAGCGTCATCACTGTCGGTAAGAATTTCGAGGTCAGCACAGCCGACCATAACAGTCCACACGATGAAGTCCTGATTGCAGCTCATCCGAGCGACCCTCAAAAACTCGTTGCATGCTCCATGGTCGATACCATGAAGATGGCGGAACGAAAAATGCACACCGTTTCGTACACGTCGGACGATGGCGGCGCGACCTGGAAAATCGGGCCAACAATCCCTGAGTCCGGGGATCCTATCTGCGACTACGATCCCGACGGAGCTGCTTATTTCGGTGCGATTGGCGATTCACCTCGGCTCGATCCCGCCATCGATTGGTTCCTGCAAATCTATCGATCGGCAGACAACGGCGCGCATTGGGAGGCGAAAGGGAAGTTTCTTTCCGGCGATCGTCCGTGGCTGGCATTCGATCGCACTTCGGGCCCTCATCACGGACGGATGTACGTCACCTACCAGGCGCGCGCTGCCGCGCTCGACACCCTCCTGTCTCCGGCCGTTTCCCTCGATCTGGTTCACTCTGACGATTCCGGCGCGACCTTCAGTTATCCGCGCGTTTACGGAGTGTTGAGCGGACACCGGCTCCTCCACTCGTTGCCCACCAAGCTCGCGCTCCTCTCCGACGGTACCGTCGTGGTTTCGAACTGGGAGAGCCTGAAGAAGAGCGCGATTGCTGACGAGAACGAGCCCGCCGCCTCATGGGAAGGTATGCCGGGTGCGCCCACCTGCGAGATTGCCGTTGTCCTCGTTTCCAATGACGGTTGGGAGAAGCCGAAGGTGGCGAAGGCCACCGATAAATACTGCTCAGAATCCTCAACCACTCGGACCGTGGACAGTCTCGCCGTCGATACCCAGTCCGGCCTGTTCAAGGATCGGATTTACCTTGCATGGACGGACCTCCGCACCGGACATGCCCGTATCATGTTTACGTATTCGAAGGACCGGGGAGTGACGTGGACGAACGCACGAGCCATCGATGACGCGCGGTCCGATCTCGCGCACCATCCAAATAACTTCATGCCAACTCTGGCCGTGAACAAGTCAGGAATCGTGGGCGTGACGTGGTACGACCGCCGCGATAGTCCGGATAACATCGGCTATACGACGCGCTTCAGCGCCTCCCTCGACGGTGGCGAAACCTGGCTGCCGAGCGTCAAAGTTGCCGAGCAGCCGGCGCGTTTTCGCCTCGAAGATGCACCCGTCACCATGACTGGCTTCGTCAGCGGGAACGACGCAGACTCGCATGGCCCGATCACACTGAGTGTTTCCGGATCTCCTGAGTTTCACGGCGGCGACACCGCCGGCCTGACGGCCGACGCCGCTGGAACCTTTCATGCCCTTTGGGTTGATAATCGCAGCGGGACCAACGAGGTTTACACCGCGGCCATAACCGTCAATGCGACACCGGCGCAGCACGGGAGTCCCGACCTCTCGAATTTGGCCGATCTCTCGGGCAAGGTCGCCCTCGATATGGCGGATCTGTCTTACGATGACCACACTCAAACCGTCACTGTCGAAGCCAGTCTCCGAAACAAAAGCAAGGATCCCGTCGAAGGGAAATTCCTCCTCCGCGTTCTTTCATTGTCCTCGGATGTGGGCCTGATTCAGGTGACGGGTGCTGACAACTCAGTGAAGGGCTCCGGTGCTGTATTCGATTTCACCGGCTCAGTGAAGGGCGGCATCCTAAAGCCGGACGAGTCTTCTTCGACGAAGAAGTTCGTGTTCCATCTCGACGATGTTCATATCCCAAAGCCGGATACATCGCAGTCTCAAGCTTCGGTAAACGCCATCAACAAGGTGTTAGCGCCGCAATTCGTAAACATGGACATCCAAGTATTAGGCGACGAGCCGAAGAAAACGGTCCCCATGCAGTGACAGCGTCCGCCAGCGACTGCCCCTTGGGGTCGCGTAATTTCCGGCCCTGGGGCTTTATGACGTTTCATGCCAAATGTCTAAAACCATTGGGTCCCCGGCATCGGAGCGAGGATTCGGTTCTTCTCGGCTGGGGCGCGTGCATGGCCGATTCTTCGTCGCGCCCCGGCTTCCAACATGCGTTAGCGCCGATGGTTTGGTGATTCCGCCCGATGTCGGCGGTGTGGGCTACTAATGCATGTGCGCATCGATCATGCGATTCTTCGCCCGCTTGAAGAAGAAACGCTGAAACTTCTGCCGCGAGCGGCGCCCGTGGACAATTTCACCACTGGAATATCGGGCGTACGACGCCATGACCGGAGGCGTACGCCCTGGAAGTCAACGGTCGCAATTGGCGGCCTGGGGAGTTCGCACGACTTTAGGCAACAAGGCCCATGCGGCGGGAAAGCCTTTGAAAGCGTGGGTCGTGACGCAAGCTATCGAGGCGCAGGTCCGACTTGATCGAGAAAGACAATTCAAAAGATAAATCCGGCCTTCACCGCGAAGGCGGAGAAGGCCGGATTGGCCGATCGTGGTGGGCAGATTGGCTGCGAAATGCGCGGATGGCTCCATTTCCAAGAACAATTGAGACGTTCCTGGAAATGGTGCCAGGCGAATTGTTTATTGCTCGATGATGTTTCCTTTCGAGCCGGTGGGCGGAGACTTTTTCACCGGCGGCGGCTCAATGTACGTCCCCGAGGCTGTGATGGCGATGGAAACGCTGATGGGACCACCCGGGGCATAGTTGGCATCACCGGTATAGGTGGCGGACAAGGTGTGGGAGGTGGTGGTGAGGCCAGTCACGCTGGTGGAGGCTGCTCCCGAGGAAAGGGTGACAGCGCTGCCGAAATTGGCTCCATCCACTTTGAATTGAACCTTGCCCGTGGGCTGCGTACCCGAGTGCGTAACGCTCGCGGATAAGGTCACAGCGCTGCCCGACACGAACGATGCGCCATTTGCCGGGGCAGTGATTTTGAAGGTTGCAGCCGGTAACGTGCCATCGCCCTTGAGGACGATGCTGTCGTTTCCGATGACGGAATTGTCGAGGATATTCAGAGTCGCCTGCTGAAGACCGGTGGCCGTTGGCGTGAAGATGACTCCAATCTTGCAGGTGGCCCCGGATGCCAAAGCCGCGCCGGCGGTGAGATTACAGGTAGTCGTCGTGTTGTCGACTTGGAATTGTGTGGGATTTGTCCCCGCCATAACCACGTTGGTAAGGATCAGAGTGCTGTTGCCTGTGTTTGATACGGTTATGAAAAGGGGTGCGCTGGAGGTACCTTTGCTTTGGCCGGGGAAGAGCACGTGGCCGCCGGGACCAACCTGGCGGATGACCTGGCCGGAGGCAGCACTGCTGATGACGAAGACGTTGCCTTCGGAGTCGACGGCTACACCAGTCGGAGAGCTCAAGGTCGCGGTTGTCGCCGCGCCGCCGTCTCCCGTATAACCGGCGGTTCCGTTGCCAGCGATGGTGCGAATGACGCCGGTGGTGTAGTCGATTCGGCGCACTCGCTGGTTGGCCGTGTCAGTGAAATAAAGGTTACCAGCCAAATCGAATGTGAACTGGCCAATAGAGCTGCCGATCTCAGCGTTGTTCGCTTGACCGCCATCTCCGCTGAAGCCGCAGGTGTGGCCTCCGGCGACTTTGTTGAAGGAAACGTTGTTGTTTTCAGCGTTGTAGAGCGATTGTTGAACGATCTCGCATTCGCCCCCGTTGTACCAGAGGGAATAGATGTTGTCACCCGCGTCGATCGCGGCCGCCCCCGGAGGGGTCGTTTGGAAGGGGAACGGATCGTAAAGGAAAATCAAGTTCGCGGGGAGAGGCTGAACGGTAGAAAACGCCCCTCCAGCATCCCCGTCCACCCAGAACATGTGATTGTACGGATCCATCGACAGTTCGCCGGGCTGGCTGACGGCATGGCCGTTGAGGGTGCAAGGCGTCGCAGCCGGGCAGGCTCCCGTTCCCGACCCATTGATTTGCACCACCGGGCCGTAATCATAAATCTCGTCTATCGCGTTCGCCGCGGGGCGAGAGAAATAAATCTGCCCGAACGTGTCCGCGGTCACTCCCCATGGCGCACTCGAGCCGCTGGCCACGGTCTTGGGCGTTCCGCCAGAATCGATCAGCCGCACCAGGTTATTTCCGGTATCGGCAACCACCAGACTGTCGCCCATGATCGCGAGGTTGTGCGCTCCGGAAAGAAGCCCGACTTTTGAGGGATAGGTGTTCGGTACCGTGGTGATGACAGCCGGTATGAAGCTGACGACTGGAGCATATCCGTAGCCGCCGAGGCCGACGGTCGCAAGCTCAGGGCTCTGATCTTGGGCAATGGTGATTTTGCCAATGCGGTGTCCCGGTCCCTTGGGTGCGAAGTTCACCACGAGCGAACAGCTGCTGCCCTCCTGATAATGGCGGCCGAGCGCACAACTGCTCTCGTTCGTGACCTTGAAGTCAGCGGTGGAAGTGATCTTCGTAATGGTCGCGGATTGCGCGAACTCGAGGTTGATTCTTTGGACATTCGGATTTCCTCCTACGGTCGCGAGACCGAGGTGATAGAAGTTGGCGGGTGCGCTCTTCATTACCTCTTTTTCGCTTGCCGGAAGGTTGGCAGTCCATGTCTCAGATATCTGTGGTTTAACTACCTTGATAACCGGAGTTTTGGTTTGTGCGAAGGTCGCGATGGTAAGACTCGCGACGAAGATCGTTAGCGCAACGCAGTTGAATGGAGCTTGGCCCAAACGCCGAGGTGAGTTCATCTCGGATCTCCTTAGTGGTTGAATGACTGCGAGGGGGCCGGAGTGTCCGCGCTGGGACGGGTCAGGAAATAGTCTTCGGGGAAAGGGCCGGCCGGAGGCCGACACGAAGGCGCAGATTGTGATTCGATTCCGGGCCGATGTCAAGAAGGAGTAAGGCCAATCTTTTGGTGGTGACACGCCTAAATTGCAGGAATCGATGTGGGAACTGGGCGGGGCAATTCTTCTAAGCGCCCCAGGGCGCGCGATAATGGCAGGCACAGCGCAACATTACGTCGATCGAAATATAGAATTCCATATTCTCGATGTTCCGCCATCCTGAATTCAATACCCACCAGCGGCAAGTCTCAATGTAAATAATTGTGAACAAAGCACTTTAGTGTTGGAAGCAAAAGTGCGAAGAAGCTGCCCCAAAGGTGGGTTGGCGGATTCTAGGTTCGCCGTTTTTGGGGTTCTTTTTGTTGTCTCTCGCCGTAGAACGCAGCCGCGGTAGCAATTCCGAAAGTAATCAACCCTGGAGGAAACGAATGAAAGAGACAATCATCCGAGGTCTAGTTGCGCTGGCACTCGTCCTATGCGCGGCACAACTATTCGCTCAAGCTACGGCCAGCGCGACGCTGGTCGGCACCGTCTACGACAAGTCGCAGGCGGTGGTGGCCGACGCCCATGTTGTGATCACGAACAATGCGACGGGCGCTACCAGAGCAGTGAGCACGAATAGCGAAGGGAATTTCCGTTTTGACCTGCTTCCAGCAGGGATGTACACGGTGAAGTCCACCAAGGGTGGCTTTCAAGTGCTGTCGCAAACTGTGGAACTGCTGGTTGGGCGTACGTCCACGCTGAACGCGATACTGGAGCCAGGTTCGGCAAGCCAAATAGTGGAAGTGACAGAAGCCGCGCCGCTAGTGGATGTGGCAAAGACATCTGTGAGTACGCAGATTACACCGAGCGAGGTGCAGGAGATGCCGCTGGTCGGGCGCGATGCCGCTGACCTCGCGTATCTTGCTCCGGGCGTCCGTCAAACTGACTCGTACGACCCCACGAAGAACCGCTATGCGATTCTGTCGGTGAACGGCTCTGACGGCCGCAACGTGAACGTTACGGTCAACGGAATCGACAACAAAGACAACACGGTTGGCGGCATGGTGATGCAGTTGCCGTTGGAAGCGGTGCAAGAGTTCCAGATCAGCACGCAGCGCTTCTCCGCAGAAAACGGGCGCTCGCAAGGCGCCGCGATCAACATGATCACGAAGTCCGGCACCAACCTGTATCACGGATCTCTGTTCGGTTATTTCCGCAACTCCGCGCTGGACACGGCTGAAAAAGATCCGACCGGCGATGGAACGGGCTTTATTTCAAACCATCCGGATTACAGTCGCCAACAATTTGGCGGTTCGGTTGGCGGCCCTTTCGTGAAGGACAAGCTGTTTGGATTTTTCGCGATCGAGCGTGAACGCGAGAGCCAGGGACTGCCGGAAGATCCGACCTCGTTCGCAGAACTGTCGAAAGCGGCGTCAGCGTTTACCGACGTGCAGCCGGCGGCGGTGATCCCGCGTCCGTTCTATGAAACGCGTTACAACGGCCGCATGGATTGGGCGATTAACTCGAAGAACTCGGCCTACATCTCCTACAGTTCACAAGCGAATAACAGCCTGAACGATCAGTCGGATGGGACCGGCGATCTCACCAACGGCAACTTTACGGTGAACCATTTGCAGGTTGCGAACTTCACCTTCAATTCGGTGATCTCGCCAACCCTGGTGAACCAGTTCACTGCCGGCTGGCAATACTGGAACAACCTGATCAACAGCACCATCAGCAAGCCTCTGATCACGTTCCCAAGCGCGTCGTTCGGCACCAATACCAACGTTCCACAGCAGTCGTACCAGCGGAAGTGGCAGTTCAAGGATGACATCTCGAAAACCATCGGGAAGCATACTTTGAAGGGCGGTGTGGACTACATCTGGAACCCAGTCGAAGGCGGATTCTTCGAATTCAGCTCCACGCTGGAGATTGATTTCGCTGCGAACCCGAGCGTGGTACTTGGGGACCCTGGCACTTATCCGGAAGGCTTCGCGACGCCAGGGCTGGTTACGGGAATGACGGTTGCGAATGGCGATCCGTACTTCCTGGTGGCGACCAAGCAACTTGGCTTGTATTTTCAGGATGATTGGAAAGTTTCCCCGCGATTGACGTTGAACCTCGGAATACGCTGGGACAAGGACTACAACGCGCTCGGTCAATCGGACATTCCGAAAAGCCGCACATTCCAGGAATTGCAGGCGCTCAACAGTTCGTTCACGAATCCGTATTTGAGCGTGCCGAATAACGACGACTTTGACTTCAGCCCACGGGTTGGTTTCGCTTACGACATCACCGGTCGAGGCCGTCACGTAGTGCGCGGCGGGTTCGGGCTGTACTACGGCAATAGCTTCCAGAACATTCCGTTGTTCATGGAGCAGCAGGCAAATCCAACCATCTTCCAAACCTTGTTCACACTGAATGATCCGACGAACATCGTTCCGGGCACCGGCGTCGCGCTGGGCGACTGGCGCTATGGCGTCGATCCCATGCCGACGATCGCGGCGCCCTCGTCGCAACTGGTTGCAGGCAGCACTGGACGTTTGATTGACCCTCGTTACCAGAACCCGGTTTCCGAGGAATTCAACGTTGGATACTCGTGGGGCATTACGAACGACTCAGTGATTGAGGCGGAATATACCCACGTGCTTGACCTGCACGAAAATCGGACCATTAACGTTGACCAGAAGGTACCGGTCGGCGGCGTCTGCTGCACTGCACCGCTGACTGACGCGTTCGCAGCGAGCACGGAACCTGAGCTGGCGAGTGTTCGCGTTGAGGAGTCGATTGGCCGTTCGCACTATGACGGCATCAACCTCAGCTATCGCAAACGGATGAGCAATCACTTCCAAGTGGACGCGAACTACACGTTGTCGTGGGCTTATGGATACGACACGGGCGGCTTCTCGGCCTTCCGTAACTATCCGCGCCTGGCGGTGGCACCGTTTGCACCATACGAGTGGGGCCCATCGACGAATGACGAGCGTCATCACGTAACGATCGCGGGCATTGTCGAGATGCCGTGGAAGTTCCGGCTCTCTCCAATCCTGCAATTCGGATCACCACGTCCGTATAACCTGACCAATTCGGGGAACGCCCTGAATACCGGTGGCGGCACCACGAACGCCGTCGTGGTCACGAAGGCCCATCCGACGGACTACCTGGCGTTCTCGCCTTCAAACTTCAGCAGCTCCGCCGCAGCCAATACGGCGGCGCAGAATTGCTTCTACGGCTTGAATGGATCGGCAGCTGACTGCACCATTGCCAACTTCGATCCGTTGCGCGGTGATGCCTTCTTCGAGCTCGATATGAGACTGGCGAGGACCATCCGCTTCGGCGAACACTTGAATGTGGAGCTGATGGCGCAAGCGTTCAACCTGACGAACCGGGCGAATTATGGCAATAACTTCGGAGCCAGCATTGCTGATCCGACCAGCTTCGGTCATCCGGTTGGGTTCATCAATCCGTCGAGTACCATTACGCCTCGTTCGTTGTGGAGCGAGTTTGGAGTGCGGTTCAGCTTCTAAAGAGTGCAACCAACTGCATTGCAAGGGTCGGCAGAGATGCCGGCCCTTTTTTCGTTCAGGCAGGTTCCGTGAGAGGGCAAAGAGAAATTTGGAGGAAAGATAGCACGTTCCGGGGGAGGGAAAAGAGCAGTTTGATCCCGAAAAAGAACAAAACGAAGATCGTTTCCGGTAAAACGCGCAAAAAAATGATTGACTCGCATGGAACAGCCGGAATACGATTTCGATCGTTGGGCAGTATTGCGTCCTTTACGGAGGCGGGAGACATCGCTATGACAATCAATGCGCGGAGAGACAACCTACAGCGCACCCCGAGAGCTTTGCGTCAGATGCTGATTTTGTTTGTCGTGATCCTCACAGCGTGCAGCGTATTCGCTCAGTTCGACGTGGGCACGATCAACGGAACGGTGACGGATACATCGGGCGCCGCAGTTTCAAATGCAAAGGTAACGATCACCAACGAACAGACCGGCGTGACGAAGACAGTCACCACGAACGGCACGGGCTTTTATATTGGCTCGGCATTGCAGTTCGGCAACTACGTGGTTTCGGCCACGGCGCAAGGATTTGGTGAGTCGAAGACCAAGACGATTGTATTGAACGTGGGCGCGGTGGTGCAGGCGAACCTGGCGCTGAACGTTGCCGGCGGCCAGACGAATGTCGATGTCACCGGTACGAACACGTCGGTGAACACCGAATCGCCCGCAGCGGGCACGACGCTGAATGCGACACAAATCGCGAACTTGCCGGTAAACGGCCGCGATGTCAGCGACTTCCTCGAAATCGCTCCGGGGTCGGTGGATTCGACCGGATTTTTCCAGGGCAGCGTCAACGGCATGGAAAACATCTTCACCGGTTTGAACGTGACGGTGGATGGACAGAACGCATCACGCGGCGATATCAACGGCTTCCTTGATACCGAAGGCCAGGAATTGGCTCGCATTACGCGCGCCAGCGTTGACAGCATCCAGGAAATTGATTTTACGAACAGCGGTTTCGGTGCAGATTCAGGACGATCGCTGGGCCCGCAGATGAACATCATCACCAAGTCGGGTACCAACGACTTCCACGGGACGTTGTTCGAGTTCTTCCGCAACCAATCGCTCGACGCGAGGGACTACTTCAATACGGGCGAGAAATCACCGCTCCGGCTGAATCAATTCGGCGGCAACCTTGGCGGTCCGATCATCAAGAACAAGTTGTTCTTCTTCATCAACTATGAAGGAGACCGGACGCACATCACGAACTTGAATGCGTTGTACGAGATACCGAGTCAAATTGTGCGTACGAATATGGCGCTGACTCCCGCGCTCGCGCCGATCCTCGCACAATTTGCTCCGCTATCTGCCGGCTGCACAGGTACCCCTGCCCCGGCTTCATGCGCTGTACCAAAAACCACAGATGCGAACCCTGCGAACGGCGCGGACTTGGTCTACGACCCGGCTGCGCTGCCGGATATATTGCGGGAGGATACCGGCTCGATCAAGGTTGACTGGAATATTACCGACAGGGATCGAATTTTCTTCCGCTACAACATCAACGACTCATTGACCAATTACACGTATGGATTGAACCAAGGACAGACGTCGCCGCAAGCCATGCGCACTCAGCTCGGAAAAATCGACGAGACGCACACCTTCAGCCCGACGTTGCTCAATCAATTCAGCGTGGCGCTGAACCGGTTCTATTCGAATACGAACTCCGACACTCCTTCACCGCTGGTTGCATTCACAGGGTTCTTCACGAACCTCGGCGCCCTACCGGGACCGAATACGTTTAACCAAATCACGCCGTTCAACACGTTTGAAATTTTCGATAACGTTACGAAAACGGCGGGATCGCATACTTTGAAATTCGGCGTGCAGTACCGTGCTAACCAGTTGAATGAATGGTTGCGGCCGCAGCAGACCTATTCTTTCGGCAGCTTTAGCGATCTGGAAAATAACAACCCGTTTGTCCTACAGAAGATCGGCTTCCCGGGATTCGTTGGAGTGCAAAACAACAACATTGACTTCTACGCGCAGGACGATTGGCACGCGAGCCGAAAGCTGACCATCAATCTTGGTTTACGCTACGAGTTCAACACGGTTTGGAACGAACGCCACAATAACGAACAGAATTTCGATATCGCGACGCAGTCGTTCCTGCCTACTAGCCAGGATGCTTACAACGCGCCTAAGAACGACTTCGCACCGCGCATCGGATTCTCTTATGATCCATTCGGCACCGGCAAGACGGTGATCCACGGGTACGGCGGCCTGTTCTACATGCCGATGCAGTTCGGCTTCGGGTTGATCAGCAACATCCCGGATCTCTCGAGTTACAACGTGAACGTGTTCCAGGCGATCTTCAACAATCCACCCTTCTCGATTTCGTACCCGTCGCCCAATCCGCCCTTGATTGCGGGCACGCAGAACGTTTCGATTTTCCCGACGAATGCGAAGGACCCGGTTTCCACAAACTGGTTATTCGGCATCCAGCAGGAGATCGCTCCGAATACCGTGCTCGATCTTAAGTATGTTGGGAACCACGCGGTCCATATGCAAGCGGGCGTGGACTTCGCGGCGGTGAACGTGAATGCTGCGAACTTCATCACACAGGCGGGGAGACCGTACAGCGGTTTTGCAAACGAGAACTATGACTGCGATTGCTTGTCGTCGAGCTACAACTCGTTGCAGGCGCAGGTGCGGCACAACGTAGGCAGGCTGAACTACGAAGTGAACTACACCTGGTCGCATGAAATCGACGACATGGTGAACGTGTTCAGCGGGTTCTCAAATCCGATGAATCCCAATTACGACCGCGGTAACGGCGACTGGGACGTGCGGCACAACCTGACAGGCAGCTTGGTTTATGGCTTACCAGAACTGAAGGGCTCGAACGGCTTCGTGCGGAATGTGCTAGGGGGCTGGCAAGTTTCCAGCATCCTGCAGGCCCGTTCGGGGCTGCCGGTGAACGTAACCCTGGTGCCGGGCTTCTTCGGAGTTCCGGTACGGCCTGACTCCGTCGCCGGACAGATTCAGGAGAATTCGAACGGCAATTGGGCCTATCCGAACTCCGTGTTGAACCTGAGTGGATTTACGGTTCCCGCGGACTTCACCGGAGCGGTCGGGCAGGACGGCAACGTCGGTCGCAACACGTTCATTGGTCCGAAATTCGTACAGATCGACTTCTCGCTGATGAAGGACTTTGCAATCACTGAGGGATTCAAATTGGAATTCCGGGCGGACATCTTCAACATCCTGAATCACCCGAATTTCCAGGGACCGGGTAATGCTGGAATCTGCGCAAACGGAGTGGCTGCAGCTACTGCGACCACGCCGGCGACTTGTTCGATTGATCTCAACACCGGGCTGCCGGCTTTAAACCCGAACTTTGCACAGGTGAGCCAGACGGTTGCGGATGCGAATACAAACCAGATTGGACCGGGAACTGCGAGGCAAGTACAGTTCTCTGCGAAGATCATTTTCTAAACGCGCAGCGATGCTCAACCGCGGCGGCAACAACACATCGTTGCCGCCGTATTTTCAAGATGGACAGAAGGCCAGCCGGCGTAGGTTGTAAGGCCGACACGATGGTTGTGGACTCACGACGGAAAGTTCGGCGAGGGGAGATTCGCGCCGGATTATCCAGCTTGCCGCTCGGCGTCGCACAGTCCGAATAACGAAGACAGATATCTAAGCGGCTGGGGCCGAGGGTCCATGTCGAAATCTGTGAAATCCAACTACGACAAATATCCGTTTGTTGCCGTTTCCGGCTCGCCGGAGGCGTGTGACGTGGGCTGGGAGGCGATTGGGCACCGACTCAAGGCGAAGGTTGGAGACGGCGGTACTGTGTTGTGCGTGGAGTGCTACCCGGGATGTTTTGAAGACGAGATTCAACGTGAGTTGGAACTAGCGCTGAAGCCGGCGAAAGTGGTGCGGGCGGCGGATTGCTTGCTGCCAGCAAATGCGATTGAAGCAGTTTATGCGCGTGATCTTGGCGACGATCCAGTTTTCGGGTTCATGAACAATTACGAAGTCGCGGAGTTCCTCGATCCAGCGAAAGTCACGAGTGCGCGCCGATCGATTTCCGAAGCAGCGGGGCTGGTGCTGGTAATCGGTACGGGCGCTACGCTGATTGCGGAGCGCGGGGACCTGCTGGTGTATTGCGATATGGCGCGGTGGGAGATCCAACGGCGCCAGCGTGCCGGGGAGATCGCGAACCTTGGCCTGCAGAACTGCAAAGAACGGCCGTCGCTGAAATATAAACGCGCGTTCTTTGTCGATTGGCGGGCGGCGGATCGCCTCAAAAAGGCGTTGTTCTCGCGCATGGATTTCGTGGTTGATACGAATGACCGTGATACACCGAAGATGATTTCGGGGCGGGCCCTTGCTGATGGGCTGGCGATTGCTGCGCGACGACCGTTTCGCGTGGTGCCGTTTTTCGATCCGGGACCGTGGGGCGGGCAGTGGATGAAAGAAGTTTGCGATCTTCCGCGCGACCAGGAAAACTACGCATGGTGCTTCGATTGCGTGCCGGAGGAGAACAGCCTGCTGCTCGGGTTTGGGGACGCCCGAGTCGAAATCCCTTCGATTAACCTGGTGTTTCAGCATCCGCGGGAATTGCTGGGCGATGCCGTCCACGGGCGCTTTGGAACCGAGTTTCCCATCCGGTTCGACTTTCTCGACACGATGGATGGGGGCAATCTGTCGTTTCAAGTGCATCCGCTGACGGAGTACATCCAGGAAAAGTTCGGGATGCACTATACCCAGGATGAGAGCTACTATCTGCTCGACGCAACCGAGGAAGGCTGCGTGTACCTTGGGTTGAAGGAGAACATCGATCGCAAGCAAATGATCGCTGAACTGTGGGAGGCGCAGGAGGGCGAGAAGCCGTTCGATGCCGAAAAGTACGTGAACAAGTGGCCCGCGAAAACGCATGACCATTTTTCGATTCCGGCGGGCACGCCACATTGCTCCGGCAGGAACAGCATGGTGCTCGAGATCAGCGCCACTCCGTATATCTTCACGTTCAAGATGTGGGACTGGGGCCGGCTGGGACTGGACGGAACGCCGCGACCGATCCACCTGGAACATGGCTTGCGAAATGTGCAGTGGTATCGCACGACCGGGTGGGTGGAGAAGAACCTCGTCAGCCAGATCTCGAAGGTTGCGGAAGGCAATGGGTGGACCGAAGAACGGACTGGACTGCACGAGCGCGAGTTCATCGAGACGCGGCGGCACTGGTTCACTGGGGCCGTTCCTCACAATACAAACGGAGGCGTCAACGTTCTGAACTTGTGCGAAGGGCAGGAGGCCGTGGTGGAGAGCCCCACGGGCAAGTTCGCGCCGTTCGTTGTCCATTTTGCCGAGACGTTTGTTGTGCCGGCAGCGGTCGGCGAGTATGTGGTGCGTCCGCACGGGGAGTCGGAAGGAAAGCGGTGCGCGACGATTAAAGCCTTTGTTCGAACCAATCCATAATCTGGGGTGAACCAGTTATGAAACTGCGTCTGTGCTGCGCACTTCTGCTCGCGTTCTTAATCTCCTTTTCCAATCTGTGCTTCGGCCAGGCATCCGAGCAGCTTTCTGCGACGCAGCAATGGGCTGCGACAGTTGGAAATAAATACTGGATTTACCCGGACATTACGTACGGGACCGCAAATAACTACCAGATGAAGTTGGACGTTTGGCAGCGGATGGACCAGAAGACGCCGGCGCCGACGCTGGTATATATCCACGGCGGTGGGTGGATTATGGGAGACCGCACGGGAGCGACCCCGCTCTTCTTCCCGTACCTTGAATTGGGATGGAACGTGGTGAACGTGGAGTATCGCATGGCGAGCGTTTCGCTGGCGCCGGCTGCGGTGGAAGATACGCGGTGCGCATTGCGTTGGGTGGTGCGCAACGCGAAGAAATACAACGTTGATACCAGCAAGATCGTTTTAACGGGCCATTCGGCGGGCGGACATTTGTCGCTGATTACGGGAATGCTGCCCGATGGCACGGGACTGGATAACAACTGCGCCGCCGATCCGAACTTCGGCGATGTGCCGATCAAGGTGGCGGCGATCGTCAATTGGTACGGCATCTCTGACGTGAACGACCTGATCGCGGGACCGAACCTGAAGAATTATGCGGTGATGTGGATGGGGAGCCAGAAGGATGCTGCGGCGATCGCGAAAAGAGTTTCGCCGCTGACATACGTGCGCGCGGGACTGCCTCCGATCATGTCGATCCACGGCGACGCCGATCCGGTGGTGCCTTATGAGCAGTCTGTGCGGCTGCACAAGGCGCTGACCGCTGCAGGTGTGCCGAACAAACTGGTGACGATCAACGGCGGGAATCACGGGCAGTTCAACGACGCGCAGTTGGAAGACGCGTACCAGCAGATCTTCGCATTCCTGCGGGAGCATGGGCTCATTCAGTAGCGCTGAGAACGATCGGCGAAGAAGATCCATGGATGATGAGCTTGTTGCGTTCCGCGGAGACGTTTGAGACCGTCGCAAATTCCGACGCCGCGGGAGCGATGAAGATCTGGTAGCGCGTGGTGAGACCGCCGTTGGCCTCGATGGCAGTGAATACCGGCGCATCCAATAGAGTTTGCATCTGGCGAGCGTGATCCAAGCCAAGCGGCATGGGGCTGGTGCCGAACTCGACGCCACGGACACGCGTGATCCCGTTCCAAGGCGAATAATTGCGCGCGCAGTTCTCCTCCCACAGAGCGACCCAAGGGAAATGACGGCGGTCGAAGACGTAGCCCGCGATCAAGTTCAAACGACGATTGTGAACTGCGATGAAGGCGTCGCTGCGATGAGCATCGAGGAGCAAAGCGGCGACGAAACCGGTGCCGCTTCGGGCGAACGGATGGGACAGGTCGATGGTAGAGCCGTCTGCTGCGGGGGCATGCGGCCAGCGAAATTCGCAATTGTTGGCGAGAAGTTCGTGGCCTTCGTAGCCGAGGGGCCAAGTGACGCCTCGCGTGGCAGAGAGATATAGCGTCGCGCGGTCGTCGAGCAGAGGCCTGCCGAAGGCCGTGTGCTCAACCCATTGAAAGTCGCGCCGTTCGCTGCGCGAATTGAAGACAGTCTCTTCGATGGCCACAGTGAAAGCGCCCGCGTGGAGCTTGAATTCGCGGCTGAAACGCAGGCCAGTGTGCGGAAGGAGAACTTCGGCTGATACCCGGGCGACTTCATCGTTCACTTCTATTTGCGCGATGTTCCAGTCAGCCGCCACAGCTTCGCCATGCAAGGGCAGCCCGCGTTCGGCATCGTCGTCGGAGGGCAATCCGAAATAGCCAAGCGCGAGGGCGTGGCCGGTGTAGCCGCAGAGCAGGCGGCCGACGGGGCCGGATCCGTAGATTGAATTATGAGCTTCGGGAGAAAACGATTGCGGTTCGATTGTGGGCCAGGGCGATTCGAACAGAGCATTCACTTCGGATCCGCAGAGACGCAGGTCGGCGATGTGGCCGCCGCCGAGGAGGAAAGTCAGTTCGATGGTGCTGTTGGAGATGCGGCACGCGCGCCGGCCTTTCCACGATACGAGGCTGACGTGGCACGGCGGCATTTACAGGCTGAAGCCTCCGTCGATGGCGAAGGCCATGCCGGTGACGAAGGCGGCCTCGTCGGAGACGAGGTAGAGCGCGGCGTGGGCGATTTCTTCGGCGGTGCCAAAGCGGCCCATGGGTTGGCGAGCGGTGAAGTTCTTGCGGGCCTCCGCTGGATCGGGGAAGGCGGCGAGGCGCCTGGCGAGGGACGGGGTGTCGATGGTGCCCGGGCAGAGGCAGTTGACGCGAATGTTTTCCTTCACGTAGTCGAGCGCCATGGATTTGGTGAGGCCGATGACGGCTGCTTTGGTCGCCGTGTAGCAGGCGCGATCTACAACCGCCCGCAAAGCCGTGGCTGACGCGGTGTTCAGGATGACGCCGCCGCCGTGTTCGCGAAAGCGCGGGATGATCTCGTGGCAGAAGAGATACATGCTCTTCACGTTCACGGCCATGGCCTGATCCCATTGGTCTTCGGAGATGACGTCGATCTTGCCGGGCGGAACGATGCCGGCGTTGTTGAAGAGAATGTCGATGCGTCCGTAGGTTTCGATGGCGCGAGTGATGACGGAGCGAACGTCGGCGTTTTTGCTGACGTCGGCCGGCGCTGCGATGCATTTCCCGTTGGAATTGGCGATGTGGGCGGATACGGCCTCAATTCCGGCGCGGTCGAGATCGACCGCGACCACTTTGGCCCCTTCGGCGGCAAAGAGCGTAGCGCTCGCTGCGCCGATGCCAGCGGCGGCGCCGGTGATGATGGCGGTTTTTCCTTGTAACTTCATTCGCGGGTTGCGGCTCCTGTGCCGCCCTCCTGGAATCCCATGCCGCCGGCGGGGACGAGCATGCCGCCGTCGACGAGCAGGGCAGCCCCGGTGATGAAAGAAGCCATGGGCGAGGCGAGATAGAGGATGGCGTCGGCGACCTCTTCGGGTTTTCCGATGCGTCCCATGGCGTGCATGCGATCGCAGGTCCGGACGACGGTTTCGGGATCGGGTGAGAGGCTGGCGGCCCAGCGGAGCATGGGAGTATCAATGGCGCCAGGACAGACGCAGTTCACGCGGATGCCTTTCTGCGCATAGTCGAGCGCCATGGCACGGGTGAGGCCGAGGAGCCCATGCTTTGAGACCACATATGCGACGGAGCTGGCAATCGCAGTCATGCTCTGGACGGAGCCGACGATGACGATGGCGCCGCCCTGTTTGAGCAAGTGTGGAACGGCATACTTCGCGGCAAAGAAGGCACCCTTGAGATTGATATTCATCAATCTGTCCCAGGACTCTTCGGTGGTGGAGACGACGTCGCCATAGTCCTGGATCCCGGCGTTGCTGACGAGAACATCGATTCTGCCAAATTGAGCGGCTGCGGCGGAGATGGCGCCCTCGACCTCGGAAGCACGGCTCACATCGCAGCGAAAGGCTGAGCAGCGAACGCCGGTTGTGGTGATGGAAGCAGCGGTTGTCGTGGCAGCTTGTTCGTTGGCATCGAGGATGGCGACAGAGGCTCCGGCGGAGGCGAGCTTGCGCGCTGTGGCTTCGCCGATGCCCATCGCGCCGCCGGTGACCACCGCGACTTTTCCCGCTAAATCAATTTTCATTTCGCAGCACTCTCGCGAGGGGTGGTTCGCAGACGAATGGTGAGCACTTGGAACGGTTGAGCGGAAATGCTGACGGCGCTGCTGACTGGAAGCTCCGCCTGGTTCTCTTCGAGAAGGTTACACGACCACGCGTGCTCGATGCGCAAATAGTCGCTGGAGATGGTGAACTGCGCGGGCTGGCCGGCTGCTTCTTGCAGGCGAAGGATCGTGCCGTTGCCATCTTCCGCGGGCTTCCAGCTCAACAGATTGATGTTGCGGTCGCTGATTGAGAGCAGGCCGGCTTGCGTCGGCGGGAGAGTGGTGGCCTCGGTTGAAGCGGCCACGTCGTCGCCCTCGAAAGGGGTAAGGGCGTTCCAGCCGAATTGGTTCAGTGCGGCGGGATCGAAAGCTGCCGCGCTGGTGATGGCGTAGCGGAAGGTGAAGTCGCCGCCCTGCCATGCGGGGAAGTTCGTTCCCCAGTAGTTGTTCATGAGCCAGGAAAAGATCGAACTGGATTTGGGATGGAAGTCCGCGGGCCAGGAGGCGCGAACAATGTCTCCGAAGTTGACGAGGGGAGCGTCGAGAGGGACGACCGCGGCGGTGACGTCCGCGTTGTGAACGGATGCCCAGGTCGTGGGCAGGTACCACTCGCGGCTGCCGCCGGCGAGTTCATCCTTCGCCGGATCGACCCAGGCGGATTGCGATCCGTAGGCAAAGTGACGGCCGGTGATCGCGAAGGGGAATGCGATGTAGGCGGATTCGCGCGTTAGCACGCGGTCTTTGTGAAGGCGATAGGTGAGCAGGATTTGCTTTTCGGCGTTGGGCAAGAAGATCTCGCAATCGATTGAGGGAGTGTTGATATCGGTTGCGTGGAGAACGATGCGAACGCCGAGCGGGGTGCGCGTGGCGGAGACTAGCTTGCCGGATTGCGACGGGTGTGGTGTGAGCGTGGGCGGGTGCAGGCCGGCACCGAAGCGGTAGAGCGAATTGTTGGGATAGTCGTCGCCGCCGGTGACATATATATAGGAACCGAATTTGTATGGGCTGTGCTGGTCGACGAGTTCGCGGTGGAGTTGCTTGTCGTAGATGCTGGTGATTGCGGCTGAGGCGGGAGCGATGGTGACGCGATAGAAATCGTTCTCGAAAACGTTGCCATGGAGCGGCTCATCGGCAGCTAGCGAGGAGTTCGGTTTCACCGTATAGAGCTTGTAGCCGATGGCCGGAACATCAGAGGCAAAGAAGCGTACGCGAACGTTTCCGGGGCCGAAACCGGGGAGGGGAATACCTTTGCCCTTAAAAAGAACTTCGGTGGGAACGGGCTTAGTGGTGATTGAATCCACGAGTGAAGAACCGTCTGGAAGATCGGTTTCGACGTAGCCGGAGCGCGGCCAGTTCAGCGAGTTGAATACGGCGACGGAGTTTTCTTTGGGTTTAACGAGCGCTTCGAGCTGCGCCCATTCGCGCTGGATGGATTCGCTGATGTCATTGCGGGCTCGGGTGACGCGGGAGCCTTTCAGCGCGATCTGTTCTTCACTCTGATGATTTTCGGGTTGGGTGGTGGCGCTGACGTAGGTCCAAGTGTGCTCGTCGTAAATGAGTTCGTTGCGCCAGGCGTCGCTCAGAATGCGAGCATCGGGACGAACGCGCGGATCGAGCGATGTCGCGGCGGAGCCCATCGCTTCCGCGGTGGCAATGCGGTGCTGGTTTTCGCGATGAATGGCGGTGTGGGCTGCGTCGGAACCGTAGCCGTCTTCCCAGTAAGGGCCGAAGTCTCCGCGATAAACGGGGATCTCGCCTTTCCATTCATGCTTGATCTGCGACATGGCGGAGTGCACAGTGGCGAACTCAAGTTTCGGAAATGCATATTCACGACTGAAACCGCTCACGATCTGCGCCTGATCGGGGGCGAGCGTCGTGTTTTCGAGCTGCGTGCCGAAGATGATGGCGGTGTTGGCGGTGTAGTCCGCACGCGTGTAGGCCTGCAGGAAGACGGGCAGGGAGTCGCGGATGGCTTCGATGTGCCAGGGACCGCCGAAGAGGGTATGAGCCTGGAGATAAGCTCGCGAGTACCACATGAGCACGCGGCTGCCGTCAGGGCCTTCCCAGTAGAACGGCGACTTTTCGTTCCAGCGGCCGAGGAGCATGATGGGCGCACGCCAACTGTTGCTGGCGGCGATGAAGTACTTGATACCGGCGTCGTGCAGGACCGAGGCGTAGCCCCAGGTATACGAGGGTACGTCGACGATTTGCGCGGCATCGGCAGCGGGAAGTTTGAATCGCAGCGCGAGGCGGTGCTGTTCGTAGAGAGATTCTGCGAGGGCTTCGAAGGAAGCGTTGCCGGTGTGCTGGTTGGAAATTTCGGGCGGGATCACGATACTGCCATCACGCACGTGCTGGAGGAACTGTTCGAGTGCTTCGGCGGAGCGGCCATCCAGGTATTGATCGGCGACCCAACTGCCATCGAGGGTCCAGCGGAAGTCGGGAGTCTTCGCGATGAGCTGCATGGCGGAGTCGATGGACTGCGAGTGCAGTTCGGCGACTTTGGCGGCGTAGTCGGTGAAGCCGACGTCGAGATGCTCGTGCGGAATGATGGCGACGGTCCACTTCTTCGCGGGCTCGACGGTGGCGGTGGCTTTGCGATCAGCGAGCGTGACCGTGCTCGTTGTGGGGCCACTCCACTCGGGGACTTCGAAGGTGAAACGCACTTCGCCGAAATCGTTTTCGGTGGTGAAGGGCTGCGAGAGAGATTTGGCTGCGATGGTTAGATCCACAGTGCCGGTCTTGGGAAGATGGGCGGCGCTGGTGAAGACATCGACCTCTTCATTGAGACCGCTGGCGGATTGGCGGTAGAAGATGGTCGGCTGAATGAGCGCTGAGAAGGCGTTGCCGTCGTATCTGGCGTTGGAATCTTGGGTGAGTTCGAGAGCATCGTAGGCGAGGCCGGTGTGGCCGGGAGCGATGCCGCCTTCAGAATGCTGCGGCGTGGCGGGGTCGTCCATGGCGGTGAAGACGAATGTGTTCTCGCCGCGGCGGAGATCGTCCGCGGGAATCGTGATCGTCTTCTCGTCGGTAGAGGTTTGCGGAACGAAAGTGCCTTCCCAATCGCCGGCGTGAAAATCAAGTTTCGGATGGAAGTAGAAGAAGCCGGTGTGGCCGTTGACGCTAAGCTTCAGGAACGAGAGGCGTGGCGTTTCATAGAGCATGGCGATGTGCAGGTGGTAGACGCCTTGTGGCGCGTCGTTGAGGGCGAACTTCAACGTGATCGGATGAAGGCGGCCGCCGGTTGTGCCGTTGGCGGGGCCGGGCTGAAAGCGGTACCAGTCTTTATCAGCATTCTTACCGACGACGAAAGTTGGATCGCTCTTCGGGTCGGCGTAGTTGATGGTGCGTTCGCTGCGGAACTCGCCGGAGGAGGCGTTAAACGTGCCGATTTTCCAGATTGTTTTTTCGGCGGCGTGCAGGACGGCGGGCATGCAGAGCATGGCCAGTAACCACGCACGCAGCAGTTTCGTGCTCATTGTTTCACCATTTGGGTTGAGTGATGATGCCGCCGCGACGGCGAGGGTCGTCGGTCCAGGCACCCATTTCCTGCTTCGTCGAAAGCTCGTGATACTTCGCCAGCTTGTCGCGGTCGAGTGAGACGCCGAGGCCAGGGGCGGTGGGCACTTTCATTGCGCCATTTTTGTACTGCATCTTCCCACCTTCGATGATGTCGTCGGTGAGGTGATGGTAGTGCGAGTCGGCGGCGAGCGTCAGGTTGGGCAGGCAGGCGGCGAGATGGATCATGGCGGCTTGCGAGATGCCGAACTCGGCGCCGCTGTGCATGCCGGCGTCGACGCCCATGGCCTCGCAGATTTGTCCGGCGAGCTTGGCGCGGTGAATGCCGCCGTACCAGTGCGGATCGAGCAGCACGACATCGAGCACATCGCCCATAATCGCGGGGGCGAGATCTTCGAAGGCGAATACTGACATGTTGGACGCGAGCGTGACCCACGGAACTTTCGCATTCACACGCTGCATGGCGCGCATGCCCCAGACAGGGTCTTCGAGGTATTCCATGTTGTAGTCGTGCAGGCGGCGGGCGACGTCGATGGCGGTGGTGATGGTCCAGACGGCGTTGGGGTCGAGACGAATGCGGTGCTTGGGGAAGGCTTTGCGGAGAGCGATGAAGGTGTCGATTTCTTCGTCGGGCGGAAGGACGCCGTTTTTGTACTTGATGGATTTGAAACCGTACTTGGCGACGAGTTCCTGCGCGTGCGCAACCATGTGCTCGGCGTTGGAGATCTCGCCGATGCCTTGCTCATTGGCATAGCGGTAGAAGAGGTAAGCGGAGAAGGCAACCTCGTCGCGGATTTTGCCGCCGAGGACATCGCAGACTGGGCGGTTCAGAGCCTTGCCCTGGATGTCGAGGAGCGCGAATTCAATTCCGGCGAAGCCGAGAGCATAGCCGAAGAGCTTCACGGAGCTGGGAGTCGCGACCTTCCAGCGAATGCGCTCGAGATTCATGGGATCTTCGCCGATGAGCTGGGGCTTGAGGTCGGCGAGCTGGCCGGTGCGGGTGGCGCCGGTGTAGCACTCACCGAGTCCGGTGATGCCTTCGTCGGTATCGACTTCGATGATGGTGCGCGAGAAGCCGGGATGCGAGCCGATGGAATAACGCAGTGGGGCTTCGATCGGAATGAATGCGGTGGTCCAGCGAATATCGGTAATCTTCATGCGTGCTCCGACCAGCTAAAGCTGGTTGGCGAGTGGTTGACCTTTGATCCCGACGCGAGCGCGGCAGATGTGCCAGCGGCTCAGGTTGGGGAAGTACATTTCATCGAAATTGTCGCCGCCGAAGGCGAGGTTTGTGGGACTCGAAAGCATGGTGCCTTCGCGATCATAGGCGAAAAGCGAGACCTTGCCCTTTGGGCTGACCTTATAAACGTTGTGCGAAGCGTAACAGGTGACGTAGAGGTTGCCGGCGGCGTCTAGCGCTGCCCCGTCGGGGATGTTGTGCAGTCCGGCGGCATGCACACGAGGTTCGCCCGCAAGGGAGCCGTTCGACACGGGCACGGCGAGAACGTTGTCGGCCGTGCTCTGGACGATGTAGACGGTGCGGTCGTCGGCGCTAAGTGAGAGTCCGTTGGGGAAGGCTATATCGGAGAGAAGCTGCTCGATCTTGCCGTTGGGACGTAAGACGAAGAGATAGCCGTCGTTTTTCTTCCACGCTCCGGAATCGCTGAAATAGCAGTTACCTTCACGATCGAAGACGGAAAAGTTGGGATTGCGGATGCGATAACGGCCAACGCGCTCCCATGAGCGGATGGTCTTGCCGGAACGATCGAGCTGGATCAATGCGCCGAGCTTGAAGTTGCAGACGAAGAGTTCCTGCTTGGCGGAAAAGGTGAGACCGAGGTTGAAGCCGCCGAGGGTGGCGACGGTGCGGAGTTTTCCTTTCGGGCTGATGCGGTAGACCTGTCCTTGTTCTCCGCCCGCCCAGAGATATCCGTCGTTATCGAACGCAAGGCCTTCGGGGTGGTCGAGACCTTCGGCAAAGACTTCAAAGCGATCAATTGGAAAGAGGGGCTTCATGTTCGATTTTGGGTAAAAAGTTTTCGTTTCGTACTTGTTTGGCAACCAAACAGACATATATAGTTTCTTTCTGGCAGAAGTCAAGCACGGAAACGATTTGGAGCGAGAGAAGATGCGGCTAGTGCAATACCGGGCAAAAGAGGGAATACGGCTCGGAGTTTATACCTCAGGCCAAGTTCTGGATGTGGCGTCGGCCGCGATGAAAGCGGGTAAAGATCCGGCGAAGTTTGCTTCGACCTTGGCGCTTCTCGAGGCGGGCGATGAAGCGATGGCGTTTGTCCGCGGACTAGATGCGGAACGGGATGGAGAAAAGATAGAAGAAGCGCGGCTCGAGTACCCGGTGGCGGCGCGGAAGATTGTGGCGATTGGGTTGAATTACCGCGACCACGCCGAGGAAGCGAAGCTGCCAATTCCGAAATCGCCATTGTGCTTTGCGAAATTCACTTCGAGTTTGAACGGACCATTTGATGCGATCCGGCTTCCTGAACCAGATGCCAACGTGGACTGGGAGGGTGAATTGGGCGTCGTCATCGGACGCCGCGCGCATCGCGTTTCGCAAGCCGAGGCAGTGGAGTGCGTCGCCGGATATGTGGCGTTTAACGATGTGTCGGAGCGGCGCTGGCAGTTCGCGGATGGACAGTGGACGCGCGGAAAGTCGTGTGACACATTTTCGCCGAATGGACCTTACCTTGTGACGCGCGATGAAGTGCCAGATCCGGGAAATCTGCGGATTACCACGCGCATCAATGGCGAGGTCATGCAGGACTCCAGCACGAAGCAATTGATCTTCGGAATTGCCGAGATCATTTCTTTTTTGTCGCGCGCCTTCACCTTTGAGGCAGGCGACATCATCGCAACCGGCACACCGCCGGGTGTGGGGTTCTCGCGGAAACCGCCGCGGTTCCTGCAAGCGGGCGACGTGGTGGAAGTGGAAATTGAACGGATCGGGAAGATCGCCAACCGCGTGGAGCGCGGGAACTAGTTAACTTCGATCGAGGCCTAAGATGCGCAATATTTGGAAGTCGGTGTTCGCACTGCTGTTCCTTTCGGGGTTTGCGATTGGCGCAACCCCGCATTTTGATTGCACGCCGTCGTTTTCGCTACAAGCGCCGTGGCAGGGCGCGGATGCGGCTTATTCGATTCCGCTGAAGGACGGCCGTGACGTTTGGATTTTTGGCGACACGCTTTATGGCGATAAGCGCGAGGTGACTGGGCAAGAGCCGAAGATGGTGCACAACACCATCGGGATCTCGACCTGCAAAGACGGCAAATTTGATATGAAGTACAGCATCAAGAAGGACGATAAAGGGAATTTCGACAGCTTCTTCAAGCCGCAGCGCAACGATGGGACATACTACTGGGCGCTCGACGGCGTGGCCTACAAAGACGAGTTGTGGATCACGCTGGTGTGCGTACGGAACAAGCCGAACTCTGATGCGTTTGCGCTGGGCTTTGAGGTGTGCGGCACGGACTTGGCGAAGGTGACCAACATCGGCGGAGATCCGCAGGACTGGAAGATCGCGTACTATCCGCTGGTGCCGGAAAGCTTGCATGCCAATCCATCGGCGTCGGCCCTGATCGAAGGCGATAACGTTTACATCTACACCCTGTACGAGCAGGGAAGCCGGCCGCAGATCCTGACGCGGATTCCGCTGAAAGGGCTGACGGATCCGAAGAAGAACCTGGAGTATCTCGGCGTGGACGACAAGTGGCACGAAGGACTGGATCCGGCGAAGGCGAAGGTGGTGATGAACAAGGGCGCGTCGGAGATGTCGGTGCGTTACCACCCGGACATGAAGAAGTGGGTGGCGGTGAATGCGGACCCGCAGATATTCAACGATAAAGTGATCTTCCGCACCGCGCCTTCGATGACTGGGCCGTGGACCGACGGCGATGTGATTTACAAGATCCCGATTTTGCAGAAAGACAATCCGCAGCATGATGCGGATACGTTCTGCTACGCGGGCAAGGAGCATCCGGAGTTCGAGAAGCCCGGCGAGCTACTGTTCACGTACGTGTGCAACACGATGAAGCCGAAGAAGCTCGAGGCGGAGCCGTACATTTATTTCCCACAAGTGGTGACGATGCCGATGCCGGGAACGAAGTAGCTATTTGCGGAGCACGGCTGTGCAGAAGGAGAGCGTTTGCCGGACGTGCTCCGTCCAGTATGGCCAATCGTGAACGCCGGGGAATTCCTGGTATTCGTGTGGAATGCCGAGTTCTGTGAGCGCGCGATGAAGTTCGCGATTGTCTTCGATGAGCGGATCATTGATGCCGCAATCGAAGCGTAGCGGCGGCAGTTCGGCGCGATTGGTCTTCGCCCAGTGCAGGAGGCTGACTTCCGTATTTCCGGCA
Organism: Candidatus Korobacter sp.; assembly: GCA_036501185.1. Lineage (GTDB taxonomy): Bacteria > Acidobacteriota > Terriglobia > Terriglobales > Acidobacteriaceae > Korobacter. The sequence continues at coordinate 67,328 of DASYAU010000114.1, read as the reverse complement.
TATAGAAAAGCTGCCGGTGGATAGGGAATGAAGCGGGATAGCTGACGGACATCGGTGATGGACGAATGCGCGGAAATTCCTGCGACGCGGCCGGGATATTTCAGGCCGATGCGCATTGCGCCAAAGCCGCCCATGGAAAGCCCCGCGAGGAAGAACTTGTCACGCAACAAGTTGGGAAAAAGCTCGCGAAGGCATGTAGGCAGGTCGTCGGCGATCCAGTTTTCGTAGTTCGCATGTGCGTGGGGGACGTACCCGCTGCCATCGCCCCACAAACCGTCGGAGGGCATGGCGATCAGCATAGGTTGCATGCTGCCATCGCGCAGCATTTCCGGCGCAGTGCGGTCGATATCTCCATTCAGCCACCAATTCCACTGGCAGCCGTAAACGCCGTGAAGAAGAACGAGTAGCGGGAGATTCTTCTCCTGCTCAAATTGTGGTGGCGTGAACAACACGACGTCGCCGCGACCACCGAGGGCGTCGCTGCGGAAGCTCAAGAAGCGCAGGTGTTCGTTGCGGGGAATGAGCGGCGATAGCTGTGCGTTCGGGAAGCGTGCCATTGCTAGACGTTCCCACTCAGTAGGGGCTCGGCGCCGAAGAGTCCTGCATTGTTGCCGAGTTGAGCAGCGACGACTTGCGGTTTGCCCCAGGGCGTCCAGGCGTGCTGGTTCACATAGTTTTGTATGAAGGGAACGATTTCGCTGGATCGCCGCATCACGCCGCCGCCAATCACGATGCGCTCCGGATCATACGCGTGAACCAGGCTGACAGTACCGGCTGCCCAAACCTGGAGGCAGTAGTCGCGAATCTCGCGAGCAATGTGATCGCCTGCATCCGCGGCTTCGAAGACATTTTTGAAATTGAGGACTTCGCATTTCGCGAGCGCGCTCTCGGCAAAGCCCTTCCATTCGCGAGCCACGATGGGCAGCGACCATCCTGAGGCTTCGGACTCGAGGCAGCCGATCGCGCCGCAGGTGCATTGGCGTCCGCGAACGTTGGCGAGGAGATGACCGCCGAGGCATCCGGCTTGCGCGTGTTTGCCGCGCAGCAGTTTCCCTTCGATCATTGCGGCGCCCCCAATGCCGGTGCCTAGCGTCATCATCACTACGTTGTCGACACCACGGGCCGCGCCGACGTGGCGTTCGCCTAAGAGCGCCATGCGTGCATCGTTTTCGATCGCGAAACGCAGGCCGAACTCTTGCGTCGCCCATGCCTGGAAATCGATGGAAGGCGCGTCTTCGTATTTCTGGTTGGTGGAGACGACGCGGCCGATGCGTGCGTCGGCGAGACCACAGAAACCTAGCGCGATTCCGAGACAATCTTTCGGCGAGAGCTTGGCTTCGGCCAGGACGCGGCGAATGGCGTCGGCAAAAATCGCGAGGGCGGGTCGAAGAGGCTGGGCAGAATCGAGGGAAACCTCATGGGTGGCGATCAGACGATCATCATGGAGGATGGCGATGGTGGCGTGGGATCCACCGAGATCGATGGCGATAGCCGGCTGGCTCATATGTGTGACTTTGAACGCGAACGAAACTTTATAGTAGCTTCTTTTTGGCCATAACAATCAATATTTTGTTCTTTTGCGTTGCATTTGAGAATTTGGTTCGATAGCCTAGTAATGATGGATCCCAAGTTTGCAGTAGTCGATTGGAGGGACGGCTCGTTGCAGGTGCCGGGGCTCCGATCGTCGGAAAAGAAGCTAGGAAAACTTAAAGGAATCTTTCGCGACCAGCAAGCTTGGGCGGCGATGGATCCGGAAACCATCGTATACCGGGTGTGGTGGTGGGAACCCGTTCCGCAAGGCACAGAGGGCGGATTGTTGTGGGGAACGACGGAAATTCAGCCGGGGCGGGTCGGTGATGAGTACTACATGACGCACGGGCACCGGCACTCGATCCGCAATCGCGCGGAGTTTTATGGAACGTCGAAGGGTACGGGCATGCTGGTGATGCGCGCGGACGATGGGAGAACATGGGCCGAGCCGATGACCCCGGGCAGCTTGCATTACATCTCCGGCAATGTTGCCCATCGCGTGGTGAATACCGGCGACGTCCCTTTACGCTTTGTAGCCTGCTGGCCAAGCGACGCTGGACACGATTACGAGATCAGCGGCGGACGCGGCTTTGGAGCTCGCGTGCTCGCGCAGCAGGGAAGCCCCGTATTCAGCGTGGTGGAATGATGCCCACGGTGGCCAAATCTTTCGATCAAAAATTAGGCGTGCACTGCGCGGATGACGATCTGCACTTTCGTTATGACGCCGACTGCTTCGGACCAGAGCCCGAGTACCGTCGGCTGGATGCAATCCGCCGCAGCCTCCGCGATCCGAACTGCACCGGTCCTGACCCGGTTTATTCCATCGTGATGGATGTGGGACGGCGCGAGCATCGCGACGAGTTGCAGCGTCGCATGTTGCTGTTTGGCGTGGTGGCGTACGCTGCCGGACGATTAGGCGATGAGCCGGTACGAAGCCAGGGCCATATTCATGCCATCGCGCCGCACTGTGGGTGGTCTACACCAGAAGTATTCGAAGTGTGGGAAGGCCGAGCGATTATCTATGCGCAGGAGAGAGCGACGGATAATCCGGGGCGCTGCTTTGCTGTGCTCGCGAATCCCGGAGAAAAAGTTGTTGTTCCGCCGAAGTGGGCGCATTGCGTAATCAATGCCGATCCCAATCGCCGGATGGTGTTTGGCGCCTGGTGCGATCGCCAATATGGCTTTGTGTATGACGAGGTGCGTGCGCATGGCGGACTGGCGTGGTTCCCGATTCTCGATGCGAAGAACGAGATTCGGTGGGAACCCAATCCGCGTTACGAGAGCTCAGCCATTTGTGTGCGCTCCCCGCGTGCATATGGCGATCTCGGATTGCGCGACATGCCGATGTATGAGCAGTTCGCCGAAGATCCCGCAAGCCTGCAATGGGTCTCGGAGCCGGCGCGGCTCGAAGAGGCCTGGAAGAATTTCGAGATGTAGCTATTCGGCTACACCAAGTTTCTGCTCCAGCTTCTCGAGTGAAACACCCTTCGTCTCGGGATAGATGAAGGCCACGATAAAGAAATCCACCAACATCATGAGGGCGAAGAAGAAGAACGGCGTCGCGCTGGAGTGCTTCGCCAGCACCGGGAAGATGCCGGAGATCAGCGCATTCATTACCCACAACGTGGATGTGCCGATGGCTTGTCCTTTGGCGCGCACGCGGGTGGGGAAGACCTCGGAGATGTAGACCCAGATCACCGCGCCTTGGGAGACGGCGAAGAAGCCCATAAAGGCCATTACCAACCAGATGAGCATGCTTTGGTGCGTGCCGGTGTGAAAGATCTCTCCGATCGCGGCGAGGAAAATGCAAACGCCGGCGGTGCCGAATAGCAGCAGCTTCTTGCGCCCGAGCTTATCGATGACCGTCATCGCCAAGAGAGTGAACAAGAGGTTGGTGCAGCCGATGATGACGGATTGCATTCCTGCGCCGTACTTGCTTGCGCCTGCGGCGGTGAAGATGTCGTTCAGATAATAGAGGCAGGCGTTGATGCCGGTGAGCTGATTGAATGCACCTGCCGTGACTGCGAGGAAGATTGGAAGCAGGTACTTGCGCCGGAAGATCGATTCCGCGGCAGTGTTGCGTTCGAGATGGATAGAGTTCACGATCTCGTGCAATTCACCTTCGGGGTCGGGATGACCGGTGAGGCGCAGAACGTCGAGCGCCTCCGTCGTATTGTTCTGCATGGCGAGCCAGCGCGGGCTGCGCGGGATGAAGAACAACATGAATAGAAATAGGAGCGCTGGAAGGGCGGCGATGCCGAGCATCCAGCGCCATTCCAATGGGCCGAGATTCATGCGCGTGATGAGATAGTTCGAGAGATACGCAACCAGGATTCCGGCGACGATGTTGACCTGGAAGAATCCGACCAAGCGGCCGCGCCATTTTGCCGGAGAAAGTTCGGCGATGTACATGGGCGCGAGGACCGAAGATCCGCCGATGCCGAGGCCGCCGATGATGCGGAACACGAGGAGTGAGGTCCAGCTCCACGCGAACGCGCAGCCGATCGCAGAGAGCACATAGAAGATCGCCATGATGCGCAGGCTGTCGCGACGGCCGAGCTTTTGGCCGGGATACCCGGCGGTGAGCGCGCCGGCGACGGTGCCCCACAATGCGCTCGAAACGGTGATTCCCAACAAGTACGGACTGAGGTGGTAGACGTCGGTGAGCTGGTGGGTGGTTCCCGCGATGACTGCGGTATCGAAGCCAAAAAGCAGCCCGCCAAGTGCGCTGACAAACGTGCTTTTTACCAAGTGGCGATTAATTCCCATGCGTCCTCGTGCTTGTGCCGTAATGAACGAATAGTAGCGAAAAGAACATGATTGGTCTATTAAATTGATCGATTAGACGGTATAAACTTCCGTTATTGGTGGAAACGGTTTCACTTTGAGGTGATTTCAATGGGCTCCGATCTCGACCGCCGTGCGTTTATGAAGCTCAGTGCTGCGGGCACTGCGGCGTTGACCGCCTTGAAACCTATCACGAGCGGACAAGTTGTCGTTCCGAAACACAAGCTGCTGAGTCCGCCGACTCTGGATAGTATGGCGTCGGATCCGCAGACGTTCGAGTTTCGCGAGCTGTTCAATTGTCCGGCGGCGATGAATGAGTTGGGGTATGCACAAGCAGGGAAATCCGTTTCGGCGATCACCGCGATGGCGTTTCCGCCCTATGCGTGTTGCGGCGTGCCGGAGACGGCCTGGAGTCCGGGATATCTGCTGACCTGCGAGTTGTTTCTCGATGGAAAGTTCCTGGCGATTGCGCCGGCTCCCGACGGGAAGATCGAGTACCAGTGGTATCCGCATAAGGTCGTGCGCCGGCAGACGGCCGGGAATTTGCAGTTCACGACGACGATGTTTCTGCCGTCGAAGCAGCGGGCGGTGGCGCAGGCAATTCGCGTGAAAAATCTTGGGCGTTCTGCGCGAAAATTCACTCTGGCGTTCGATATGCGCGGCGCGGTATCGAAGAAAACGAAGCCGTGGTTCGCAAACTCTCCGGGGGAAGACGACAACAAGATCACGTGGGAGGCGCAGCGCGGCTGCTTGTTGTTTGGGTCGCAACATTCGGAGATTGCTGCGGCGCAGGGATTCCGTCCGGTGCCGAACCGGATGGAGCATCGGCGGATGCTGGTGTTTGAGATGGAGTTAGGCCCAGGGGATGAGAAGCAGATCAGCTTCATTGCCGCGATCGCATCGAATGGCGCGGCGGCGTTGAAGGTTTACGACGATCTACATGCGCGGTTCGCTGATCTGGTGAAAGAAAACGACGCGACCTTCAACAGTCTCGTTCGCTCCGCCTTCACGCCCGGAAACACCGACTTCAGCGGAAATCTTCCTCGCCTTGTCACCAACGACGAATCCCTCTGGAAGCTCTATCACGCCGGGTTCGCCAACATCCTGTTCGCTCGCCGCCTCTCACCCGATTCGGTTTATGGGCCGACGTATCTCACACTGAGCGGGCATGTGTTGCCGACGCTGAGTTTTCCATGGGACACATCGCTGAGCTCGCTGGCTTTGGCGCTGCTGGATCCGATGCCGCTGCGGAATTTGGTTGAGGTGTGGTTGCGCTCCGACATGCATAGCCATCACTCGACGGATTACGTAACGGGCCAGCCGGTGGGCCCGTGGTACGCGGTGAATGACACGGCGATTGTGCGTTGCGCGTGGCGTTATGTTTGCGTGACTGGAGATTTCGCGTGGCTGGATAAGAAGATCGAGAACCGCAGTGTGCTCGAACGCCTCGAAGAACACGCTTTGTATTGGAAGAAGCTCGATAAGCTTGGGCATGGGCTCGGCGATTACGGCACGATTGAGAACCTGCTCGAGGTGGTGAGCACGTACCTGCATGAAGTGGCGGGCATGAACGCTAACAACGTCCACAGCATGCGCGTGTTGGCCGATATGCACGAGCATCGCGGGAACGATGCGCGCGCGCGTGAGCTCCGGAGTGAAGCGAAAGCGCTGGCGGAGCGGATCAACCGGCTGCTCTACGTGCAAGGAAAGGGCTATTGGCGATGCGGGCAGCCGGATGGGGCGTTCAACGAAGTCCGGCATTGTTATGACTTTTTGGCGGTGATGGACAACATGGCCGAAGATCTTTCGCCGGCACAGAAGCGCGAGATGAATGAGTTCTTCTGGCGCGAACTGGGCAGCGAGAAATGGATGCGCGCGCTTTCGCAGAGCGATGCGGATGCGACTTGGAATATTCGTCCGGACCATAGCTGTTTGGGCGCGTATGCGGCGTGGCCGCCGATGTCGGCGAAGGGGGTTTACAAGTTAGGGGGCGCTCCGCAGTTTGTGCCGTGGCTGCGGGAGATTGCGAAGGCAGGAAACCAGGGGCCGATTGGGCAGGGACACTTCGTGGAGTCGGTGTTTCCGCCGGTAAATGGGGCGGCACGCAAGGCGTCCGAAGATCCGCCGTACATCGAAGATTGGTGCTGCATTGCGGCGGGGGCGTTTACGGAGCTGGTGATCGATTCGATCTTCGGCGCGGAGCTGACCATGACTGACGGCATTCGCGTGAATTCTCGGTTGGCGGATTTTGATGCGAACGCGCGGTTGGAAGGGGTGCGGTACCAGGGGAGTTTGTATACCATTACCAGGGAAGGGGCGAAGAAGAGTGGATGAAGATGGGCGGCGGTAGTCGTAAGGGCTGATGGCAACAGTTATGCGCTGCTGGCCTCTATTGACGGTGCCGTGAAAGGAATCGTATCGCCCTCTGAGCGGCTTCCACTTTGCCGTTTGCGGCTTCGCGAAGGAGCGCTAGCGCCTGCTTGTGATCCTTCGGAACTCCATGACCGCGCCAGTGCAGTTTGCCAAGCCAGAACAGTGACCTCACATGGCGCTTCTCAGCCGCTCGCCGGAACCATATTAGAGCGTCGGCATAGTCGCGGGTTTCACACGCCATCACTCCGAGGCTGAACATCGCCATTGGTTCTCCCTGCCGTGCTGACTTCTTGTACCACCGCTCCGCTTGTCGCAAATCCTTTTCCACGCCAAAGCCGTTCAGATAAAACCATCCCATCGCTAACACTGCTTCGTGCATCCCGGACTCAGCCGCTTGAGCGTTGAGCAGGAACGCTTCATGTGCGTCCTCGCGTGCATGTTGGCCCTCTAGGGACTGCAACGAGCGATTGTAAAGATGAAGGGGAAAGTTCCAGTGGTGCCGACTGCTTCGATTGCGGCTCCCTGCCAGCGAATTGTGAGACAACATCGCCATGCAGAATAGTTTAGCGGAATGACAGAAATTGCTGCTGGTAAATCCCCTTACCGCAAGCAATCCGGGCCGCGGGAATATATCGAGTGGCAAGGGCTGTTCACGCCAACAATTCAGGACTGAATTTGATCGCGCAGAGGGCTTTCCAACGCCGCTTGCCTTTCGAGCGGATTGCTTGATCCTTTGCGACGCCCATTATTCGAGTTTCCGCACTTCGCCTGCGATTATCCTGTGCTAGTATCGCCCGCAACTCTCGTCCTCTAAGGAATCCTTCCGTGTCGAATGACGGGCTGTTTGTTCTGAACGGCAAAGTCGCTGTCGTAACTGGCGGTAATGGTGGACTCGGCCGTGGAATCGCCTTGGGACTGGTAAAAGCCGGCGCCGCAGTCGCTGTTCTCGGACGAAACGAAGCCAAAAATACCGCAGTGCTGGACGAGTTGCGTGCGCTGGACGTCCGCTGCATGGCAGTGCAGGTCGACCTTACGAGGCGCGATGATCTTGCCCCGGCCTTCGGAGCTGTGGAAGCCAAGCTGGGACCGGTCGACATTCTCGTGAACAATGCCGGGAATGTCTCTTTAAGTGGCGGCATTATGAATGAGCAGGACGCGGATTGGGACAATGTGATTGCGACTCACCTACATGCCACTTTCCTGCTCTCCCGGATCGCGGCTAAGGGAATGCTCAGCCGCAAGAAAGGCAAGATCATCAACATCGGAAGCATGTACTCGTTTTTTGGCTCCGGGCTCATCCCTTCCTACAGTGCCGCCAAGGGGGCGATCATTCAGCTCACAAAATCGATGGCGATCGAGTTTGCGGGCGGAAACATTCAAGTGAATGCGATCGCGCCGGGATGGTTCGAGACCGAGATGACGGCTCCGGTAAAAACCATGCCCGCGATGCACGATGAAATTATGCTTCGCACACCCGCTGGACGATGGGGCCAGGCGGACGAACTCGCAGGGACCGCAGTGTTCCTCGCATCGAGAGCTTCTGACTTTGTCACCGGAACGACGATTGTGGTCGATGGGGGCTACTCGATTCGCTAACTTCACCGAAGCGACAGTGGCCTGACTCCGGATTGTGGTGGCGACTGCGTTTCGCGGTTTAGTGGTGGTGAGTCGCCCTACCACTCCCCATCTACACAGATCGCGCAGGACAGCGTGGCCTTCAAACCCGCATCACTTCAATCCCCATCTTCTGAAATGGCGCGATCTGCTCATCGGTAGCGCCCGTGTCGGTGACTAGGACGTTCAACTCGTTGGCTTTACAAATCCGCCAGTTGGCCACGCCGCCCAGCTTTCCGCTGTCGGCCACAGCCACGCGACGCCGCGCCAGCTTCATCATCGTGGAGTTGAGCTCGGCTTCGTCGGCATTGAAGCAGCTCGCGCCCCAAGTGGCGTCGATGCCATCAGCGCCAATGAACATAGTATTGATAAGCATGTTGTCGAGCGCCTTCAGAGCCGCTGAGCCCACGAGGGAAAACCACTCGCCGTGCAGATGGCCGCCGGTCACGAACACATAAACATCCTTGCGCTTTGAGAGCTCCATGGCGACGTTGACGGTGTTGGTGACGACGGTGATGTTGTAGTTCATGGGAAGGCCGCGAATTACTTCGGTGGTGGTGGTTCCGGGAGTGAGAGCGATGGTCTCGCCGGGAGTGATGAGGGCGGCGGCGGCGCGCCCGATGCGACGCTTTTCGTCGGCGGCGCGCTCGACTTGGGCCATGAAAGATTGATCGCGACGGAACGGTTCGTAGAACAACGGCTCGATGGAGACGGCACCGCCGTGGGTGCGGCGCAGCAGTCCTTTTTGTTCGAGGGCATCGAGATCGCGACGAATGGTGACGACGGAGACGTCGAGTTGCTCGCTGAGAGTCTCGACGGCGACGCGCCCGGTCTGCTGCAGTTCGGTGAGGATGGCGGTGAAGCGTAGCTGTTGCTTATCGTGCGAGACACTGTCGTTGGGATTGCCGCCCATCGAAGGCGCGCCGGGGCCGCCGATGACCTTGGGAACTGCCATACCGTTGTCTCCTCGTTGAGCGCGTTCTCTCGAGTTACTTTCGTTTGAGAGGTAAACGAAAGCCGATTCCGACATCGTACTCCGATCCGAGAGATTTTCAAAAGCGCAAAATTGCACATTCATTCGATCGAATCCGAAATAAATGATGTTCTATTTTGTACAATTCAGTCGTAATCACGGCGACAGGCCGTTCAAGCGCGGCATGACAAGCCGGTGAGATGATCCGATCAACTTTCGAGGAGAAACCATGCCCTTGGATCGACGCCAGTTCGTAGCCGCCCTCGTAGTCTCAGGGGCCGCAGTCGCAGTTCCGGCGAAGCAAGCTGAGGGAAAGGTATCGCGCGCGCTTGCAAGCTGGCAGCGCACGCCGGAACTCGGCGTTGACTTCCGCTACTCACCGCACCAGTGGCAGTCGGCGATTTGCTTGCCTGACGATCCGCATAAAACGGTGATTGGGAATGCCGGCGACCTGCGTTATGGATTTGCCCATGCATTGATGGTTGGCATGGAGGACTTTGCGATGGAGGTTGGATTTTCGTTATCGGGCTTCGATGACGATGAAGTCGTGAAGCAATGGCTCGAATCGCCGGGTGTGCCGATTGTACATACGCTCATAGAACGACCGGCGGCGACGCTGGAGTTAATTGCGTTCGCCACAGGTAACGATTCTGAAGGCCGAGTGGACAACGTGCTGATGACGGTGCGGTCGAAGAGGGGCAGCGTGGATGTGGTTCCAAGGCTGCGGATTCGGAGTTGCGAGAAATTCGAACTTGCGGATTACAACGGGCCGGTTGCGATCGTGGGTGTGCACGACGCGAAATCGCCGCTGCTGGTCGCCGCGCAAATCGGCAGCGATCTCGGCAAATGCGGATTTTGGGAAGAAGAAGGATTCACCGTCTACCTCACGCACGGCGAAGCAACCGAGACGAAGGAAGCGCGGTACTTCATTCGATTGCCGCAGGAAAACCAAACGACCGAGTTGCTGCGCGGGCGATTGCATGATCCTGACGCGTTGTTGGCAGACACGCGAGAGTTTTGGAAGAACTGGAAGGCGTTTGGACGGACTGATTGGAGTTATCCATCACGGCATGGTGAATTTTTAACGGCGTGTGCGCGCAATATCCAACAAGCGCGCGAGGTGAAAGATGGACGGTTGGTTTTCCAGGTTGGGCCGACGGTGTATCGCGGGTTGTGGATAGTGGATGGCAATTTTCTGTTGGAGGCGGCGCGATACCTGGGATACGACCACGAGGCTGATGAGGGGCTGCGGTCGGAGTGGTCGAAGCAACTCGATACGGGCCAAGTGGTGGCTGGCGGCGGAGGCGAACACTGGAAAGATACTGCCATCGCGATGTTCACGCTGGTGCGTCAATGCGAACTGAAGCAGGACTGGGCGCTTTTTCGCGAACTGGAGCCCAATGTTTTGCGGGCGATCAAGTTCCTCGAAGACTTGCGGGACAAGGCACGGGCGGGGAGCAGCACCAACGGTCACTACGGACTGCTAGCGCCTGGATTTGCAGACGGCGGGATCAGCGGGTTGCGGTCTGAGTTCACGAACTCGGTGTGGACGCTTGCAGGGCTGCGAGCGGTGTCGGAAGCGGCGGAGCGGTTGAAGATGCCGGCGCTGAATGTGGCGGGTGAGTTCTATCGCGAGTTGTATAGCGCTTTCCAGGCGATGGCAAAGCAGGAGATGGTGCGCCATCCGGATGGATTCGAATATCTGCCAATGCTGGCGAAAGAAGATCCGATATGGCAGGAGCGGGACCCGTGGGAACGTCCGCGGCCGCAGTCGGCGCAATGGGCACTCTCGCACGCGATTTATCCCGGCGTGGTGTTCGATCGCAACGATCCGATCGTGAAAGGACACATCGCGCTGATGCAATCGTGCACGCGAGAAGATGTGCCGATCGAAACAGGATGGTTGTGGCACGATGCGCTGTGGAATTACAACGCGTCGTTCGTGGCGCATGTGTACTTGTGGGCGGGCTTGCGCGATAGGGCGCACCGGACGTTCACCGGTTTCCTGAACCATGCCTCGCCGCTTTACTGTTGGCGCGAGGAGCAGCCGTTGCAAAACGCGCTGGTGGGGCAGGAGTGGGGAGACATGCCGCACAACTGGGCGAGCGCGGAGTGCGTCCGCTACCTGCGACACATGCTGGCATTGGAAGACCGGCAGGCGTTGCGGCTTCTGGAGGGCGTGCCGTCGCTGACGCGGGAAACGAATTACGAACTGAAGGAAAGTCCGACGCGGTTCGGGCGGATCAATTTGAAGCTGGAGAACCTGGATGCACGTCGGTGGCGGGTGAAGTTTGAGAGGCCCGAGGGCCCCGCGCCGAAGACGGTGACACTGCCGACTCGAATTGGCGAAGCCAGGATGGGGAAAGTCACGGGTGCGGAGTCGAAACCGGCGGGCGCGACGGTCGAAGTCGATCCCAACAGCAAAACTTGGGAAGCGGTGATCGAGAGCTAACCTTTGCCGGGGATAAGTCTGCGGGCGAAGCGGATCACATGATCGAGCGGATCGGCCTTCTTATCGCCCAAACCATGGTCTTCCATAGTTTCAAGGGCCTGCTGCAACTTCTTCTTGCTGGCAGGATCGATTTGGATGAAGCGAAAAGCCTGTGAGGAATCGCCGCGCACCGTCATCATCTCGATTACCGCGGTTATTGTGCCGGTAACGGTATTGAGTTTGATATCGGCGAAGGTCCCGGGGGCGGGACGCTTGGGGACACGCATTGTGCCGCCCGTTAGAGAAAGCACGCTTAACGTGCCGGCGAAGCGTTCGCTGCCCACTGTGAGCAGCACCTTTTCATCATTCGGCACCCGATAGCGGGAAGGGCGGTTGCGGGCCGATGGCTTACTGGGCATCCGTGTAATCTCCGGAGATTGGCTTGGGACAGCCAATTGCTCTTGTACGAATGACTAATCTTCGCATGTTTCGGGCATTCCGCCCAGCAAATACCGCCATTTTAAGGAGGCTAAGTGAGGGACGGCGAATTGCGTGCGAGCCATATATTTCACGGAGTTAAGGTAGGGAGGGCGACGGTGTTTACGTCTTCCGGATTGTCGCGAAGCTTGACGTAGAGGGTTTTGTTCTTCGGCTTTGGGATCGGTAACGCGTCGGCGAGGAAGCCGTCTGGAACTTCGACGGAGGTAGTGAATTTCTCGTCGGTGCTTACGGAATCAATGAGGTAGAGCTTCTCGCCGACGAGGGCGCACTGGGGCTTGTCCACAGCTGTCACACAGCGGATTCCCTTTAACTGCGGGATGCGGACTAGAGATACCAGCGGCTGCCAATCGCCCTGCACGCCATCTGCGCTTACCGGACGGAACTTGAGCGTGCCGAAGGCGGAGGGCCCAAGGTGTTTCATTGGGTCAAGCACGGCGACGATCGTCTTCGAGTCCTGGAGCATCAGGTTTCCATCACGCGCGCTGAGAACCACACGGAAAGCGTCGTCGGATGTAGCGACCTCAATTTTTTCGTCAGGTGCAAAATTTGACGGCGATTGGGACTTGAGGACGAAACTCAGACGCGCATCCTGCGGAAGGTCGTCGGGGTTGGCAAAGTGGAACGCAGTGGGCGCCGCGTCGTCGCCGGATTGAACGGTTTTGTTGACGAGCGTCACCTGCGGGCGCGGCGCGATGACATTGGTGGAGACCTCGAGAGTGCGCCCGTCGTTGAGTTCTGCATGGGCCGAGATTTTATCGCCAGCTTTCAGGTCGAGAGTCGATCCTGGCGCCGCGACCATCTTCAATTCATCAACCTGGTTGGCCCGGGTCAAGCCTTTCGGCAGAAACTTCACGCCGTACATTTCGACGCTGGCCACTTGGTCGAGGCGCGTGCCTTTAAGCACGCCGTCGATATCGCCGGCGTGGAGCTCGAAGGAGTCGAGGCGCGCGGCTTCGGCGTAGGTATGCAAGGCAATGGCGTCGGACTCGCGTAGGCCATATTTTGCGACTTCCACTTGGAGGAGTCCGGCGTTCTCGTCTTTGAGAGGGACGTGGAGCTCGAGTTCGTCGGCTTTCGACTTTTTCCAAGTCGCTGCTAGCTTGTTGTCTTTCTGATCGTGAACGACGACATCTTTGACGCAGGCTGCGTCGTCGACATGGAGATGCAAGGTGTCGTCGCGGCCGACGATGAGAGCGCTGGCATCTTTCGAGGCTACGACAAGCTTTGCGGGACGGGGGCTGCGCAAGGCAAAGTGAGGTCCCTCAAAATTCTGGAATCCCCACTGTCCGCGAAGCGTTGCGGTGAATTCTTCGTCGTAACTGGCCGGCTTCAACTCGTCGTTTTGAAAAACGATGCCGCCCTTGGCGGGATCTGCAGTTGCCGGGAGATCAACGGATTCACCGTCGCTGTTTTGCAGGTGCAGTGTGAGGTCATGCGCGAGGTTGGTGGCAAAGAGGAGCGGTGCTCCGTCTGCGGACAGAACGAGGTGTGGATCGGAAAGGCACGCGACCTCTTTGAGATCGACCTGGTGCAGCGGAGGCGGAGGTGCGTTGTTGATTGGCGGAAGACCGATGACGATCACCGACTTTGGATTGCGGAAGGATGGCGGATTGTTCAGGCGCAGGTTTAACGTGTCCTGCTTTGGCAAGGCGAGCGCGGGGATGTATTGATACTGCGCGGTGTGAGTCGTTCCGAGGATGCGCGCCACGTCGACGATGGCGCCAACGTAGGGACTGTAATAGCCGAAGCGCGCGGAGGGCGAAGCGCTGATCTGGTTCATTAAGTCGCCGGAAGCGCCGGAGGTGATGGCGGTGACCATGCTTTCGGTGTGGGCGTCGTCGAGAACCAGTTGATCTGTGCCTTGCGTTAAGCAGGGAACTTGTTGGGCGGTCGGCTTATCGAAACATTGGCTATCGACCTTAATGTTCAAGCTGCGCGCCAACAATTGGGTGTGCTGCTTGAATTCGACGGGATCGTTGTTGGGGAGATCCTTGACGGCAGCTAAATACTTTTCGAGGCGAGCGCGATCGAGACTGGCTTGCCAAAGATCTTGGGACGCGCGGACAAAAGCTCCAGGCTTTCCGCTCACTGCTTTGCGAAGGGTGCTGAAACCGCCGCCAGTATCGGGCGCGAGAAACACCAGGGCCTCTTCCGCTTCGGCGGGAACGGTGATGAATAAACCCTCTTCGTGCACCGATTTGTTCCACGTTTCGCCGCGAGTGAACCACGACTCTGGTGGCGGGTTCGTGGAACCGCGCAGGAAGGCGACGATCATGAGGTAGTGGACGGACTGGCTTTCGGGCAGATCGGGGTGAATCCAAAGGCGGTCGCCGGGCTTGAGACTCGGCACTTCGGAAATCGGCAGCGTCTTGCCTTCGCGCTCAACGTGTAGGTCGACCTTCGGTCCCGTGAGATCGAAGGCAGCTGCCTGGGCGCGCCCGGGGATTCGGAAGCCAATCAGGATGGCGAAAAAGAGAAAGATGGGAAGCGACTTCCGACCCGTACGACACAAAACATCTCTGAACAATGGTCCTGCCTCTGTAACGGCCAAGCGTGACCGGCTGCTTACATTTTAACGGGGGAAAGGGCACTTTGCGCGCAAGAGTCTGTGAATTCACGGCACACACGTGCCGTCCCCTTACGAAATTTTTCGAATCATAAAGGCCAGTTGTCGCTTCGCGAGGCTTGGAAATCGAGCCGATCCGAAGTTAGAAGTGAGCGCCGACGCGTTCCTCTTGCATGCGTTCGTGTTTCGAGCGGGTGGCGATGCACAGGATGCGCGGATGTTCGAGACGCTCGTAGTCGTCGAATTCCATTCGCATGAGCTCGCGGTGGGATCCGGCATTGAAGGCGACCTCGTGGTCCTCCTGGAGCTTGGTATCCATGTAAACAGTCAGGCCGTATAGAGAGCCGAAGGGAGGCATGGCGCCGAGCTCGCAGTCGGGGAAGACCTTGTTAAATTCGTTTTCGCCGACCAGCGTGACCTGGCGCGCGCCGAGTTCTTCCTGCAGCGCTTTCAAATCAAGATGACGCGAGCCGGGCACGACCGCCATGGCGAGTTCGCCGTTGATTTTCACGATAACTGTCTTGGCAATTTCCTTTCCCGGGATGTGCGTGATAGCGGCGGTAGCCGCCGCGGTAAAGGCGCGCGAATGGCTGATGAGGATGTAACGAATGTCATTCTTATCCAGAAAATCTTTCAGTCGTTGAACTGGCATACAGCCTCCTGGAACTTGCCCGAAATGCAGGCGAGTTGCGCGAGAACATCGTCGGACCCGGTTGAGTAGCGGACCGACTGCTACGAATATGAGCTTGCGGGGTATGGACGGCGAAGGTCTTTCGGGCAGGCTCCCGGTTTGGGAAGCCAGGAGCAGCCGCAACTCGGGATTGGCGTATTCTTTATGAAGTCCGTGACGCGGAGGTTGCCATGTCCCACTTGGCCTTAAACGTGAACGGGAAAGACGTTACCGCCCAAGCGGCGGACGACGAAACCCTTCTCTCGGTGTTGCGAAACCGTCTCGAACTTACCGGCACAAAATATGGCTGCGGCGAGGGCCAGTGCGGAGCATGCACCGTCCTGATCAACGGACGTCCGGCGCGGTCGTGTCTCACTCCGGCTTCTTCCGTCGTGGGCAAGAAGATCACGACAATTGAGGGACTCGCCGCGAGCGGGAGGCTGAGCGCGGTGCAGCACGCCTTCCTGGAAGAAGAAGCCTTTCAATGCGGATACTGCACTTCCGGGATGATTGTGGCTGCTACGGGCTTGCTGAGTACCACGCCGCATCCGACGGAGCAGGAGATAGTGCGCCAGATGGATGGCAATGTCTGTCGGTGTGGAACGTATCCGCGGATTCTTGCCGCGATTCAGCGGGCTGCGAACGGAGGTGGGCGATGACTCGCGACCTTCTGGAACTCGAACTCGCGCAACACGATGTAAACGACAAACTGCACTGGTTCGAAGTGGACCGTCGCGACTTCCTGAAAATTTTTGGCGGAGGGATGCTGGTTTGCCTGGCGCGTCCGTCGCTCGGCCAAGAATCAGGACGGCGCGGACATGAGCAGCATGAACTTCCCAAGGAAGTTTCCGCGTGGATACACATCGCACCCGACGGCAAAGTGACGGTGAATACCGGCAAAGTGGAAGTGGGGCAGAACATCCGTACTTCTCTCGCACAGCAGGTGGCCGAGGAATTGCGGACGGACTTCGCGTCGATAGAAATGATCATGGGCGACACCGACCTGGTGCCGTGGGACATGGGCACATTTGGCAGTCGCACGACGCCGACCATGGGGCCGGAGTTGCGGACGATGGCCATGGCAGCGCGGGATTCGCTGGTAGAACTTGCTGCGAAACAGTGGTCGGTACCGGTGAACTCACTGCGGGCGGAGAATGGCAAGGTGGTAAATCCGGCGACGAAACAGACGATTTCGTATGGAGAACTCACGCGCGGCCAGCAGATTGCGAAGGTGGTGGATCAGGATCCGCCGTTTACGCCGGCGACTGAGTGGAAGGTCGCGGGGAAGCCGGAACCGAAAGCGGATGGCCGGGAGTTCGTGACCGGAGAACACAAATATCCGTCGGACATCAATCGTCCGGGTATGATTTTTGGCAAGGTGCTGCGGCCTTCGGCGTACAAGGCGACGCTGGCTTCCGTGGATACGAGCGCTGCCGAAAAGATTTCCGGCGTGCAGGTGGTGCGCGATGGGGATTTCGTCGGCGTGGCTTCGGCGGATCCATCGGCGGCAGAGAAAGCGGTTGCGACGATCAAGGCGAAGTGGAACGAACCGGGCGGGCCGTCGAACGCGAACATCTTTGAATATTTCAAGAACAATCATGAACCTGACGAGGAGGAAAGCGGGAAGCCCCCGGTTTCCCTGCCTCCGGCCGACGTGAAACTCGAACAGCGCTACACGGTGCAGTACATTGCGCACGCACCACTTGAGCCGCGCGCTGCCGTGGCGGAGTGGAACGGTGACAAACTGACCGTCTGGACTGGGACGCAACGACCGTTCGCCGTCCGCGATGAATTGGCGGAAGCCTTCCACATTCCTAACTCGAAGGTTCGCGTGATTCAGCCGGACATGGGCAGCGGGTATGGCGGCAAGCACACGGGCGATGCTGCGGTCGAGGCTGCCCGGCTGGCGAAAAGCGCTGGAAAACCGGTGAAGGTCGTCTGGACGCGCGAGGAGGAGTTTGAGTGGGCGTACTTGCGGCCGGCGGGATTGATTGAGATCAGCAGCGGAGTAAGGCGGGACGGTACGCTGGTGCACTGGTCGCATATCAACTACAACTCGGGATCTTCTGGGATTGAGACGCCGTATCGGGGCGAACAGATCCTCACGCAATTTCGTCCAACGAAGACGCCGCTGCGACAGGGTTCTTATCGAGGGCTGGCGTCGACGGCCAACAACTTTGCGCGCGAGTCGCACATGGATGAACTCGCGCACGAACTCAAGATGGACCCGCTGGAGTTTCGTCTGAAGAACCTTGGCGACGAACGGCTTAAGACCGTGTACCAGGCCGCTGCGGAGAAATTCGGCTGGAACAAAGTGAAATCCGCTCCTGAGCGTGGCTTCGGTTTTGGCGGCGGCAAGGAGAAGGGCGGTCACGTCGCGACCTGCGCCGAAGTAGCGATCGATCCGAAGACGAAGCGGGTGAAGATTGTGCGCGTGGTGCAGGCGTGGGAGTCGGGTGCGATCATCAATCCGAACGGGCTGCGCAACCAGAATATGGGCGCGCTGATCATGGCCATCGGTGGAGCGATGTTTGAGGCTATCCGCTTTGGCGATAGCAAACTCGAGAACCCGCATTTCGCCGAATATCGCCTGCCGCGCTTCAGCGACGCGCCGAAGGTCGAGATCGTGCTGATCGACCGCAAGGACCTGGCGCCCGCAGGAGCGGGCGAGACGGGGATCATGGGACTCGCGCCCGCGGTGGCCAATGCGATCTTCGCGGCAACGGGTACGCGACTGAGGAATTTGCCAATGATGCCGGAGAAGCCGGTACCTGGCATCGAGCCGCCGGTGTTTCGGACGTAACTACCAGTTGGGATACTTGGCGCGGACCTTTTCGTAGAGCGGCGAAGTGCTGCCGTATTTCTTGTGATAGTTGAGCACCTGGCGTTCGCGGGCGGAAGGCCAGGCCTGTCCCGAATCCACGGGCTGCGGGAATGCCCCCTCGAGTTCCGAGAGATTTTGAATGCGGTTGCGGGCGAGCACGATGCGTTCGCCGCTGGGTGCGACTTGTGCGGTGATGTGAGTCTTCTTGCGAACCAGAGTCGCGGCGTCGGAGGTGAAGACTCGTGGTTCTCCGCGGAAGTTGGTATAGCGAATTTCGATCGGTTTCTCCGGCGAAAATGAGCCTTTCTTGCTTCCGGCGTGCTGGCTGGAGGTTGCGGAGGACGGGTTGCCGGCGTAGTTCACGCACGTGGGGTTGGAGCAGCGCACGACACCGGCGCTGACGCTGGCCATGGCTCCGCAGGCGGGACATTGATTGTTCGCACTGGGCGAAGATTTTCCGCCGCCGAAAAGCTTGTCGAAGAAACCCACATTCACCTCCACGCGAGGAGCACTCAGGGGGACGGTTGAATCTAACGAGACTCCGCTTTAGCGGTCAGTCTATTCAATAACCCCCGTATACAGGCAGCCATCCTCTCTCACGGATACTTGCGGCTGCTGCTTCTGGGATGCGAGAGAAGGGCGAACATCCCGCAAAGCGCAAAAGCGGCGCTTCGCACGGGCCCCGGCTAATCACTCCGGAGCATTACGCCCTGGCAACCGTCCCCCTGAATGCTCGTTGTGCTTTCTGGTGCTGCCAAACAAAAAACGGGCTTTCGATTTCTTTGCGCAGAATCAGGCGCCGCCGATGGACGAGCGACGGGAGCCCCATGCTGCGCAATTCCGTGAAGCTCAATCGCTGGAAATGCTTCTTCTTGTGGCCGCCGAAAACGGACGCGAGGATTTCTTCGGCCAGCCAGCGGTCGATGAGTTTAAGCCGCCGCTCATCGGTGAGGTGTTTCAGGTAGTAGTCGATGATGGCAACATTGCGAACGCCGCGGTCGATGGTCTGGGCGGAGATTTGAACTAACGCTTGCGCGCGCTGTTGCGGGTCGCGCAGTTTCTTCCAGCGCTTGTGGCTGCGGCGGAAGGCAAAGCGGAAGAGATTCTGGATCTTGCGGCTCTTGTCACGAGATAGGCCGACGGAGCCGGTTTCAGAGAATTGCAAGCCGAGGTGGCGGAGTTCGATTGCAGCGTGGAAACCTGGGCCGAGTGCACCCTTCAGTGCGAGATCGAGTTCGTGAGTTGCTTTGGTGCGCAATTGCACCTGCTCGAGTTGCTGCACCATGCGTTCGCGGACTTCGCAGGCGGCGTCGAAGGTTGGCGCGATGGCGAGCAGATCGTCCGCATAGCGGAAGTAGTGGACGCCCTGAATGGATTCGATTTGGCGGTCGAGCGGAGTGAGATAGATGTTGGCGAAGGCGCAGGCCACGGCGGCACCGAGCGGAATGCCGAGCGTTGCGCGATGTTCGCCGTCAGCGTCGTTGTAGGCGAACGCTACGCGCTGTTGCAGCAGATGGAAGAGGTAGTCGTCCGCGGAGACTAGCTCGCGGAGTTGGGCGAGCAGCAGGTCGTGATTTACGGAGGCGAAATAGTTGCTGATATCGCGTTTGATAGCAAAGAGCGGCCCAGCGCTCGTGCGAAAGAGCTGCGCGATGCGCGATTGGCAGCGGTCGAGGCCGAAGCGGCGTTCACGGTAGGCGTAGGAGCTGGGCGAATACCAATCCTGCAATTCGGTGGTGAGGATGCGATAGAGCAGCAGGTCGACAATGCGCTCTTCCCACGGCGCGATGTACAGGGTGCGATGCTTGCCGTTGAAGTTGTACTGGAGCGCCACCGATGGACGGAATGTGAAGCGGTGGTGGCGCAGTTCGCGGTCTATGCGGTCGAGGGTGGGCAGGCCGTGGGCGGCGAGATCGTAGAGGGTACGGCCGTCGCTGGAGGTGAAGAGTGCTTTACGCCAACCGAAGAGCGGCTTGGTGTAGACGCGGAGCGCGGCCTTATAGAGATCGACCTCGCGATAAACGTCGTTCCAGAGTAGCTTCCGGATTGGCGCGCGCAGCGGCAAGTTCGCACCTCGGAGCTGAGGATTTTACTTCACTTTGCCAAACCATTCATTGAACCAGCCTAACGCGCGCACGGTGTAATCGCGACGATCGGCAGGTTGGCCGATGGCGTGGCCTTCGTGCGGATAGACGACGAGTTCTGTAGGGACCTTGTCGGCTTTGAGCGCGTGCCACCACTCGACGGATTGCTCCATGGGAACTTCGCCGTCGCTATCACCAACAAGGATGAGGGTTGGCGTCTTGACATGCTTGACAAAGTGCATGGGATCGCTCTTGGCGTAGACGGCGGGATCGTCGTAAACGGAGGCGCCGAAGAAAGGAATCATCCACTCGTCGATGTCGTTGAGACCGTAATAGCTCAGCCAGTCGGAAAGGCCAGCACCGGCGACAGCGGCGGCGAAACGAGTGGTCTGAGTTTCGGCCCACATGGTCATATATCCGCCGTAGCTGTGGCCGGCGATGCCGACGCGGCGGGTATCGATGGGGTATTCCTTCGCGAGAGCGTCGATTGCGGCGAGGATGTCGCGATAGTCGCCGCCGCCGAAGTCTTTAACGTTGCCGCGAGTGAAGGCTTCGCCCTGGCCGAAGCTGCCGCGAGGATTGGGGCAGAGATAGAAATAGCCCATGATCGAGACGGGGCCGCCGAAGAACCCGTTCCAGTTCGCCATGCACGCGGAAGAGGGACCGCCGTGAACCCAGATCACGAGCGGATATTTTTCGCCCTGCTTCACTTCTTTGGGCATGGTGAGCCAGCCTTGCAAGCGAGTGGGGCCGTTCATCCAGTGGACGCTCTTGGTCTCGCCCCAGGGAATGGAGAGGTTTTCGTTGAGCGAGGTGAGCTTGGTCCACTTGCCGATAGGGCCGACCCAGAGTTCGGGAGCTTCGTTGGGTGAAGAGCGGACGACGGCGCTCTGCTGGCCGTCGGCGGAGAACGAACCGTGGATGGATTCTGCACCTTTCCAGAGTTGGGTGATCGCGCCTTGCGGCGTGACCGTGCCGAAGCCTTCTTCACCGTCGATGGTTTCAGTGAAGAGAATTTTTCCGTCGGAGGTCCACTGGAGGCGCGACGGAGAGGCCTTGATACCGGGCGTGAGATTTTTTGCTGCGCCGCCGGAGAGCGGAACGATAAAGATGTCGCCGCCGTTGCTGCCTGCGTCGCTCATGAGGCCTTCAATGAATGCGACAGACTTGCCGTCGGGCGAGACGTGGGGCTCGCAGATCTGGAGTTTGGGTACGTAGATCTCGTGCATGTCGCCGGAGTCGCCGTCGGCGTGATAGAGGCGGGCGATCCACCAGTTATTGTCGCCGGAGCCGTGGGCGGCGCTTGCGATCCAGCCGCGGCCATCGCGGGTCCAGTCGTATTCGTAGACGTACATGTCGTCGGGCGTGACCTGGTGGATGGCGCCGGAATCGAGGTCGACGGTGGTGATGCGCTGCTCGTAAATTTTTTCGTCGATGACGCCAGCGAGCGGAGTCATGGGCTCAAGCGGGCCAGGCATGCGCGGCATGCCTTCGATGAAGAGGACGGACAGCTTGGTACCGTCGGGCGAGAACAGCGGGTCTCCCGCGTAACCTTTCAGCGTGGCGAGATTTTTCGCGGCGGTGCCGTCGTATATCCAGAGCTGGGCTTCGGGCGTGGCTTCGCCGATGTCGGCGAGAATCGCGAGCCGCTTGCCGTCTTCGCTCCAACTGAGTTGGCGAGGATGAGCCTTGGCGGCGAGCGTGACGGTGTGGGAGTCAGCGCCCGTGGCGGAAGATACCGAGACCTGCTCGCCCACTATGGAGGCGATCTGTTTACCATCAGGCGAAATTACGGCGTGGCCGATGGATTTGATCTTTGGCATGGAGTCGATGATCTCGGCGGCGCGCTGCATGGAGGATGGCTGTTGTGCGAAGAATGCCGGAAGGGTGGCGAACGTGAAAAATGATGCGAGCAAGATGCGGCGCGAAAGCATGAACGATCCTCACCCCAAGAACTAAAGCAGCCAGCCTACCACGTTGCGACGGCGACTGGGTGAGGACGTACAATCCAGAGCTTGGCCGATGAACTACAACTCGAGAACCTGTGCGTGGTCCTGGTTTCCACCCGAAACCCGCTGAACATGGGGGCCGCTGCAAGGGCGATCAGCAACTTTGGGGTATCGCATTTGAGGGTGGTGAACCCATTTGAAGCGTCGTTTCGTGAGGCGAAGTCGGCAGTGGGCGCAGCGGAACTACTGAAGCGGTCTCAGGAATTTCAATCAGTGGTGGAGGCGGTAGCGGACTGTTCGCTGGTGGTGGGGACGACCGCGGCACGAGGGAGAGAATTGCACCAGGCGATGCACAGCTTGCCGGAAGCAGCGCCGCTAATCCGCGAGCACCTGGCGGGAGGAAGGGTTGCGGTGCTGTTTGGTTCGGAGAAGCGCGGGTTGTCGAATGAGGACCTGAATTACTGCCAGTGGGTGATGCATATTCCGACGCGCGAAGAGCATTTGTCGATGAATCTCGGACAAGCAGTCGCGGTTTGCATGTATGAAATTGCGCGGATGTCGGCCAGGGAAGTTTCCTCGGAATATATGGAGGTCGCGAATTCGGCGGAGTTGGAGAGACTGACTGAAGTGCTGATGGAGAACCTTGCAGCGAGTGGGTATCTGAAGACGAATGCGGGGAAGAGCGGCGAGGAACGGGTGCGGCGACTGGTGCGGCGTTTGCAGTTCAGCTCGGACGATGCAGAAGAATTGCTCGGGATGTTGCGCAAGATGGCATGGAAACTCGGACGGAAAGATTAGGAGTTGCGAGAGATTGCGGCGGCGAGTTCTTTCACGATCTTGGCTGCGGTCATGGCGGTGATATCGTCGCGGTCGCGCTTGGGGTTCATCTCGACTACATCGGCGGCAACAATGCGCGCGTTGATGGATTGAAAGGCGTTCAGCAATTCTCGTGTGGTCAGGCCGCCGGGCTCGTGGTGTGAAATCCCGGGAGCGAACGCGGGATCTAAGACATCGATGTCAACGGAGATGTAGAGCGGAGGTTCGAAAGTCGGCAGCTTTCCAGCGAAAGTGCGAGCTTCGATTGTCTCTACTCCAAACTTCTTCGATTGTTCGCGTTGATGGGCATTTGCGGTGCGGATGCCAACCTGAATGAGGCGTTTGGCAGAACCGGATTCCATGATGCGTGCGAATGGGCAGGCATGCGAGAAGCGGTCGCCTTCGAATTCGTCGTAAAGGTCGGGATGCGCGTCGAAGTGCAGCACGGTGAGAGGGCCGTGCTTCTTGGCGACGGCTTGAACGGAAGGAAAGCTGATTGAGTGATCGCCGCCGAGTACAAGCACCTGCGGGAACTCTTCAACACTGCGGGAGATGAAGGCCTCGATTTCGGCGATGGGATCTTTGCCAAAGCCGCGAAGATCGCCGCAATCTTCGAGGAGAGTTTGCACGTCGAGGCTGTCCTCGCTCCAGGAGTTGGCGCTTTCGCTGGCGAGGGCGCGCCGAATCGCGGCGGGAGCTTCGGCGGGGCCGCGCATGAAGGACGACTTTTCGTCATAAGCGATACCTATGAGGGCGATGCGGTTCATCGGTCTTTCAGCTCCCGGGTGAGCGCGTAGGCAACGATGGTGTAGCCCTCGAGGGCGGCGCGGTCTTCGACATCGACGACGAGTTGGGATTCGAGGTCGTCGGGATCGGGGACCATCTCGCAGCTTGCGATTTGTTCGTCGGTCGCGCCGTGATAACAGAGTTCACAGACGCCGAGACCGCCGCGGTCGTCGCGGATGGGCGGGCCGAAGACGCGGCAGGTGATGGGACGCGCATTGTAGAGATCGCAGGTGCCGGTTTCGGGATCGAGCGCGGGGCAGGGTTCGTCGTTGGCGTATTGCTCAAAGCGCTGCTCGGAATCTTCGTCTTCGTCGAGGATGCCGGTGTCGAGGTCGCCGGGAAATTCGGCGGCATGGCGCTCGACGGATTGCTTCGCGCGATGGAGGACACGGTCGGCGCGCAGTGGATCGTGCTCGCGAAGAGCGGTCAATCCAGCTTGCAGGCGGGCAGCATCAAGCAGCGTGATCTCGAAGACGCCGTGGCAGCATTGCGTGCAACCTGGGCGGCAGACGAGCAGCGGGCCGCTGCGACGCGCTGCGTCAGCGAAAGCGGCGTCGACGATCTGCACGAACTGGCCGTCCTTGGCGGGAAGCATGCTCCCCTAGGATACCGCGGTCTAGGAGGCGACTTTCTCCGGGCGTTTGGCGGGCTGATATTGGCCCGGCACGACGCGGAAGGAAATCGAAATGCGGTTCCACGCGTTGATCTGGTTGATGGCGAGGGTGAGGTTCACGAGCTCTTCATCGCTGAAATGGCGCTTCACTGCTTCAAAAACGTCGTCTTCGACGTGGCCTTGCTGAATGTTGGTGAGGGCTTCGGCCCATTCCAGGGCGGCGCGTTCGCGGTCGGTGTAGTAGGGAGTTTCGCGCCAGGCGTTCAGGCCATAGAGGCGCTGCTCGGTTTCACCGGCGGCACGTGCGTCCTTGCTGTGCATGTCGAGACAGAAGGCGCATCCGTTCATCTGCGAGACGCGCATCTTCACGAGTTAGACGAGCGGTGCTTCGAGGCCGCCGTGGTGATTGAGATAGGCTTCCATTTGCAACATCAGCCTGAGACCATCTTTTCCGTGTTCCTGGTAGTTCAAGCGAGGTTCCATGAGCGCTCCTCCGTTGAAGATATAACCTCCTTCGATCATCGCAGGTCGATTCGGGTCGCAGAAAATTCCGGGGAACCAATGGTGGTATTCCAACGATTGTGAAAAGCCGTATGCTGATGGCAAACAGGCCCATGCGAACCCTCCGAATTCCGCTGCTTGCTTTGCTCTGCGCGGTTGCGATTTCCGCGACTGCGAAGGCTTCCGATAAATTGATTGCGCTCACCTTCGACGATGGTCCGCGGCCGTACGTGTTGTTTGGAACGAAAGATCCGCAGCCGACACAGGGGTTACTGGCGGTGCTCGACCGTCAGCAGGTGAAGGCGACGTTCTTCTACATGGGCTGGCGCCTGACGCCGAAGACGTGGGGCGATCGGCGCTCCGAGACCAACATTGGGATGACGTGTGTTGACGCGGCAAAGGAAGTGCTGAAGGACGGGCACGAACTCGAGAACCACACCTATACGCACTTGGATTTGCGCATTGAGGCGAAGAAGAAGGGCGATGCGGCCGTGCTGGAGGATGTGGACCACGGCGCGCGGGTGATTGAGGCGGTGACTGGCGTGAGGCCGCAGTATTTGCGGCCGCCCGACTGGGATTTGCCAGCGGCTTTGAGGAGGCAATTGGAGGCGAAGGGGTACCGGATCATGACGATCTCGTCGGAGAACCCGGTGGCGATGCGGGATATTAATTCGCTGGATTATTTGTGCGCCGGGAAGAACCCGACGCAGTGCCCGAAACCTTCGCTGGCGCAGGGGGTGATGAAACAGATTGAGGCGCGCGAGAAGAAGGGCGTGACGACGCACATCTTGACGTTCCATGAGCTGTCGACAACCACGCCGCAGGTGGACCAATTAATTACGGAATTGAAGGCTCGGGGTTACAAATTTGTGCGCCTGGACGAGTACATGCAGCGGGTGCGATAAGTTTTCGGAGAGAAGAAGAACAGGCGGCGCTTTCGGCGCCGCCTTCTAGTCTTACTTGGCGCTACAGCTGGTGGAAATGTGTTTGAAGCTGGAGACAGTGATGGTTTGCGTGCCGCCCATGGCAGAGGTGTTGCCGGATGCGGCTTCGTTGGCCGCCGAGGAGGCGCTAGATCCGCTGCCGGAAGTCGTGCCGGTGACCTGGACTTCGTGTCCGACGTGATCGGCGAGTTTTGAGGTGTTTCCACTCAAGGCGTAGGTTGTGCCGGTAGTTTTGTCCTTGAGGGTGTAGGTGCCGGCTGAGCCGCTGAGGCAGCCGTCGACGGTCATCGTCGAATTGCCGCTGGTGGTGCTGGGTGCAGGAGCGCCGGCGGTTTGTCCGCTGGTATTGGGCTGTGCAGCTTCGCGATCAGTTTGCGCGAAGGCCCACAGGCTGGTACAAAGCAGGGCCGCGAGAACGAGGATGGTTTTCTTCATAGAGCCTCCTTACTTTGTACCTGAGTGTTATGCAAGCGGGTAGGTTGCTGGGTGTAAGGCAAGAAAAGCAGGGCAAAGACAAAACGGCCCCAGCTCCGGAACGGAGATGAGGCCGCTGGAGAAGTGGCGTTTCCGCGAGTTACTGGTTCGAGCAGCTGCTCGAGACCTTCGTAATCGAGGAAACCATGAAGGACTGGTTGCTGCTGGAGCCGTTGCTCATGCTCGAGCTGGAGCTGCCCGGTCCGGTGCTGCTGGCGCTGGAGCTCGGCGTGGTCGAGGAGGCCGCGCTGGAGTTCGAGGCGCTGCCGCTGGCACGGACTTCCTGGCCAACGTGGCTGGCGATCTGCGAATCCGGACCGGTGAGGTTGTAGGTGGTGCCGCTGGCCTTATCGCGCAGGGTGTAGTTGCCAGCGGAGCCGCTCAAGCAACCTTCAATCGAAGTATTGCCGGCGCCGGTGGCCGAGGAGGAGGAGCCCATCTGTCCGGCGGTGGAGCTGCTGGACTGACCAGACATATCGCTGGACGAAGAAGAGGTGCTGCTGCTCGGAGAGGTGCTACTGGGCGAAGAGGTGGACTGCGCGAAGGCCCAGAGACCCGAGCACAGCAAGGTGACGGCGACGAGAATCGTTTTACGCATTGGGTTCAACTCCTTGAAATGAGCGACGAAGTGGCGCGAAAAAGCGTTCCTGACGAAAGCGAGCGACAAGCTTGCGCTTAGGAAGAGCACATTCGTGGGAGCGAGGTTGCCGGGGTAAGGTGACACGGGTGACGGAATCGAGAGCTGCTGATCGCGTGGTATAATCGCGTTTTGGCTCCAGCGCACCGGGCAGTGTTGTGCCTTCGCCCGCGCGGAGACGAAATCATTCATATCAAAGAGGTTCCACCATGTCTGGCCACTCAAAATGGGCCACAATTAAGCACAAGAAGGGCGCACTTGACGCGAAGCGCGGCAAGATCTTCACGCGCTTGATCAAAGAAATCACGATGGCCGCGAAGCAGGGCGGGGACGCGGAAAAGAATCCGCGTTTGCGCAGCGCGGTGGCTGCAGCGAAAGCCGAGAACATGCCGGCCGACAACATCAAGCGGGCGATCCAGCGCGGCACGGGCGAACTGGAAGGCGCTAGCTACGAAGAGATCACCTTCGAAGGCTACGGCCCCGGCGGCGTCGCGATCCTGGTAGAGGTTACGACCGACAACCGCAATCGCACGGTCAGCGAAATCCGACACGCCTTTGGCAAGAACGGCGGGAACATGGGCGAAGCCGGCTCGGTCTCGTGGATGTTCCAGAAGAAGGGCGACATCGTCATCCAGAAGGCGGCCGCGAAAGAAGACGACCTGATGAACCTGGTGCTCGAAAACGGCGCGGATGATTTGAAGGACGATGGCGACAACTGGGAAATTCTTTGCGAGCCGAATGCCTACGAAACCGTGTTGGAAGCCGTGAAGAAAGCGGGCATCACGCCTGAGGTCGCTGAGATTGGGATGATCCCGCAGAACTACATCAAGCTGGAAGGTCAGCAGGTCAACACCATGGTCCGCTTACTGGAAGCACTGGAAGACCAGGACGACGTGCAGCACGTGTACTCGAACGTCGACTTCGACCAGGCACAGCTTGAGGAAGTCGCTGGATAGTTTTGTAAGATGTGCGAGAGGCCGCCTGCGGGCGGCCTTTGTTATTTGCCGGCGATTGGACTGCGACGTTCGAGGAGGACGGTGTCGTGCCATTGGCCGTGGAGTTGGGCGATGCGTTCGCGGCGGCCGACGATGCGGAAACCGCATTGCTGGTGGAGGTGGATGCTGATTTCGTTTGTGGCAAAGGTGGTGGCTTGGAGCGTCCAGACGCCGAAGGGTTCGGATCCTTCGATTAGCGCGTGAAGGAGTTGGCGCCCGATGCCGCGGCCGCGAGCGGATTGCGCGACGTAGACGCTCACCTCCGCAACGCCGGCATAGCACGGACGCGCGGAGACGCGACAGAGGGCGGCCCAGCCGAAGATGTTGCTCGCATCGCGTGCGGTGAGGCGACAGACTTCGAGATGCGAGGCATTCCATTTTTCCCAATCGGGCACTTCGGTTTCGAACGTAGCTGTGCCGGTAGAGATCCCTTCGGCGTAGATGGCGCGGATGGAGGGCCAGTCGGAGGCGAGCATGGCAGAGATGGTGGTCATGCGCTGCTCATTATAGGGAGCGGAAGCGGGCGGGGAGATGCGGGGATCACTGGAAAGAGAGGGTTAAACCTGCTACTTTCTTGAGTTCGCATGAATGCCAAGATACTGTTCGTGTTCCTATTGCTGAGCGGCTGCGCTGCGGTTGCTCAAAGTACCCAACCGACGCCGAATCCTAATCCTCCTCCAAGCCCCGGCGCCATCGTAGATCCGGATCTCGGGAACGTGGAGTGGTTGCGCTATCCACATTGGGCTTACAGCATCTGGGCGGACTACGGTAATGGCGTGGGCACCCGGACAGATGTGCGCGCCGTCGGCGTTGGAGTGCGGCTTGGTCGTGTGCTCACTAGGGAGCATGGAAGCGGATGTGCCCGCGGAACGCTCGAGTACGACATTGACCTAACACCGGCGGAGATCTACCACTTGCCGACGTACACGCCACGCGGTTCTTCGGTGGCGCTCCCCGCGAAGAACTATTACACGGCAGGTTTCGATCCATTCGTTGCGAAATGGAACTTCACCAGCGGGCGAAAATGGGCACCATATGTTGCCGCAGAGGGTGGGATTGTTTTCTCAAATGGCGATCTGCCTCAAGGGGATACATCAAATGTGAACTTTACCTCCGGGGCAGCGTTCGGTTTGAATCGCTTTGATGCCGGGGGCAATGCCTGGATGGTTCAGGGCAAGGTTTATCACTTGTCAAACGCCAGCCTGGGCCTCCATAACCCGGGGATCAATGCGGCGGTGCAATTCAAGATTGGATATACGTGGTTTAAGTAGAGCTGAAAGTATTCATAAAATTTATGCCCTCAACCCTTGTGGAATGTGTACCGAATTTTTCTGAAGGCCGGAATAAGGCTGTTGTCGATGAAATTATTGCGGCGATGAAGATGGATGGCGTTTACCTTCTGGATCGCGAGATGGACGGCGATCATAACCGCTGCGTGATTACGCTGGTGGGCGATCGCACGAATATTGCGGAAGCCGCGATTCGTGGAGTGGGAAAAGCCGCCGAACTGATCGATCTCACGAAGCACACGGGGGCGCATCCGCGGATGGGAGCTAGCGATGTGATCCCGTTCATTCCAATTGATGGCGTGACCTTAGAAGACTGCGTGGCGATTTCGAAGTACGTGGGCGAAGAAATCTGGAAGCGTTACAAGATCCCGGTGTACTTGTATGAGGCGGCGGCGCAGCGGCCGGAGCGGACGAATTTGGAGAACATCCGGCGCGGACAGTTTGAGGGGATTCGCGACTCGATTGCTACGGATGATGGGCGCATTCCGGATTTTGGTGGGAGAGCGGTGCATGCGACTGCGGGCGCGACAGTGGTGGGTGCGCGGAAGTTTCTCGTCGCATACAACGTGTACCTGAACACAACCGATATTGAGGTGGCCAAGAAGGTTGGGAAGGCGGTGCGCTTCTCGAATGGCGGGCTGCGATTCGTGAAGGGCATGGGGATCAGCGTGCGGGGGCTGGCCCAGGTTTCGATGAACTTGACGGACACTGACCAGACGCCGGTGGCGCGCGTCTACGAATATGTGAAGCGTGAGGCAGCGCGGTATGGAGTGATGCCGCTCTCGAGCGAGATTGTGGGGCTGGTGCCGAAGAAGGCGCTGGAAGATGCGGCGGAGTGGTTCCTGCAGATCGAGAACTTCGATTCGTCGCTGATTTTGGAGAACCGGCTGGCAGCAGTGATGGGCGGAAAGATGGCTGTCGGCGGATTGCGCGCGGGGTTCGAGCCTTTCGTGGAGCAACTGGCTGCGCCGGTGGCGGCGCCGGGCGGAGGAAGCGCGGCCGCAGCGGCGGGAGCGATGGCGGCGGGATTGGGATCGATGGTCGCGGGGATGTCGCGGGGAAAGAAAGCCTATCTCCAGTACGAAACGCAGTTGAGCGATGCGATCGGCGACTTGGCAAAATTGCGGGAAGAGTTCAAGGCCGCGGCGGATGCGGATACGGCGGCGTACGAAGAAGTGGTGAAAGCGTTCCGCAAAGTGAAGAACGATCCGGCGGCACAAGGCGAAGTGACGCTGGCGCTAAAGCAGGCGACGAATGTCCCCCTCGGCGTGGCGCAAAATGCGCAACGAACAATTGCGGTGCTGGAATCGCTGCGAAGGATTACGAACCCGAAGATGGCTTCCGACCTGACGACGGGGTTGGCTTTGGGGCGGGCGGCGCGCGAGGGCGCGCTCGCGAATGTGGAGATCAATCTTGCGGACATGGAAGACCAGCAGTTTGTGGAGTGGGTCCGCGAGAAGGTGGCGGTGCTCGCATAAGTCTGGCGCCCTACGTTACGTAGGTATCATTCCCCGCGAAAAACGGGGCGATTCGCCGTTATACTGGAATGCACACATTCCAAAGAGTCTGCCGTCTAACGATGCAGGTTATGTTCATGAAAAAGCTTGTTGTTGCGGTTGCAGGACTGTTCGTCGCTTCGTTCGGATTTGGGGCGTCGCTGGGGTCGAATGCCCGATCGGTGATCCCGGCGAGCGCCCAGCAGATTATTTGCGTGGACTATCGCGCAATGCACAACTCACCCACGGCCATGGAAATGAAGGCGCGGCTGATGCCGGAGGCGCTCAAGGACGTGGAGAACTCGTTGCGCCAGATGGGTATTAATCCTGATCGCGACCTGGATGAATTGACATTCGTTGCGTTTCGCACCCAGAAGAACGGGCTGCGTAGCTTTGGAATTGCGCAGGGACAGATCAATAAGAAACAAGTGTTGGCCAACTACGCTAAGCATAAAGTGGCGGGAACGAAGTACCTGACGAACGTCCTGTTCCCAGTTTCGACGGGAATCCAGATGACGTTTCTGGACGACAACACGATCCTGTTTGGCGAGCCGATGTCAGTGAAGGACGGATTGGCGGCGCAGAACGGCGACACACCGAACGTGTCGTCGAACTCGGACGTGACGGACCAGGTTTCTAGCGCGGAAAGCGAGGCAGTGTGGAGCGTACTGGATTCTCAGGGAACCCAGACGATGCTGCGCTCGGCTCTAGGCGACGCGTCAAAGCTGGCAGACTATGACACGGTGAAAAAGAGAATCGGGACGTCGCGCTACACGCTGGACTTTGCGCACGGCGTGGAATTCGATCTCTACGTGAATACCAGTGACAGTATGACGGCTGGAACTCTGTCGACACTGATCAAAGCGGGAATGCTGTATCGCAGAATGGGCGCTAGCCCAGTAGAGAAGAACGCAATCAACGATATGACCGTGGATTCGGACGGCAACAGCCTGCATATCCACTACAAGAGTGACGACGGCCAGTTCCAGCAGTTGCTGCATTCGGATTTGTTTGCGGCGGTTTCGCGGTAAGAAAAGCTCAGTGCACGAGGCGCTCCTGCGGGAGCGCCTTTTTATTTGAAACTCATGTTGTCCATGACAATGCCCCAGCACGCGATTGAGGCGACGATGTTGACCGCGCAGGAGATGAGCGCACCCTTGGCTTCGCCGCGCTTACCTTGCTTGCGGTAGGAGAAAAAGAGAGGGAGTGTCCAGGCGAGTTGGATGAGCGCGAAGGGCATGATGATGATCAAACCTACCCCGACAGTGAGCAGTGCCAGGCCCACCAGAGCAATGCCCGCCGAAATAGCGCTTGAGATTAGGAAGCCGCGGAGGATGGAGCGGGATTGCGAGGGTGCAGGGGTGGGAGTTGTCGGTGTGTCGTTCATCGTTTTTGGGAGATGATGATCCAGGCCAGGCCCCAGCAAGGGGCGTAAATCACGGCGGAAATCGCAGCGCCGATGAGCCAGCCCTGCATCGCTTTGCGTTGACCCGACTTCGAGCGGCTATAGGCCAAGGGTCCGATGTAGATGAACTGGCCGAGCGGAAACGCAGCCCACAGCGCAGTTTGCCATCCCTGGACGCGCGAAAAGATGAGCCCATCGCCGAGAAGATAAAAGAAGCCGAGCACGATCGCGAAAAAGATCGGCCAGCCGCGGCTGGAGATATCGGGAGCGGGATTGGTCAGCATGTGCGAGAGATCTCCACAAAGTGGCTTTCTTCTAGCGCACGCAACGGTGCCAGTCGCGTTTGCTCGAGGGAATCCCGATAGAAGAGGTTGTAAGTATCGAAAGGAATGAGGCGGCCATCGGGGTGGACGATGTGGACGCAGCTTTTCTTCACGGAGCGGACGTCGAACGCGTGCGCGTCGATGAATTGCATGATGATGACGCGAAAAACATTTTCGTAGCCGAACGAGCCTGGCGCGGAGACTTGTGGGAGGCAGCAGAGGAGGTCGCGCAGCGAGTTGGCGCCGGATTGCGGCGAGTGGTTGGTGGAGAAGAGGCGGAAGATTTGCTGCTTGAGTTCGTCTTCCTGTTCGTAGAGAACGGTATTGCGGTCGGCGTTAATGAGGATTTGCGGGTCGATCATGCCGGTGAGCGGCATGACTTGTTCGCCGACTTTCAGCGCGTAGGCCATGGCGAGGCTGTCGGGGTGGCAGGGGACGGGGATGACGTCTTCGGGACGGAAAACCTTGGTTTGGTCGAGGATTTTGCGGCGCACTTCGCTGAGGGTGAGTCGATCGCGCGCCGGATCGAAGCCGTCGGTGCGGCCGGCGTCCTGCACGGGCTGGAAGGTGACGCCGCGGATGCATGGCTGCTGGAGCGCATAGTCGATGGTCTTGCCGATCTCGTGATCGTTTAAGCCTCTTTGCAAAGTGACAACTAGCGTGGTGGAGATGCCGAGGGCGTTGAGGCGCTGGATGGCTTTCAGGCGAATGCTGCGAAGATCAGCGCCGCGCAGTTTCATGAGCGGGTCGCGCTCGAAGCTATCGAACTGGAGATATAGCTCAAAGTCCGGCATGTACGAGGCGAGGCGCTCGGCGAAGGCTTCGTCCTGGGCGATGCGGACGCCGTTGGTGTTCACCATGAGATGGCGGATGGGACGTTGCTTGGCGGCGTCGAGGACGGCGAAGAAGTCGGGATGCATGGTCGGTTCGCCGCCGGAGATCTGCACGACATCGGGTTGGAGCTCGTTGCGGACGACGGCGTCGAGCATGTTTTCGATCTGTGCTAGTGAGCGGAAGCTCTGCCGCGCGGGGCCGCTGGAGGCGTAGCAGATGGGGCAGCTCAGGTTGCAGTAGTCGCAGATTTCGACGAGCGAGAGACAGGAGTGCTGTTCGTGATCGCTGCAGAGGCCGCAATCATAGGGGCATCCCCACTTGACGGGCGTGTTGTAGACGGCGGGCATTTCGGGCGGCTTGATGAAGACCTCGCGGCAGCGGCGATAGTAGTCGATGTCGTCGGCGATGAGGACTTTTTCGTTGCCGTGCACGGGACAGTGCTTGAGCAGAAAAACCGAGCCGTCGAGAAAGATGATTTTCGCCTCCATCTTGCGATAGCACTGGGTGCAGATGGAGACGGCTACGTCGTAGAAGGTGTACGGGCGAGTCTTGGCCATTAGTCTGCGGCCTCCATGGCGATGCGGCGCGGCGAGTGGCGGAGCCAGCGGAGGATGTCGGGCGCGTCGAAGAAAAGCACGCCGAGGCAGGCCCACTGGATGGCTGTGATGTCGAAGACCAGCGGCTCACGGTCCTTGAGAAACTCGGTGGCGAACCGCCAGGACGTATAGGCGACCATGAATATTTTGAAGACGTCGCCGCTGACATGCGGGCGGCGCTGGACGTGCCAGAGCCACGCGGCGAGGAACAACAGGAAAAAGATTTCGTAGATCGGAAGCGGATGACGGCGGGTGCCGTCGCCGAAATCCATCGCCCAGGGAAGCGAAGAAGCGGCGCCAAAGGTGTGGTCTTCCGGGCCGGTGAGAAAGCAGCCGATGCGACCGATGGCAATGCCGAGGCAGATCGGCAGCGCGAAGAGGTCTCCGGTGCGTTGCTGCTCGTTCAGGCGGCGCTTGCAGAATTCAACGGCGATCCATCCGCCAATGAGGCCACCGACAATCGTCTTTCCATTGAGCAGCAGGTAGGGCGTGCGCCAGTGCGCGAGCAGGTAGCTCGGCTCCTCGAAGATCGAGAGCAGTTTGCTTCCGATGGCGGCGCCGAGTGCGGCGGCGGTGATCACCCACCAGCGCGTGTCGTCGTTGATATGGTCGCCCCGGCGGCGGAGGCGGAGGTAGAAGCGGAATCCGACGAAGTACGCAAGCGCTTCGAAGATCCAATGGGGGTGGATCGAGAGGCGTCCGATGTGGATATAAAGCGGGAAGTGCACGGGAGAGAAGATTGTGCACGGCAGGCGAGCGCTGCGCAACGGAGAAGTGCTCTAGAGCCAGACCTCGGTGGTTGAGGGGCGCGACATGAGTTCGCGGATAGCTTCGCCGGGGGTTTTTCCCTCGTGGAGGATGGCGTGCATCTGCTGGGTGATGGGCATTTCGACTTTGTATTTTTGGGATAGCCCGAGGGCGGCGTTGGTGGTGAGGACGCCTTCGGCAACCATGCCGTGCATGCCGGCGATGATGTCGGGGAGCTTGCGGCCGCGGCCGAGTTCCACTCCGACACTGCGATTGCGCGAGAGGCCCCCCGTGCAGGTGAGGACGAGGTCGCCAAGGCCAGCGAGGCCGGCCATGGTTTCGATGCGGCCTCCACAGGCGAGCGAGAGGCGGGTGATTTCGGCGAGGCCGCGGGTGATGAGCGCGGCGATGCTGTTGTGGCCAAGACCGAGGCCGTCGCAAATACCGGCGGCGATGGCGATGACGTTCTTGAGCGCGCCGCCTAGTTCCACGCCCACGACGTCGTTATTGGTGTAGACGCGGAAGCGCGGGTCGCTGAAAGTTTGCTGCACTGTGCGGGCGAGATCGACACTCGCAGAGGCGGCGGTGATCGCCGTGGGATCGCCCTTGGCGACTTCCTTTGCGAAACTTGGGCCGCTGACGGCCACGATTCGCGGGGTGAATTTCTCGGCAACGACTTCGGCGATGATCTCGGACATCCGCGCGTACGATTTGTCTTCCACACCCTTGGTGGCGCTGATGAAGAGCATGCTGTCGTCCAATAGCGGAAGCATTTGGCTGAACAGGCGACGCACGTGGTGCGAGGGCATGACGCTGACGACCAGTTCGGCGTCGCGCAGGGCTTCGGCGAGTGAATTGGTGGGGACGACCGCGTCGGGGATACGCGCGCCGGGAAGAAAGAGGTCGTTGGTGCGGCGCTGGGCGATGGAAGCGCAGACCTCGTGTTCGAAGGCCCAGAGACGAACGTCGTGCGTGGCTTTACGGCCGAGGACGATGGCGAGGGCAGTGCCCCAAGCTCCAGCGCCGATGACTGCGACGCGGCTCATGCGTTGCCCTCGGTTTGCTTCTTGGCAGGGAAGCGGTTCTCGGTCCCATTGAAGAGGCGCTGGATATTCGCGCGATGGCGCCAGATGATCAGCAGCGAGCAAAGCGCGATGAGTATGTAGGCGTCACGCGGAAGCTGATCGCGCGAAGTGAGGTAAACGGCGAACGGAAACGCTGCGGCGGCGAGAATTGAGCCGAGCGAAATGTAGCGCGTGAAGAGAACGACGAGGGCGAAGACGCCGAGAACGATGCCGACGGGAGTAGGCGCGAGTCCGAGGAAGACGCCGAGCGCGGTGGCGACACCTTTGCCGCCTTTGAACTTGAGCCAGACGGGATAGAGATGACCGAGGATGGCGAAGAGCCCGGCGAAGGCGGGGATGATCCGCCGGTCGACGTTGGCAGGCGCGGCGACGTGGGCGACATACAGCATCGAGAACATCACAGCCACGAAGCCTTTTACGGCGTCGAGCAGCAGGGTGAGGATGGCGAGGCCTTTGGCGCCAGTGCGGGCGACGTTGGTGGCGCCGATGTTGCCGCTGCCGGTCTGGCGGACGTCCTTCTTGAGGAAGAGCTTGACGAGGATGTAACCGAACGGGATGGAGCCGCAGAGGTAGGCGAAGACGGCGATGATCGCGAACGTTTTCATCGTGGCGAGCTCTCGACTTTACAGCAGAGGGAAGCGCGCGACCTTGGTGTATTGAGCACCGCGCGGCGATAGCTTGCTCTCATAGAGAAAGAATTCACTGGCCGTCATTGTACCGAAGTCGGGCGGAGGATTCTTCTCGACTAAATAGACGAGTGCGCGAAAACCGGCAACTGGCTGCTCGTCGCGGCGCGGCGTGGGTGAACCGGAGCCGCTGCGGGCGAGGGTGAGATGTGGGCGGAAGGGGCGTTCCTCTTTGGAGAAGCCGGCGTGTGAGAGAGATTCGTCGAGCGCGGCAGCGAGTTGTGGGAGGCGATCGTCGGCGTGGATGCCGGCCCAATATACGCGTGGAGATTTTGGATTGGGGAAGAATCCGGTTTCGCGGAAAGAGATTTTGAAGGATTCCGCACGGACAATTTCGGCGGCGTGTTTGGCGCGATCGGGATCCTGCACTTCGCCGAGAAATTTCAGAGTCACGTGATAGCTCTCGGACGGCATGAAGCGGATGCCGGGGACGCGGCGGAGTGAGTCGACGTAGCTAGTGAGGGCGCGACGGATTTCGGGAGCAATGTCGAGGGCGAAGAAGAGGCGCATTTCAGATCAGTTTTTTGCGGACCATATCAAGGGCGACCTGGCTGGACCACCAGCGAATGCGTTCGCGATCGCCGGGAAAGCGGCGTTCGACTACGTCGGTGCCAAGTTCGTCGGCGACCGCGATGTAGACGAGGCCGACGGGCTTGTCGTCGCTGCCCCCGGTAGGGCCGGCGACGCCGGTGACGCCTACGCCGATGGTTGCTCCGGTGATCTCGCGGAAATTTTCGGCGAGTGCGACGGCGACCTGCCGGCTGACAGCTCCATATTCTTCGATCATCATCGGAGGAACGTCGGCGAGCAGCGTCTTGAGGTGATTCGAGTAGACGACGGCTCCCCCGAGGAAGTAGCGGGAACTCCCGCTCACGCTCGTGAGCCGCTCGGCTAACAGGCCGCCGGTGCAGCTTTCGGCGACGCTGATGGTAGCGCTGCGCATTTGCAGGTAGTAGCCCACGATCTGCTCGAGTGATTCGCCGTTGCTGGAGAAGACGGAGTCGTCGAGCTCGTCTTCGAGTTCGGCGGCAAGCTGATCGACCGCGGCTTGCGCTTCTTCGAGCGACTTGGCGCGACACTTGAGATGGAGCGAGACCTCGCCGGGCTTGGCGAGGATCGTGGTGTCGATGTTCTTGTACTGGCTATAGATCGGGGCGACACGGGCGTCGACGGTGGATTCGCCGAGGCTTGTGATGCGCAATTCGCGCGTGGCGATGTAGGCGCGTGGGACGCGGTCGCGGAGCATCTGTTGGCATTGGTCGTGCCACATGGCTTTGAGTTCGTGGGGCGGGCCGGGGAGCAGAAAGATGTAGCGCGGAGAACCGTCCTGGGCACCTTCGATAAATTGTCCGGGGGCGGACCCGTTGGCGTTCGGAAGGACCTCGGCGCCGGCGATAACGTCGGCCTGGCGCATATTATTTTCCGGCATGGTGACGCGGCGCGAGGCGAAACGCTTGTAGAGTTCGGCGACGAGATCGGGATTGCGCTTGAGGCGAAGGCCGAGGGCTTCGGCCACGGCTTCGCGGGTAAGGTCGTCTTCGGTGGGGCCGAGTCCACCCATGAAGATGATGACGTTGGCGCGCTGCACGGCAATGCCCGCGACGGTGGCGAGGTTCGAGCGAGAGTCGCCGACGACGTCTTTGAACGCGACCTCGATTCCCAACTCGTTCAAGCGTTGGGTGAGGTACAGCGAGTTCGTATCCTGACGAAAAGGGGTTAGGAGTTCGGACCCAATGGCGACGATCTCGGCGATCACTTGATCAGTTTAACGGAAAAACAAAAGCTTTAACCACAGGGGACACGGAGGGATCACGGAGGCTTCTTGGGTGGAGGACTCGCGGCGATGACGGATTCGGCGGCCTGAGAAATTTTGAGTGAACGAAGGCGGTCCTGAAAACTCTGACTTTTTCTGGTTCCTCAGTGGTTAAAAGAGGGGACGGCCCTGGATGTCCCACCAGAGGTGGTGGACGGAGTCAGTTGTGGCTAGGACCACCGCGCGGTTGGGGGCAAAGGCGAGGCCGACGAGGTTGTTGCCGGAGACAACGAGCGAGCCTTCGTGGCGGGGGTTGACGCGGACGATCCCGCGTTTGCCATTGAGAGAGGCGGCGACGTAGAGATTGCCGTCGATATCGAAGGCGAGGCCTTGCGGTCGGCCGAGGCCGCGGTAGTAGGTAGTGACTTCACCTTCCGGGCTGATCTGGTAAACGGTGTCGAAACTGCCGGTGGTTGGGCCGCTGACGTAGAGATTGCCCGCGGGCCCGAAGGCCAGGTGGTAGGCGGAGACGCTGGGTTCGAGGGTGGCGAAGACGTAGATCTGGCGGTCGCGCGCGATTTTGAAGACGGTGCCGCTGCGGTCGCCAACGAAGAGATTTTCCTGCGTGTCGAAGGCGATGCCGGTGGCTACACCCATGCCTTCGGCGTAGCTGGACATGGTTCCGTTCGCGGCCACGCGGTAGACGGAGCCATCGAAGCGCGAGGAGACGTAAAGTTGGCCCGCGCGGTCGAAAGCCATGCCGGTGGGATTCATCATCTCCGTGACAAAGGGTTTTACGGTGTAGTTGGTGTCAACTTTGTAGATGGCGACGGGAACTTTTTGGCCGCGCGATCCGGAGAAGGTGACGTAGAGATTGCCTTCGTGATCAATGGCTGGGTTGGCGACGGGGTGAAGATTTTCGGCAATCGGCATGGAGACCCGGACCATTTGCTGATTGCTGGAACGGCCGTCGACTTGGATGGAGACGTGACTCGAGGGCGAATCGTGCGGAACGCGGGCAACGACAAACTTTTCGGAGCCGATGACGATAGGGGCGGAGGTGTCTCCGAACTGCACGACGGGCCGGCTGAGGGCGCGCGGGGCGAGGGCGTGGCCGATGAGCTTGATTTCGCCGCCGGGCATGGCAAAGGCGGGCTCGATGGAGTCGATGTGGGGCTGGCCGTTGCGCTGGGTGAATCCGGGGTCGGTCATGCGCGGCTCTTCAAGGGTATCAAAAAGTTAGGCGTGCAGAGATGGACGGGTGTATGGAAATCCTGATTCCGCTGAAATGAAAATTCAAGACAATCCCGGCCAGGCGTGTTGTCGGCCAAAGTAGAGGATTGCCTGGAGCACGATCCAGGCATAGATGCCGGCGCCGAGGTCGTCGACAACGATGCCAGTGCCTTCGGGAAGCTGTTCCAGTTTGCGGATAGGGAATGGCTTGGTGATGTCGAAGGCGCGGAACAGGAGGAGGCCGATGAGGAGCGGAGCCCAGCGGACTGGCGCGGCGATCAGGGTGACGAGCTGACCGGCGACTTCGTCGATAACGACGTGCGAGGGATCTTTGCGGCCGCAGCCACGGGCTTCGAGAGTGGCGGCAGGAATGCCGACAACGATCGAGAGTGCGGTGAGACCGAGGATGAGGTAAAGCTGGTAGGCGACGGGTGTGAAGTGCGCGATCAACGCCCAGAGAAGAACGGTGGCGGCGGAACCCCACGTGCCGGGGCCGGGTTTGCCGAGACCGGCGCCGAAAAAAATGGCGGTCCAGTGCGCCCAGGCGGGCGCGGGAGTGGTGCTGATCTTAGTTGGGCTTGCCTGATCCGCCATTCGGTCCCTTGGTCCGGGGTGCGTTCAGATTGTAATCGCCTTCTAGGTCTTCACCCGCATTGTTGATGGGAGTGGAGATGACGTAGCCGCCGCTGGCCCATTTGCCGAGGTCGATCATCTTGCAGCGCTCGGAGCAGAAAGGAAAGTCAGCATCGGTGCGGAGGACGATCTTGCGACAGGTGGGGCAGCGCAGGCCCGTAGTTTTCTTCTTGGCCATACGGTTGGTTAGATGAGACGCGCGACCAAGTCGTAGTCGTGAGCCTCGGTGATTTCGCAGCGAAATACTTGGCCGGGCTCGACGTTTTCGTACTCGGCGAAATCGTTGATGTAGACCTTGCCGTCGATTTCAGGGGCATGCATGGAGGTGCGCCCTTCCCACAGGAGGTCGGTTTCTTCGGAGGGGCCTTCCAGAATGACATGGAATTCGCGGCCGATCAGCGCTTTGCGCTTCTTGCGGCTGATCTGCTTTTGAAGCGACATCAGCTTCTTGCGGCGTCGCTCGATTTCGCGGGGGGAAACTTTTTCGTCCAGAGAAAAGGCTTTTGCGCCTTCTTCGTCGGAGTAGCTGAAGACACCGAGCCAATCGAACTGCGCGGCTTTCACGAATTCGCAGAGTTGGTTGAAGTCGGCTTCGGTTTCGCCGGGGAAACCCACTATGAACGAAGTGCGCAGTGTCAGATCAGGGATGGTGCGACGCATCTCGGCGATCGATGTGAGGAAGATGTCAGCGTGTGCGCCGCGCTTCATGCGCTTGAGGACGTTCGCGGAAGAGTGTTGCAGCGGGACGTCGATGTAGTTCGGGACTTTCGGATTGGCAGCGATGGTTTCGAGCAGGCGCTTGGTAATTTTGTTGGGATAGGCGTAGAGGAAGCGCACCCACTGGAGATCTTCGATTCGCGCGAGACGCTCGAGGAGTTGGGCGAGGCCGTCTTTGAGGCCAAGGTCTTCGCCGTAGCAGGTGGTGTCCTGGCCGATGAGGGTGATTTCTTTTACGCCTTGTTTCGCGAGGCGTTCGGCTTCGGCGACAACTGATTCGAAGCGGCGCGAGCGGAACTTGCCGCGCAGCTGCGGGATGATGCAGAACGAGCAGGGATGATCGCAGCCTTCGGCGATTTTGATATAAGCCGAGTATTTTGGCGTGGCGAGAATGCGCGGGGTGTTTTCGTCGTAAAGATAGTTCGGCAGGTCGGCGACGGCGCCGTCCCACTCATTACGCGAAAAACGTCCGGAGTGCTCACGGGCTGCGCCTTCGGGACGATCCGCTATACCGGATTTCAATTGCTGGCTGGCGCTGGAGGAATTCAGGATGACGAACGGGGAGTTCGCGTGTGATTTGAGCGGCTGGATGCCGCTGGCGGCGAGGATGGATTCCAACTCGCCTGTGCCGACGACGGCGTCGACTTCGGGGATGTTCTTCTGGATCTCGTTGCGATAGCGCTCGACTAGGCAGCCGGCGACGATGAGCTTCTGGGCGCGGCCAGTGGCCTTGTGGGCGGCCATTTCGAGGATGGTGTCGACGGACTCCTGCTTGGCCGTGTCGATGAACGAGCAGGTGTTAACGACGATTATGTCGGCGTCTTCGGCGCGGGCGGTGATTTGCGCGCCGTTTGTGGCCAGGAGGCCCATCATCACTTCGCTATCAACCAGGTTCTTGGGGCATCCGAGCGAGACGAAGCCCACCTTCTTCACAGAGGCGGTTTCTGGCTGTTCCGGCGTCCTTACAGGAGACTTCGTTTCAGGCATGGAATCTACCTATTTTAACACTGCCAAACCGCCCGAAGAGCCAGGTCCAGCTACTTGACATCGCAAACCCGAAACCATATGGTTACACATAATGCGTGAACGAACGGTTACATATAAGCCTGAGCTCGTTTTCGATGCCCTTGCCGATCCTACCCGCCGGTCGCTGCTCGAAATGCTGTGCAAGGGGAAACAATCGGCAGGGCGAATTGCCGCGTCGTACCCGGTGTCCAGGCCCG
This sequence comes from Candidatus Korobacter sp., assembly GCA_036501185.1. GTDB lineage: Bacteria > Acidobacteriota > Terriglobia > Terriglobales > Acidobacteriaceae > Korobacter. Next base: position 25,240 of record DASYAU010000114.1, on the reverse strand, counting down.
CGATCTCGAAGCACCTACGACTGCTGCGCCGAGCGCACCTGGTCGAGGTGAAACGCGAGGGTCGTCACCAGTTTTATGAATTGAACGCCGAGCCATTGAAGATCGTGGACAGCTGGCTCAATTCCTACCGGGTGTTCTGGCGCGCGAATCTCAGTGGACTGAAGGCTTACGTGGAGCAGGAGGTGGAGGCGAGCGCGCGGCGACCGAAACGCAAGGGAAAGGAGCATTTTGCACGATGACCGATGTGACCTTGGATGAAATCGTAAACGAGATTGACATAGCCGCGACGCCAGCCCGAGTTTTCCAGGCGCTGGTTTCTGCCGAACAAGTGCCGCAGTGGTGGGGAGGCAAAGGAGGAAACCAGGCATACCTGTGTCAGAAGTTCGAGTCGGAGCTGCGCGTTGGTGGCAAATGGCGGTGTAGCGGGATCACTGGTTCGGGCGGTCCTTTCGAAGTTTCGGGCGAGTACATTGACATTGATCCGCCCCATAAGCTGAGCACGACATGGATCGCAAGTTGGACCGGCACAGCGCAGACCGTGGTGCGATGGGAGTTGACGGAAACCAACAGCGGGACGCATGTCGTGGTGCGGCATAGCGGACTGAGCCGCTATCCGGAAATCGCACAAGCGTACCGTGGCTGGCCGGGAATGCTCAGGTGGCTGCAAGCGCTCCTCGAGAAGCATGAAACCGCTCAGCAGCGGTTCGGGACTTAACGGGATGAAGGGCGGGAAGTCGTTTTCAGGCGGTCAAAGAGCGACGGCAGCCGCACTGCACTTTCCGCCGAGTGGCCGAAGCGAGCGTGCTCGTAGTGCTCGGTGAATTCTTCGACGATGCGGCGGATGGTCTCGTGATGAATAGTGCGGACGAATTCGTTGGGAGTTTGCGAAGGCGACTTGATCCAACCAAAGCGGGCCAGGTGACGCGTAGTGCGCTGGTACCACAAGGCCGCAGCGATCTCCGGAGCATTTTCCGGACGTGAGGCCAACGACTGTGCGCGGATGAAGCGATAGAACCGCGGAGCAAATCCCAAGATCAGTAGGAACAAGATCACGGCAACCGCCATGGTCGATTGGCGTTGCGGGGAGGCCTCGAAGGCGCGTCGCGCGGACCGGGCACGGTTCAACATTCCTTCGTATTTGGCGGCCATCCAATCACGCACGCTGGTCGTTCTTTGCGCGGTTTGATCCGTGAGCGCGGCGGTAAGCGCGCGCTGATGCTGGAAGTCGTAATTCACGACCCACTCATGCCAGAACTCGTTGAACGCGTCGGCATAGAGCCGAAGCCGCCCGGCGAGGGAGGGAGGAACGGATGGCGCGGAAGCGGTGGGATCGAAGGCGATCCATCCCTGGTGAGGGAAATACGCCTCGACCCAAGCATGGGCGTCACTGCCTCGGATGATATAGCTGCCGGTAAGGTCGTTGTATTCGCCTCCGCGAAAGCCCGTGACGACGCGCGTGGGAATACCAATAGTGCGAAGCATGATGGCCATGGAACTGGCGAAGTATTCGCAGTGGCCCTGTTTGCGGTTGAAGAGAAAGTCGGCGATGGGATCGGGCGGGGTCTCCGCAGGCAGTTCGAGGGTGTAGCCGAAGTTCTTCTGAAGGTAGGCTTCGACTGCGCGCGCGCGATCGTAGTTATTGTGGATGCCGGTGGTAACGGCCTCGGCCAGGGCATGCACGCGAGGATCCAACTTGCGAGGAAGCTGAAGGTAGCGGTTGTAGATGACTCCGGGATAATCGGTGCCGCTGGCGCGCAACTCGTCCGGATCCGAGGGCGTGATGTTGGCTACCGCCCAGTAGGTGTTGGTGGGTCGATTGCCGTCGAGATTGATGTACGACTGCGCGCTGTCGAAGGCGATCTGCCGGAAATTGCCTTCGAGTTCGAGTGTGCCTTTGGCTAGGAAAAGCACGGGGCTCATGGTGGGCTCCATGATGACCCGGTAGGGCATGGCGTGAGTTTTGTGTGCGAGTGCAACGCGCTCGAGGTACGGGTCAGCAGCGAAGGTCTCGTTGGAGATGTCGAAATGCCCGATGCGGGAACTGATGACCTGCATATAGCGCGGGCTGTCGGACCAGGTTTCGCCATCGAAGTGCGAGAGCACAGCGCCGCGGAGTTTGCCGTCGAAGCTGGTGTGTTCGCCGCTGAGTTGAACATGCATGACGATTTGCGCCGACTGCTGGATGCGTCCGATCTGGCCAAGTTGCACGGTGTCGCGGAAGCCGCTGACAGGATCACTGCCGCGCGCGAACGAACCGAGATAGCCGCCTGTCTTGCGCGGTAAAACGTAAAAAAGGGCCGTGGCGCCGATCAGGATGAAGAGTGCCAGGACCACGGCGGTCCGAGAAAGCGCCATATTCACCGTGGAGGTGCGCGGACGCGACTTTGCGGCAATGACCGCGAGAGGCTGCACTTTGTCGGATTCGCTCGCGGTACGACGCATTTCGAAGCTGATGAAGGTTGCGATCGCAACCAGCAGGAAAATCGCGAAGCCACCGAGGAAGACGGTATTCACGGTGAGTACCGAGGCAGCCAGCACCATGAGGAACGAGAGCACGCCAAGATACAGGAGGTCGCGATCGCGGTGAATGGAAAAGACTTTTACCACCATGCCGAAGAGCACCAGGTGCACGGTGGAGGCGACGAAATCCCGGGAGATGAAGAAATAATCGACCGAGTAGACGAGGACATAGACCAGGGTGAAGACCGTGGTCCAGCGCTCGGGGATGACGAGTTCCTTGCGCTTTACCCACTGCACGGCGCGAATGGCGAGCGCGCCGAGAACGAACAGGACCGAGAAGATATCGAGCTTGCCGGTGCCTGCCAACGTCACAAAGCCGGTGATGAGCAGCAGGAAGAGCGATACCTGAAAAAATCGCTCGATCGGCTCCGGTACGATGCGGGGCGCGGTGAAGAGATCCATTTTTTCGGGCACGGCTGTGGTCGCCATGAGGAATTACTATTCTCCGGTAGTTGACTCAAGAAGGGAAGAGTGGTTAGCGGATACGGTGGAAAGGGCTTGCCCTCACTGTAAAAATGCGGGCGGGTCTGATATTCTCCGGCTCAATGGAACACGCGCTCGATCTCTGCATCGTAGGGCCCGGAAGACTGGGCACAGCGCTGGCTACTCAGCTCCAGCGTACGTACGACTGTGTGGATACGATCGTGGCGCGGCACTCTAGCATCGCGAAGGCAATTGCACTTGCCGAGAAGATTGACGCCAGCGCCAAAGAGTTCGACAACGCCGATTTCGACCAGAGCGTGACCTGGCTGTGCGTTCCGGATGGTGCAATTATGCCGCTGGCGAAGGCGTTGGCGGCGAAGCGGGAATGGCGCGGGAAAATCGTGCTGCATTCCAGTGGCGCGCTGAGTAGCGATGAACTGAAGCCGCTACACGATAAAGGCGCCGCCGTAGCTTCCGTACATCCGATGATGACGTTTGCACCGGACGCGAAGACGCAGCTTGCGGGCGTGGTGTTCGCGATCGAGGGTGATCACAAGGCGGTGGAAGCTGCGAAGCGATTAGTGACCGCGCTGCAAGGGACTGAGTTCGTGATTGCGAAAGAGAACAAGGTCCTTTATCACGCGTTCGGGAGTTTTGTTGCGCCACTGCTGCTGACGACGCTCGCTACCGCCGAGAAGATCGGAACGCAAGCTGGGGTTCCACCGACGATGCTGCGCGCAGCGATGCAGCGGATTGTTGGTCAGACGGTAGAGAACTACTTCAAGCTCGGGGCCGAGGCGTCGTTCACCGGGCCGTTCATCCGCGGCGATGTGGACGTGGTGAAGAAACACATGCAGGCGTTGGATCCTGTGCAACGCGAAGCCTATGCCGCCCTGGTAAAAGCTGCGCTGCAATACCTGCCAATAGAGAAGCCGGAAGAGATTCGGGCTGCGGTCAACGGGGTTTAAAAACTAAATCTTTAACCACAGAGGACACGGAGCGCACGACGGTTTTTCTTCGTGCTGCGTGATTTTGGCCGGCTTTGTGTGGAGAAAGTTGGTTTAGCCGAAGATGTGGCCCATCTTGTCGCGTTTCGTCTTGAGGTAGGCCTCGGAGGTTGGGTAGGCTTCGACCTCGGCGGAGACGCGCTCTGCAACGCGGATGCCGGCATCCTCCACGGCCTTCACTTTCTCCGGATTGTTCGATAGCAGGCGGATGCTCTGGATGCCGAGCGCCTTCAGGATTTCGACGGGAAGCGAGTACTGGCGATAATCGGCTTTTAGTCCGAGTTTCTCGTTGGCTTCGACGGTGTCGAGACCGTTGTCCTGGAGCTCGTACGCCTGCAGCTTGGCCATAAGGCCGATGCCGCGGCCTTCCTGCTCTTCGTAGATCAACACGCCGCTGCCGGCTTGGGAGATCATTTGCAGCGCGAGTTCGAGCTGCTGGCGGCAATCGCAGCGCCGCGAGCCGAAGACGTCGCCGGTAAGACATTGCGAATGGATGCGAACAAGCGGCGGCTGCGAATGGATGTCGCCCATGACGAGGGCGACCGCGCTTTCTTTACGGCGTTCGATGGCACCTTCGCGGGCAAGTTGGCTTCGCTCGGACTCGGAGTCGGGCTGCTCTTCGAAACTACCCTCAAAGCCGAAGATGCGGAAGTGTCCCCAACGGGTGGGGAAATCGGCCTCGGCCTTTTTTGTAATGTGTGACTTAGTCACGATCAAATTATAAGCTGCCATGTTGGGTTCCCGGAGTGACGCGGCTCACAATGCGAGCTCCTGCATTATGGATGCAATGGCGCAGGAAAGGACGCAACGTGTGCGAAAGTTGGCAGAAAAATCACATGCTTGCTACAATCGAAACACCGGTTTGCGCAAGCAAATCGCGCCTCAGAGTGGGGCTATAGCTCAGTTGGGAGAGCGCTGCAATCGCACTGCAGAGGTCGTGAGTTCGACTCTCACTAGCTCCACCAAATACTAAAATCTCGCGTTTGCTAGAATCCGCGGCATGCGTTTTGTGTGGCTTTGCGCTATTTTCGCGACCTTCTTCGCGGCCGTCTGCCTCGGACAATCGTCGCAGCCGTCGTTGGTTGAGCCCGATTGGTGCCGCGACTTGCCGCGGCCGGATTACAAGTCGTTGGAGAGGATCCCGATCGATGATCCGTGGTTCGAGGCGTACCGGGTTGCGCCGGGAGTGATCGCCATTTACGAGCCGCACCAGTGGGAAGAGACGCTGGTGTATCTCATCCAAGGCAAGAAGAGCGCGATCCTGGTGGACACCGGGATGGGTATCGGCGATCTGAAAAGCCTGGTGTCGAAGCTGACGCCGCTACCGATTATCGTCGTGAATTCACATACGCATCCCGATCACACGGGGAACAACTGGCAGTTTTCCACGGTGTACAACCTCGACACTGCATACTCGCGAGAGGATGCGCGAGGAGGGACGGAGATTCGCGCAGAGATTGCGCCGGACAAGATTTGCGGGACGCTGCCGAAGAATTTCGATGCGAGAGCTTATGCAACCCGGCGATGGAAGACGACGAAGTGGCTACATGACGGAGACCGAATCGATCTCGGCGGGCGGACGATCGAGGTGATGGCTACCCCGGGACATGCGCCGGACTCGTTGTGTTTGTTCGACGAGGCGAATGGTTTGCTATTCACCGGCGACTTGTACTATCCGGGCGCGATTTATGTCTTTGGGAAGGGAGCGGATTCAGCGGAGTATCAGCAATCGGCAGATCGGTTGGCGAAGCTGGCGCCGAAGGTGAAGAAGGTTTTTGGTGCGCATAATACGCCGGTGTCGCCGCCGAATGTGCTGTCGGAGCTGGCGAGGGAATTTGATGCGGTGCGGGCGGGGAAGATTGCGGGCACGGACGCCGGCGGCGGCATCACGCAATACAAAGGCGAGAAACTTACATTCCTGGTGAGGAACAAGTAACGTTCGTAGTTAGGCGTGGGTATACCAGTCGGAATGTGCCGACCACCGGTGGCAGGAGAGGCACTGTGTCGTCGCCCACTGCTTGAGGCACTCGGGGCAGACGCCTCCAGTATCGAAGGTATTCCAGGAAAATCCACAGGTGCAGCTCCAGCGGTCGTGTTTGCCTGGCTGCCATCCGCAGAGCGGACATCGAATGCGGGGACCTTCGGTACCTGCGTCTTTGTCTAGCTTGTTTTCGCGGTCCAATACGACAGGCGGCTCTTTTACACGGGCAGGCATTCCGGAATTCTGTCATGCCAAGACGGGTTTTCGCGCTACAAACTTTCGATTCCGGCCAGCATCCTACGGTAAGCGCGAAACTTTTCCGTTTCGGCGGCGTTTCTACTTTCGAGGTTTTCGGCCATGCGAATCCAGGTGATGTGTGCGGCCCTATTCTTGTTTTCCGGCTTGCTATCGGCACAACAACCCGTACCGATGGGCAAGATCGACAACTCGTCGCGGAACTACAATGCGGGCGATGGCACCACTCTTGATAAGCATTCGAGCGACGAGGTGGTTGCGCGAGCCGTCCAGCAGAGCCTTTCCAACGATCCAGAGCTCAGCGATGTGCAAGTGCAGGTAAAGCATCACCGGGTGACGCTCAGGGGGATCCGTATATACCAAGGCAGCCAGAGAACGTGCGGAGACGATTGCCGAGCACACCGAGAGCGTACGAGCCGTGCGTGACCAAGTGAAAATTGGCGAGCCAACCGACGAGCGGAATGCCGCACTAAGTACTGCCCATTGAGGTTTTTGAAGAAACGCAGCCCGGAGCGATCCGGGCTTTTATGCTGCGCGTTCGCGCAATATAGGCTTTGCTAGAGCGGGCGCTAGAAGATCTGCCACCAGTGTCTCCGGGCTCGCGCGATGTGTAATGCCCGCGGCATTCACCCAAAGGAGTTCGCCGTTGTAGCCGGGGATAATCGCACCGCGGTCGGCGGAGGCGTCCGCGCACCGTGATGGACGGTGACAGAGCAACTCGCAGCTCTCGGTGTCGAAGAGCAATGTCAAGGATGGGAAGATTAGACCGCGCTGGAAGACTTCAATGCGGGTTGACTGGTTGTATATTTCGAGCAAGAGCCGGTTGGTTGCGTTGTTCCGGATCACAGCACGGTGAATTGCGGCGGACATAGAGTCGAAAGCCAGCTTTACCCTTGAGCGATGAATGGACTCGTGGTCGGGAAAGTGAATCAACCTGGGAATACGGGCCTCCATGGGAAGGTTCGATGCAAGCTGCCATCGAGAGTTGCTCGTCGTCTTATACTGGTAGCCATGAACGATCTGGCCCGCGAGTTCTGGGCGCGCATGGAAGCGGCCGAGCAGAGGCTGTCTGCGATCGGCGAGCCGGAAGCGCGTATGCCGTACCGTCTCGGTGGATGGACGCGCAAACAGATTCTCGGCCACCTCGTGGATTCCGCGTGCGTCAACCACGTACGCGTGATGTTCGCAGCTACGACCGGAGCTTACACAGGCGAATCGTACGATCAGAGTGGCTGGGTGGCGCTGCATGGTTGGGGCGAAATGCCGTGGTCTGCGATCCTGGACCAGTGGCGCGCACGCAACACCTGGCTTGCCGAGGCCCTTACGAACATTCCGCAGGACCGGTTGGGTGCGCCTTGCACCGTCGGCCAGGACCCACCGATGCGCCTTGATGACCTGATCCGCGACTATCTCGCGCACCTGGAACATCACGTTACGCAGGTTGCAGGTGTCGCCGCAGGGTATTAGTTCGCGGCCATAGCTTTTAAAATCGCGAGCGCACGCTCGGCATCCTGGGAAGCCACAAAAAGATGGTCGTGATAATAGGCTGAGACCACGTTCGTGCTGATGCTTGCCGCGGACAGCTCCTGGACGACAACCGAGAGAAAGCCCACCGCATCCAGCGACGAATGGACGTTCAGGGTGATGCGCCGACAGGGAAAGACGGATTTCATCCGGCGTCGATCCGCCTCACTGCGTTCCATGATGAGCGTAGTGCCCTCGGCTTCGCGATAGATGGCCAGCGCCGGGAGGTGGTGGGCGTCGTCCACGGAGCAGAAGACGAATTCCTCACGGGAGAGGGACGGGTTCATATTTCGGAGGAGAGTTTTCAGGTCATGCTCGCCGGATAAGGTCACGCGCTCATTGTATCCATTCGAAAATGAGCAGCAGTCCCCAACCGTGAGGGCATGGAGGAGTAGAATTCCTGGCGAATGATGTCCCATGGTTCGGGGATTGGCAACACGAATACCCTGTACCAAACTTTTGAGCGTCAGTGAAACGTAGCAGGCGTACAAGAGAGCCAAATGGCGACGGCAATTTACTACCACCCGACGCGTACCTCCCTCGATTGGCATAGGCGCATGGTCGACAGCATCGGCTTGGATTTTTTGCCGACGCAGTCAGTAGGCGAAATGTTGAAACAGATGGCAACCAAGCCGGTACCGCTGGTGCTGCTTACCAGCGGTGGTGGTTACGAACTCGCGGACGTCGTTTTTCCCATTAAGGCACGCCACGGGGATGCGAGAATCGTAATCCTGAGCGCCATGCACGCTCCTGATCAGCTGCCTGACGACGTGCATGCATGGATCTGCGTGGCGGATCATGAAGATATTGTTCGTTCGCGCCTCAAAGGCTCGATCGAGCAGTAGCTGCCGAAGCGACGTCGCGCGCGTCGAACCCGGATATGCGTTTTTATTCCGCCGCCTTCGCAATCTTTATTGCCGCCACCCTGCCGGCGCAAAAAGCGCCTGCTCCTCAAACGAAATCTGAACTTTCGAAAGCTCCCATGGTCGCCCAGTGGCGCACAGGTCCAACGCTCGATGTGCGCTCGCTGCGCGGAACAGTTGTGGTGACGAACCAGTCGGACGACAGCTTCGACCAGACGGTGATCGTTGAGGCGGTGAACGAGATCGGCAAAGCGTTCGCGCTCGGGTACCAGCACTTTACTCTGCCACCCCATTCCACGAGCTTGCCAATTCGCTTCGACACAGCGTTGCCTCCGGGGCAGTACATAGTGCATGCCGATGCAGTGGCAGAGGTCGCATCGCGAAACCTCATCCATCGTCAGCACCTCGAAGTGCCGAAGCCGTTTGTGATTTCGCAGATGTGAGCCAATGAAAACGACGGCCCTGAGGCCGCCGCACACATCGCGAGTCACTCGGTTCTACGACGCGACGTGTTTCTTTTCCTTTGCTGCGAGAAGGATATCGAGCAGCGCCTTCGCAACTTCCATCGCATCGGCTTTCAACTCGTTGCCGTCGGTGACGTAGAGTTCGCCATCGGCCAGCATGGAGAGTGGCATGTCTTTGCGCCCGACGGCGTGCTGCAATTCGCGGTCGTGGTATTCCTTCAGATGGATTGCGTGCTTCTTGAGGTCGAGCGACGCGATGATGCTCCGCTCGGATGAAGCGTGGTGCAAGTGGATGGCCTCATCGCTGACTTCGCTGCAGACAATGTGGCTGCGCTTGTCGGGCATGTAGTGATTGACGGAATGGATGCGGGTATCGAGCGCCTTGAGGATTTCGGACCAGAGGGTCCGGCAGCGGACTTCGATGTTCCTATTGTCGTGCAAACTACGCCTCCTCGGGACGAGGCCACTCTTGCTCACTGTCCATTTTCCGGCAGAGTGCCGAAGGAAACCAATGGTACTCCCGACGCTGTACTTGCGGGAATCGGGCGGCAGGCATCACTCGTAGACCGATTCTAGCGGGGTTGCTCGATTCGGGAAAGCGGTATCTATCGTATCTCGTACCCTCTGCCAGCGTTCCGTGTAACGCGACCTTAGGCAGAGCACCGCGTCCACGGCGCGCCTTTGATAGGCTACTTGCATGGAAGAGGCGAAGAAAAGTTTCCACATGCAGCCTGCGGAATTTCGCGACGCGGGCCGTGAAGTGCTGGATTGGATTGCCGCGTATCACGAGCGAGTGGAGGATTTGCCGGTGCTCTCGTCGGTCCTGCCCGGCGAGGTTTATCGCGCGATTCCTGACCATCCGCCGGCGAAAGGCGAGGCGGTCACGAAATTGTTACCGGACATGGATCGTATTGTGTTGCCGGGGATCACCCACTGGCAGTCGCCGAATTTCTACGCATACTTCCCGTCGAATAGCTCGGGTCCCTCGATCCTCGGAGACCTGGTTTCTTCCGGGCTGGGAGTGCAGGGAATGCTGTGGGCGACGAGCCCCGCGTGCACGGAAGTCGAGATGAAAGTGCTCGACTGGCTGGTGGAGATGCTTGGGCTCCCGGACCATTTTTTGTCAATGAGTGCGGGTGGCGGCGTGATCCAGGATACAGCTTCGAGTGCCTCGCTCTGCGCACTTTTGGCGGCGCGAGAACAGATAACGAATGGAGCTTCGAACGAAGAGGGTTGCCGCATGCCGCTGGTGGCGTACACCTCGAACCAGGCGCACTCACACGTGGAAAAGGACATCAAAATCGCCGGGATTGGAAGCAAGAACCTGCGGTTGGTGGAGGTGGATCGCGAATTCGCAATGCGGCCGGAGTCGCTGGACCGAATGATTTCCGAAGACAAGGGCGCAGGGAAGCTACCGTTCTTCGTGTGTGCCACGATCGGTACGACTTCGAGCCTTGGGTTGGACCCGATAGCGGAGATTGCGGAGGTTTGCCGGAAGCATGGGGTTTGGCTACATGTGGATGCTGCCATGGCCGGGACTGCGGCGCTGTGCCCGGAGTTCCGCTGGACACATAAAGGCGTGGAACTCGCCGACAGCTATGCTTTCAATCCGCACAAATGGATGTTTACGAACTTCGATTGTACGGTGTTTTACGTGAAGGACCGTCGAGCATTGATCAGTAGCCTGAGCGTGGTGCCGGAATATTTGCGCAACCAGGCGTCGGAGGCAGGAGCGGTGATTGATTACCGCGACTGGCATGTTCCACTCGGGCGCCGTTTCCGCGCGATGAAATTGTGGTTCGTGATCCGTTACTACGGGGTCGAGGGATTGCAGTTCCACATTCGCCAGCATGTGCAGTGGGCGCAGAAGTTCGCTGGGTGGGTGAAAGAGGATGAGCGTTTCGAGATTGCTGCGCCGCATCCGTTGAACCTGGTGTGTTTTCGCTTAAAGTCGGGCGACGATGCGAGCGAGCAGTTGCTGAAGAAAGTGAACGCGAGCGGAAGAATGTTCATGTCACACACCAAACTGGACGGCAAGTACACGTTACGTTTCTGTGTGGGGCAAACGCGCACTGAACTGCGGCACGTGCAAGCAGCGTGGAAGCTGATCAAAGAGGCTGCGCAATAGCTTTAATGCGCGCGGGGTGCAGAACCTTTTGGCTTTTCTTCGTCCTCGGCATTCGCGTAGGAGAGTGCGACTCCAGCAAATAAAAGCAGGCCGAGGTTCGACAGCGCCTGTGAATCCTGAACGCGGAGGCTGCCGTAGGGTTGGAATAGGAAAATGGCGAAGAGGGCGGTGGAGAGCACCGAGCCGATAATTCCCGCGAGGAGGCCGAAATATCGTGCGCACAGAATGATAATTACTATGAATACGACGGGAACGAGGGCGGAGCGGTGAGTGCCACGCACCAGAAAAATCAAAATGGCCGCAATCGCGGCGCTGATCCCTGTACCTAACAACCAGCTTGGCGCGCGACGCTGGTGCTCGCCGACCGTCATGGTGTTCCGCCCATCGATAAAGTGTCCACAGCGTAGCTGAGGGGGCGTCGCGGCTCAATGGCACTTTGGAAGAAGGCTTTGCGCGAAAGTTGATGGGACGAAGGTCACGCCCGACGAATCTTTACAAGTCGAAGTACATCTATGATCCATCGCTCGACAAAGGAGATTTATGGCTGAAACCACCCAGGCATACGTACAACGGATCATAGGCACCTTAGGGTCGGTCGACCCGTTGGAGGTGCTCGCACAGACTCCAGGAAAGCTCGACAAGGCGCTCGAGCATTTTTCACCTGAGGAATGGCGGAAGCGTCCGGCGCCGGAAAAGTGGTCGCCCGCCGAGATTGTCATCCACCTTTCGGAGGTGGAGATGATGGTAGGGGTGCGTGTGCGGCTGGTATTGGGGCAGAACGGGATTGCTATTCAGGGCTTTGACCAGGACGCGTGGGCCACGCGCTACGGCAAAGCTGATCTCGATGTAGCCCTGGTAGCATTTCGCGCATTGCGCGCAGCGAACCTGGCGCTCTATCGATCGTTGACTGAGGAACAGTGGGAACACTACGGGATGCATTCGGAACGTGGCAAGGAGACCGCGAGGAAGATCGTCCAGCTCTGCGCGGGCCACGATCTTAACCACCTAGCGCAGATCGAGGCGATGCCGCGTTAGAGTTCAGCGCGTCCAGTGACGGCGGCTACCGCCGCCGATGATGATCCAAGTTGCGATGGTGACTGCTGTGGCTGCCATTACGATGACCAGAATCATGAACACCACCCTGAAAGTTGCGGCTGAGCGCAACAGTTCTGCTCATGACGGATGAAAGGTGGCCGGTTCTGGTTGGATAAAAAAGTGTCAAGAACCAGCAGCACTGTCCGCTAGAGGAGCTGCTGCTTTTCGGCCCGCGGTGGAATTCGCGCGCAGCCTGCGGTTGAGCGGTTCGGTGTACCAGCGTGCGACGGCAGCGCCCACGGCAATCGCCAGCAACAAAAGTACGACGCTGTACACCGGTGCCAGCATCACCGGCCACTTCTGTGCGACGAAGATTTGCACTCCGAACATCACGACGAACATGTGTGTCAGATAGATTTCGTAGCTGTTGCGACCCAGCCAGCGCAGCGGAGACGAGATCTTTGATCCCGTGCGGTTGGCGACCGCAATCGGGATGAGAAGGAGAACGGTGCCGAGAGCCAGGGCGGTGAAGTCCAACCCAGTCTCGTAAAGGTGCAGCGTTCGCACGAGCGGTCTCAGGCAGAGGACGAGCACCATCAGACTGACGCCGGCGATTCGCGTCGTGGTCAGCACTCCCGGTCTCTCCCGTAGCCACGGTGTCGCCAAGGCTGCGAGGCAACCGAGCGCGATGCCATCCATGCAGGATAGATAGCCGTAGTCGGCCCAAAGTCCGTTATGGGTCAACGTCCGCGCGAAAGGGCCGGTGATGACGAATGCGGCGAGAAAGCTGAGAAGCATCCAACGGCGGCGAAGAACCAGGCATGCCAGCGGGAAAAAAAGATAGAACACTTCTTCGTTGGAGAGCGACCACAGAACGTCCCAGTTGCCAGGCAGATACCCGTGCGCCGCTTCCAGCCAGTTCACGTGGAAAGTGAGGGCAGCTACGAGTGCACGCGACAGGGAAGTCTTCGTGATCACGAACCCGGTGACGTGTTCAAGATGGAGGACACTAAGCACGGCGAGAAGCGCGATGAGGAGCGGAGCGATCCGGGCAAAGCGCAGCCAATAGAACTCGGTCGGACGTATTCCAGGGAGACCCTTCCATCTGCGCACAGACATGCTGGTGATGAGAAAGCCGGAGATCGCGAAGAAGACGGTGACGCCGTTGGCACCGTTCCAGAAGAGAATGCGACCGATCCACGCCGGCAGCATCTTTTCAAACGAGACGTGATTGAACATGAGACGGATGTGAATGTGGTGCACAAGCACGGCGAGGATGGAGATACCGCGCAAAACGTCGATGCCGTCATAGCGGCGGGCAGCGCGGATCTCGTGCACGCAAGGGCCTCCGTGGAAGCTACATTCTACGAGAGCCTTTAGACTTCCATCAGGGAGAGCGTAAGTTTGTTTTTCGTCATCATCCTACTGATCTGGGGCGGACTGCATGCCTACGTGCTCGATCGGCTCTACTCGATTCCATTTGTAGCGCGACACTTTCAGCCGCACATCTTCGTTCCAATCGTGGTGTTTCTCGGGCTGAGCTACATCGGCTCGCGGATCATGGAGCACTATCATCTGGGACGCTCCTCGCATGTGCTGGAGTACGTCGGTGCGACGTGGGTGGGGATTTTCTTTCTCGTCTTCGTCTGCTTTTTGGCGGCCGATGTGTGCACATTGTTTGGCGCTGTTTTCACGCAGGAGATTGTGACGATCCGCTTGTACGCGCTGCTTGCGGCGGCGGTGCTCATCGCGATCGCATACATTCAAGCCTGGCGCGCGCCGACGGTGACGGGCTACGAAGTCGAGATGCCCGGGTTACCGACGGAGGCCGATGGACTGGTGGTCGTGGTGGCAAGCGATCTCCATCTGGGATCAATGCTTGGCCATCGGTGGGCGACGGCCCGCGCCGCGCAGATCGTTTCGCTTAAACCCGATCTGCTCCTGTTGGTGGGCGACATTTTCGAAGGTGAAAAGGAAACGCACGCCGCGTGGCTGCCGGTGTTGCGGAAATTCCGGGCACCGCATGGCGTTTATGCCGTCAGCGGGAACCACGAGTTCTACGCTGGCCCCGAGCCGATCCTCGAATTGATGCGGAGCGCTGGCTTCCACGTGCTGCGCGACGGACACGCAGAGGTTTTTCCGGGCCTCGTGATTGCTGGCGTTGACGATCCAGCATTTCGCAAGAACGGTCGCCGCGATCAGGTGGTCGCGGCAGACCGGGCGCTGCGAGATCGCCCTCAGGGTGCAACTATCTTCCTGTCGCATACGCCGATCCTGGCGCAGAAGGCGGCGCAGTTGGGTGCAAACCTGATGTTTTCCGGCCATACGCATGAAGGGCAGATCTGGCCGTTCAACTATCTCGTGCGGATGGCATTTCCGCTGCTGCGCGGACGTTACGAAGTGAACGGCATGGCGGTGATCGTAGGCCGCGGTACCGGAACATGGGGTCCGCGTATGCGGCTCTGGAAGCGCAGCGAGCTGCTCTGCGTAGTTTTGCGGCAATCGGAGTAGCGTAGAAGGGTACGTGATGTATGAAAAAATGCCTCGCGAGATCGCGAGGCATTTTCAGGCCCGGGTTGTAACAACGCTACTTCGGCTTCTTGTCGTTCTCCTTCGGAGCCGAAGCCTTGGGAGCCGCAGCCGGATGCCCTTCGCTTTTGGCTGCCGGAGCCGCGTGCGTATTAGCGTGCGACGGAGCCGCGTTTTCATGCGCCGGTGCCTGATGAGAAGCCGGGGCATGTGAGGGAGCCGCGCTTTCGTGGCTCGGCGCCGAATGAGGAGCCGGGCTGCTGTGCCCCTTTGGTGCACCCTCACCCTGCGGCATGCCCGCACTCGCGTGCGTGTTCGACTCGCGTTCCGGCCGGGCAGTCGCTGGACGCGGCGTAGTTTCATGGGAAGCCGCGCTCGCCTTCGGCGCCGTTTCAGCATGAGTTGACGGACTATTTACGTGTGCGTTCTCGCTGTGCGAAGCGCTGGGCGGCTTGGGAACGTTGTGAGCGTTCTCATTCCGCGCAGGCGCTGCGCTGGTGGGATGGGAAGTTGTCCGCGCATTTTCGTTACGCAAAGGCGTGGCGGCGGAAGGACGAGCAGTCGTCCGGGCGTTTTCGTTGGTGCGATGTTCATTGGTTGCGCTTGGAGGCTTTGGCACATTGTGGGAAGTCTCGGTGCGCGGGGTTTCGTTACGCGACGAAGTAGCGTTTGCCGGACGCGGAACCTCGCGGCCACGCGTATTCGCTTCATTGTTGTTCCGCGAGTTCGTTGCCGGACGCGCGGGTTCGTTGGCTCGTGCCGTGCCTGGACGAGCTGCCGCCGTTTTGGAATTCGCGTTCAGGGATGCGCGGTCTACACGTCCTCCTACCGCCTTAGCTGGGACTGCGTGCTGAAAGTCTCCAGGACGAGCGGTAGCTGCAATGGCGGGCTTGCCACCGTTATTGCGGGCGAACAGTTCGCGGTTATGTGAAGCCTCTTGCACATGCCGCTGCTGGGCTGCCGTTGCTTCTACGTGGTGTTCGCTCCGAAAACGTTCCTGCTCGGCAGTCGGACGCGCACCGATGCCGCCCCGGCCGCCGTTGTAGCTCACGCGATCGCGATTGTTCACGATGACCGTCTTGTTGTAAACGTTGTGAATGTTGGTGACATTTACGTTGTTGACGTTTCGGTTGTAGTAGAAGTCATGGCCGCGCCAGTAACCGCCTTCATAACCTCGGCCGGTGTAGCCGAATCCGTAATCAATGCCGCCATAGAAACCGACCTGTGGGCCCCAGTAGCCGTCGTTCCACATGTAGGCGCCGTTGTTCCAGCCCCAATAGCCAGGCGTCCATAACATGCCCACCTCAGGCGGTTCTACCCAAGTGCCCGGTACCCAGTAGTAGCCGTCGTCTCCCCAAGCCCAGTACCCAGGAGTCCAAATGTACCCGGCACCTGGACACGCTGGTTGCGTGTACACAGGAATCGGCGGTGGGGCGATTCCAACCGATACGAATACGCCGGCGAACGAAGCTGCGGACAAGCCGATCAGCAACGCCGCGATGAATAACGAATACCTCAATTTCATGACGAGCTCTCCCTCATGCAGGTTCTCAACGTCTACTTGTAAAGAACCCGAGGGGAGAGCTGCGGTTGCTCCCTTTCGTTTGCCTTAGACATGCAACCCCAGCAGCTCTGATCGTCACTGTTCATGAGGGTCCGGAGGCCTTGCCACCGGCGGCTCTGTGCGCGATTGGTACGCCACTTTTTCATGGCGACCAGCGCCGTGGGCCGCCAGTCCTGCCATGCCGCCGAGCAGCGCTCCTCCCCCCAATCCCATGGCGCCGCCGAGCAAGGCTCCCGCCGGCCATGCGCTATGCTTTACGGCCATTCCCAACACCGCCGCTCCGGTGATACCACCGGCTATCATTCCCGCGCGTTGGTAAGTTTCAAGGTCAGGATAGTGGTTCGAGATCCTCAGCACGATGCGTACCTGCTCGCGGGCAAACGTCAGGACGGTGCCGGTCCGTCCCGCACTGTCGTGCGAGGGGAGCTTCAGGCGAAAAACATGCTCGTCGGCCATGTCGAAACGACCGGCATACTCTTGGCCGCTCCACAATTCCACACGGAGCGGCGAATCCCACTTAAGACGTGTAACGACCTGCCAGTCGTCCGAGCCCTTCGCCCACAGAGCGTTCGTTGAAAGCAGGAAGCACAGGATCATCCAGAACAATCGTCGAATCCGCATGGCACCCTCCACCCTGGCAGAGTACGGCGCCCACCCGCTGGGATACGGCGTTAATTGGGACACTTTCGCAAGTGCCACAGTGCGGTGCTCTACCCGGAATTTCGCTATACTTGGCGCAAAGGATGTGCGCGTGAGCTCCGACCAGAAAACGTTTTATATCGAGACATTTGGCTGCCAGATGAACTTCCACGACTCGGAGAAAGTCGTGGGTACGCTCATTTCGCAGGGGTATCGCCAGGTCGAGAGCGAACAGGACGCGGGGCTTATCCTCTACAACACCTGCTCCATCCGCGATAAAGCCGAACAGAAGGTCTTTCACCGGCTCAACGATTTCCGCAAGCTCCAGAAGGAAGGGAAGCGGTTCGCCGTACTGGGCTGCGTAGCCCAGCAGGAAGGCGAGAAGATTTTCGAGCGCGCACCGCACGTTTCTCTGGTTGCAGGGTCGGCGTCGTACCGCAATCTGCCTGAGATGCTGATTCAGATCGAGAGCGGCAGCCATCGCGTGACGGGGCTCGACGATCGCGAGACCGATCAGACGTTTGAAACCGAGTTCACGGCGCGCGGCAACGCGCATCGCGGGTACATCACGATCATTGAGGGCTGTGACAAGTTCTGCGCCTACTGCGTGGTGCCGTACACCCGTGGTAAGGAGCGCAGCCGCACGGCTGAGAGCGTTCTGCGGGAAGCGCGGCAAATGGCTGAGGCTGGATTTACGGACGTCCAACTCCTCGGACAGAACGTGAATTCCTATCGCGATCCGAGCGGAACGATGAGTTTTGCCGAGCTGCTGAAGGCGGTCGGGAACGTGGATGGCATCAAGCGCGTTCGGTTTACGACTTCCCATCCGCGAGACTTTACCCGTGACATTGTCGATGCTATCGACAACACGCCGACACTTTGCGACCACGTTCACCTTCCGGTACAGAGCGGATCGAGCAAGGTGCTTCGCGAGATGTTCCGCGAGTACACCCGTGAGCAGTACCTGGAGCGGATTGCCTGGATGAAGGCGACGAAGAACCGGCGGCTCAGCATTACCACAGACGTGATTGTCGGATTCCCGGGCGAAACCGAACGAGAGTTTGAGGAAACCCTCACCCTGCTCGATGAAGTGCAATACGACGGGGTGTTCAGCTTCAAGTACTCTCCTCGTCCCAACACTCCGGCCCTGAAGTACATCGACACGGTTGCGGAAGCCGAGAAATCGCGGCGCTTGCAGATTTTAATGGAGCGGCAGCGTGAGATTCAGAGAGCCAATTATCGCAAAGAGATCGGTGGTATTCTTGAAGTGATGGTTGAAGCTGAGAATCCGGCCCGATCGCAGTGGGTTGGGCGGACCTCGCAGAACAAGACCCTGAATTTTTCTGTGCCTTCAGGCGTGCAGCCTGTTATCGGGTCCTATCATCACGTTCTGGTAACGGCTGCCTTTCCCAACAGCTTGGTCGGAGAACTGGTTGTCAGCTAGCCGGAAGGGAGAATCACGATGGAAGTCGAAATGAAGATCCGGGGTTTGATGATGGACCCGGTTACAAACATGCCCATCGTGATCCTGAAGGACGTTGGCAGCGATACCGTGTTGCCGATCTGGGTGGGCGTTTACGAGGCGAACGCTATTGCGCTGGAGATCGAGAAGGTTGCCACTCCGCGTCCCATGACGCATGATCTTCTGAAAAATGTGCTGCTCGGAATGGAAGCGCACGTGGAGAAGGTGGTGGTCACCGAGTTGAAGGACGACACCTTTTACGCCGTGATCTGGCTCACGCGGGGCGGTAGCCCGGTGAGCATTGACTCGCGGCCGTCGGACGCGCTCGCACTTGCGTTGCGCATGGATTGCCCAATCTATGTCGAAGACGAGGTATTGAAGACCAGCAAGCAGGCGACGCAGATCAGCGACCGCGTGAGCGGCGACGATTTACGCAAGTATCTCGAAGGACTGAACGACGATGACTTGGGTCATTACAAGATGTAGGGCTACCAGACAGAATGCTGCAAACGAAAACCCCGGCTTAATCTGCGCAAACCTAGACTCGCGATCCGGTTCCCGTAATCTCGGCGACAAGGCTGAAGACTTTGGTGGGATATGTTCCAGGATGGAACCTATCTACTCGAACGCAATCTCTCCACCCCGCACCACCGAATGCTTTCGAAGCTTTTCTAACTTCTCGGGAAAATCTTTGCGGTAATGAGCGCCGCGGCTTTCCTCGCGGGCGAGGGCTGAACGGGCGATAAGCAGCCCGGTTTCGAGAACATTCGCGGCTTCCCAGGCACGTCGCAATACGCCGCCGGGGACGTATTCGCGTAAGCCTTCGAGTTCCTGGATGACCTGGCGCAAGCGTCGTCCGTTGCGCACAACGCCCACGTCTCGCCACATGAGCATTTGCACTTTGCGCAGCACGGTTTCGGCCTGTTCGGTATCCGCTTCAGGATCGACTAGCGAGACCGGGATCTCTCCTGGAACCGGCCCGAGTTCCTTGCACTCCGCTGCCATAGTGCGGGCGGCGCGCGCACCGTACACGAGACCTTCCAGCAGCGAATTGCTGGCCAGGCGGTTCGCGCCGTGAACGCCGGTGCAGGCGCACTCGCCGGCGGCGAATAGGCCGGGCAGCGAAGTGCGTCCGTCGAGATCGGTTTTCACGCCTCCCATCGCGTAGTGGGCCGCAGGGCGAATCGGGATCAGGTCCGTGGCGATGTCGATGTTGTACTGAAGGCAAGTCTGGTAAATGCGGGGGAAACGCGATCGCACGCGATCCGCGGGGAGATGCGTGAGGTCGAGATAGACGACCGCTTCGGGGGAGCCGGCAAGCTCGATCTCATGTGCGATGGCTCGAGCCACCACGTCGCGTGGAGCAAGTTCTGCCATCTCGTGATACTTCAGCATGAAGCGTTGGAGCTCCATGTTCCGCAGGTAGGCGCCTTCGCCGCGCAGAGCCTCGCTCAGCAAGAACCGCGGTGCGCCTTTGATGTAGAGCGCGGTGGGATGGAACTGCACGAACTCCATGTCGCTGATTTCAGCGCCGGCGCGATAGGCCATTGCCACGCCATCTCCGGTTGCAACTGTAGGATTAGTAGTGTCGCTATAAACCTGCCCGAGGCCGCCGGTTGCAAGGACGACGCCGCGCGAGTGGATGGAGCGCGCGCGATTTTCCGCATCGAGAATGCGCACACCACTCACGCCGCCATGCTCTTTAATCAGCTCAAACGTGAATTCAAACTCGAGAAACTGGATCTTTGGGATAGTGACGGCCTTGGCGTAGAGAGCGCGTCCGATCTCGCGTCCGGTCGAATCGCCATGCGCGTGCAGCACGCGATTGCGGCTGTGCGCACCTTCGCGGGTGAAAGCCAGCTTAGTGCCGTTGCGGTCGAATTGCGTGCCCCAAGCGATCAGTTCTTCGATGCGTGGAGGCCCTTCTTCGACGAGAACGCGCGCGGCTTCTTCGTTGACGAGGCCATCGCCGGCGTTGATCGTATCCTGGAGATGGAGGCCGATTTCATCTTCATCACTGAGCGCTACCGCGATGCCGCCCTGCGCGTATTGAGTGTTCGACTCCTCAACCTCACGCTTAGCGAGGCAAATGACCTGTCCATGTTCCGCCAGCTCGATCGCGGCCCGCAAACCCGCCACGCCGGCGCCGATTACGATGAAATCTGTTTTTGTAGGAACCTGCTTCATCTGCGCTCGATCTAATCGGAATGGTACCATGCGAAAAGCGTACGAATTATGATGTCGCGCGGCACGCAATTCTCTTAAAGCCAGGAAGATTCGAACCACTTTGAACCGCGTTCCCGTACATACTGCGAGCCGCTCCTACGACGTGCTAATCGGTCACGAAATCCTTCGCGAGGCCGGAACCCACATTCGCGCCGTTTTGCCCGAGGCGCAGCGCTGCTTCGTGGTGACCACACCGCCGGTGAAAAAACATTGGGCACCGATCGTGACCGAATCGCTCGCTAGCGCGGGGTTCGAGGTGAATTTTCTCGAAATGGAAGATGGAGAGCGCGCCAAGAACATGACGTCTGTCGAGGCGCTCGCCACGAAGATGATGGCCAAAAACGCCGACCGTCACTCCGTGATCTGCGCGCTGGGTGGTGGTGTAGTGGGCGATGTTGCAGGCTTTCTCGCCAGTGTTTTCATGCGCGGGATTCCCGTGGTGCAGATGCCGACAACGTTCCTGGCGCAAGTGGATTCGTCTGTCGGCGGCAAAACCGGTGTGAACCTGAAGGTCGGCAAGAACCTCGTCGGCACTTTCTACCAGCCTTGGCTGGTGCTGGCCGATCCAGGCGTGTTTAGTACGCTGCCCGAACGCGAGTTCCGCTCGGGATTGTATGAATCGTTAAAATGCGGTGTGATCCGTCGGGCCGATATGTTCGAGCGCATGGAACGCGAGCGGCAGAGCATTGTGCAACGCGATCCGAAACTGCTGGAGTGGCTGATTACCGAAAGCGTGCGGGTGAAGGCCGAAGTGGTAGGTGCGGATGAAAAAGAGAGCGGCGAACGGCGCATTCTGAACTTCGGGCACACCGTAGGCCACGCGCTTGAGACTGAAACCCACTACAAGTATTTCCTGCACGGCGAGGCCGTTGCGTGGGGGATGATTGCAGCCACGATGATCGCAGCCGGATTGCAGCGCACGGATTCGTCCACAGCAGAGCGGATTATTTCATCGGTGCTGGCGTACGCACCACTGCCCAAGGTGGAGGTCAGCGCTCGGAAGACAGCCCACCGCATCAAGGGCGACAAGAAGACGGTGAATGGCGTCACGTCGTTCATCCTCCCGCGCGAAGTCGGCAAAGTCGAAATCGTTACCGATGTTCCGGAGCGGGCTGTTATTCAAGCGATCGAAGAGTTGAAGTATTTGTCCTTTGTCGAATGAGCCCCGAGACCCGCAAGCCGCAAGTGGTGGGCGCCGCGCCCGAGGGTGCGCGCGACGAAGCGCAAGCTGCCGCGCAAGTTCGGGATATGTTTTCGTCGATCGCGCCGCGCTACGATTTGTTGAACCACGTGCTGTCCATGAACGTGGACCGGCTGTGGTGGAACCGCACAGCGAGAATCTTCCAACACATCTTGCGTCGACAGAGTGCGCGGGTACTCGACCTGTGCTGCGGCACGGGGGATATGACCTTTGCGCTGTACCGTCACGCTGGAGATCCGAAGCCGCGAATGGTAGGCGCCGATTTCTCGGCTGCGATGCTGGAGCGTGCGCGACTGAAAGGTGCAGGGAAGCCGATTGAATGGGTCGAGGCCGATGCATTGCACATGCCATTTTCGGATGGCGAATTTGACCTGGTGACGAGCGCCTTCGGATTTCGCAATCTCGCGAATTACGATGCCGGCTTACGCGAGATTTACCGCGTGCTGCGCACCGACGGTGAGATTGGCATTCTCGACTTCAGCGAGCCGAAGGGCACGTTCGGCCATCTGTACCGTTTTTACTTCAAGAACGTCCTGCCGAGAATCGGAACCATGATCAGCGGAGTGAAGGGCCCCTACGCCTATCTACCCGCCAGCGTGGAGCGCTTTCCGCAGCCGGAAGAGATGCTGGAACGGATGAAGGCTGTTGGCTTCCGCGAGGTGAGTTGGACGCGCTATACATTCGGGATCGCCGGATTGTGGAGAGGGAAAAAGTAAATCAGTCCTGGGATCCGGCGGCGGCTGCGCGTGCGAAGCTCTCCGCCAGGGCCTCCGAAACCGAGTAGCGAATCACGTCGTGGTATTCCGGTCCGAGGAACCTCTGCAGGCGTGTTGTATCCATAGTGTACGAACCGATCATGTAGGGCAGTGCATCGGGCGGGATGCCGGAGATTCCCCAGTCCCATAGTTTCTGCAAAATCAGGCCGGCGACGCGGCGATTCGGGACGCGGCGGATCTTTGCATTCGCCATCTGCGCACATTGGGCGATGGTGAGCGGGGCACCGTGGCCGGAGACGTTTAGCACCGTGAGTGGTTCGTCGAGTGCCGGGTCACGACGGAGCAAGTATGTGACCAGGCGCGCTACGTCGTCGACGTGTACGAACTGAAATTGCCTCCCGAGATACTGCTTGCCCCATGGCAGCATGAGCGGCAGGCGTTTGCCGTCGCGACGCATTTTCTCAGCGCGCTTGCTGTTGCCGGTGGGCGTGCCGTGCAGAGCGCCGATTTGATAATTGTGCACGGTCGATCCGGTGAAGATGTGCGGCCGGAGAACGTAACTGTGGCAGTCGCCCATCCAGTCCTGACGGTACCGCACCACTTCATCGGCTTGCTTCTTGTGTACGGCGTAGTTCAGGGTGTGGGCGTTTAGAGGGGCGTCTTCCTTCACCATTGGCGGTGTTTCGGGGCCATAGGCCGAAACACTGCTGGTGAAAATGAACCTTTGCACGTTGCCGCCCAGCCGGTTGACAACGCTGATCGCTTCCATCACGCGGGCAACCCCTGCCACGTTGATCTGCCACATGCGCTCGACGTCAAGAATGCCGGTTTGCAACGGATCCAGTACAAAGGCGAGGTGGACTACGGACGTCGCGCCAGTTTCACGAAGCACCTCAATCAACCGTTCACAAGACGCTTCCGTACCAAAATCCATTTCCTCGAAGTGGGCGAGGGAACTGCCTTCCGGCGGGCGGAGGTCGATTCCGATCACTTTGAAGTTTTGCAATTGCAGTAGCAGGCGTCGCCCGAGGTTGCCCGCAACGCCGGTGACGATCACCGCTGGGTGCTCGCTCATTGCGGTGCCGTTGGCCCCGGAGGGGGCGGGGTCGGGACGGGCGTAAGAACCTTGGGCTGGGAGGGCAGCGGCCCGAAATATTTCTCGTTCAGACTCACTACGTTTTGCTTCTTGAGGTCCTCCAATTCGGACTTGATCTTCTCCCCCTCCAAAGCATTCACAATCGCGGCCTTTGCTGCGGGTGTGGGCGACTCGCTCTTCGCCACCAACTTATAAACAAAGAATTCACCTTTACTGGGCGACTCAGTGACGCACTCGCCGGGCATAGAATTGAACATTGCACGTTGCGCCTGCGGAAACATGGCGCGCTGTTGATTCTTCAAATCTACGGGAGCTGCGGCCGGACGACCGACGCGCTGATCGGCTTCGGCTTGCAACTTCTTCACGTCCTCGCCACTAGCGCAGCGCGCGCGTATTGTCTCGGCAAACTTGGCATCGTCGTCGGGCGCGGCAAGGTTCTTTGCCGGGACGATAATCCGCAGGAAGTCGGCGGTCTGGTAATCGTCCAGGTGAGACTGGTAATAGGCGTTGATCTCGTCGTCGGTGGGCTGCGCGTCCGTCTTCATAGCGCGCCCTACCAGGAGCTCTGCGAGTGTCTGCATCTGCTTGAAGCGCAATAGTTCTTCAATATCCGGATCTTTCGTCAGTTCACGTTTTTTGGCTTCATTGGAAAGGATGATGACCTGCCCCAGGGTCTCGGCGAGCTTCTGCTTGTAGGCACCGGTGGCGTTAGGCTGCGTGATGGCGAGCAGCTTCTCGAACTCGGCGCGGGTTACGCCCCGTACGCAGTCTCGGACGGCAAACTGTCCGGGGGGAGTTTGGCATGCGCCGGTGATGAGGACCACGAAATCGTCAGGATCCACCGCTGTCTGCGCGGTATCGGGCTTGGATTGAACGGACTTTTTCTCATCGGGTTTCGCGCCAGGTTTCGCCTGGGCCATTAGCGCGCCGGCCACGGCCAGCAACACTATCGTGCAGCGCAAGGTGCGTAACAAACAGCCCTCCCTGGATCGATGCCGAAAATCGTAGCACAGCGAATTGCTTTCCTCTTTGGCACCATCGGTCCAACAGGCGATAATCTCCCAATGCCGGATCTTCAGACGGAACGAGCGGCTCCGAACCCTTCGGAATTCGGGGCCGAGGCCATGCGCCGCGATAAACGTTCGGTTGCGCTGAATTCCGTCATTGCCGCAGTCTTCATCACGATATTCAAAGTGGTGGTGGGCGCTTATACGGGGAGCCTGGGCATTCTCTCGGAAGCGGCGCACTCCGGTCTCGATCTTATCGCCGCCGCGGTGACGTTGTTTTCCGTCCGGGTTTCCGATAAGCCGGCTGACGCCGACCATCAGTTCGGGCACGGCAAGGTCGAGAACTTCTCCGCGTTCATCGAAACCGGCCTGCTGCTGCTGACGTGCGTCTGGATCGTGTACGAGGCGGTGGAGCGCCTGTTCTTCCACAGCGTCGAGATCCGGCCCAGCATCTGGGCCTTTGTGGTGATGTTCACGTCTATCGTGATCGATCTTTGGCGATCGCGACGGCTGAAGCGCATCGCCGATCGTTACGACAGCCAGGCACTTCAGGCCGACGCGCTGCATTTCAGCACCGACGTCTGGTCCAGTTTGGCCGTC
>DASYAU010000113.1:0-24637 GCA_036501185.1 Candidatus Korobacter sp. | reverse complement strand
CGATGGCGTCGATAAGAGCTTTCCCGTGCAGTCCCTGGTATCGGCCGAACGAATCGAGGTTCTCCCGACAACTCAAAAGCGGATACAGCGCGAGTTCCTGCGGTACCCATCCAATTGCGGCGCGGGCTTCGGCGCTCTCGGCAGGATGTCCGAAGATGCTGACGGATCCCGCATCCGGACGAACACGCCCGACGATGCTGCGAATGGTGGTCGACTTCCCCGCCCCATTCGGCCCGAGCAATCCGAGACATTCCCCGTCACGTACTTCAAGCGAGATACCGTTGACCGCGATGAGCGACCCGAATCGCTTGACCAATCCCTTGATTTCGAGTGGAAGCATTGGTTCGCGATTGTAGCCCATGCAGGCTACGAGTATTGACGCCGACGCCTATTTCGAGAGAACGGTCTGCGCGTGAAGTTCGAGTGGATCGAAAGGCCGTCCAGAGGCGAGCATGAACTGGAGCTTCATTGTATTGCGCGCGAATACGCGTTCCTGCGAGAAATAGAATCCGGCGGTCTCGTCCGTAATCAGTTCGTGGCAGAGAAGTCCGAGCAGGCAATACATCTTCTTGCGCTCGCTATCCTCGGGCAAGCGCGGACAATCGTATTGGACCATCGTGTACGAAGTGTGGAAACCCCATGGCGGCAATTCGAGATTTAGCGTTTCCGGGTCGAGAGGCTTGGCGCTGTAGGTGATCTTAAAGATTTCTCCGAAGGCTTTCAGCAGCGGGCAATCTAGTTCGTTCCCTGGGTAAGCGCAAAAGTGGGTCGGATCGTGCTTCTGTCTCCAGGCGCGTTGCATGGCGCGATTCAGTTCTACAGTCGAGAACTTCGAGAGCTTGCGCTGCAACAGGAGTACGCTGAGGCCGCTGGGAATCGGCGCTTTCTTGGGAAACAACCAGTTGAACATGTGCGCGAGATGATACTTCAGCAGTTGAAATCGGGGCACGACATTTCTGGCCAGTTTGGGCATCCAAGGTAACTTGCGCTGTGGAAATTTGCTCGCGCTTCTGGGCGGCTGCTAAACTCACCAGTCCCCTCATAGATCGCCTCACAAGCCACAAAATCGGTTTGGTGAGGTTCCGGGGTGTATTCCTCACATGATCGTCTTTCGCAAACCGCTTTCGGGCGTAGAACGTCCGCAGATGGACGGCGATGTCGTGATCGTAGGCGGTGGCCCCGCCGGCATGGCCTGCGCACTGCGTCTCTCGCAACTCATCGATGCCCATAACCAGTCCAATCCCGACTCCCAGGTCAGCAAAGAGAACATCTATGTGCTCGAGAAAGCACGCGAAGTCGGACAACACTGCCTGAGCGGCGCCCTGCTCGATCCGCGTTCCATGAACGAACTCCTGCCCGGATGGGAAAAAGAAGCTCCCATCGAAGCGCCGGTCACAAAAGAAGCGGTTTATTTCCTGACGAAAAAGGGCAAGATCAAGGCGCCAATCACGCCGCCGCCGATGCGCGACCACGGCAACTACGTGATTTCCATCAACCGCTTCACGAAATGGCTCGGCGAAAAAGTCGAAGCAGCGGGCATCACTCTCTTCACCGGTTTCGCCGGATCCGACCTCCTGATCGAGGATGAGAAAGTGGTCGGCGTCCGCACCGACGACAAAGGTGTAGACAAGCGGGGCGATCAGAAATCGAACTTTGAGCCCGGATACGACCTCAAAAGCAAAGTTCTGGTTCTCGCCGAAGGCACCCGGGGATCATTAACGAAGCAATTAGTCGGACGCTTCAATCTCGATGAAAATCGCAATCCCCAGACCTACGGCGTTGGGGTAAAAGAACTCTGGGAACTCCCTCCGGGACGCGTTGCGCCTGGTGAAGTGATCTACACGCTGGGCTATCCCCTCACCTTCCAGGAATACGGCGGCGCATGGATCTACGGCGGCAAAGACAATGTCGTCTCCCTCGGGTATGTGACGGGTTTGGATTATCCCGATCCACGCACCGATCCCCAGCATGTGCTGCAAGCCTTCAAAGAACATCCCTTCATTGCGAAGATGCTTGAAGGTGGAAAGATGATCCGCTACGGAGCAAAGTCGCTTCCCTATGGTGGATGGTGGGCGCTCCCACCGCTCGCCGGCGACGGCTGGATGATCATCGGCGACTCAGCCGGCTTCCTGAACTCGCAGCGGCTCAAGGGAATCCACCTCGCGATCAAGAGCGGCATGCTAGCTGCCGAAGCCGCCTTCGAGGCGCTCCACAAAAACGACTTCTCCCAGGAGCAGCTAAAAGCCTATCCGGAAAATGTGAATGCCAGTTGGATCAAGAAAGAGCTGTGGCCAGTGCGCAACTTCCATCAGGGCTTTGATCAAGGCTTCGTCATGGGGATGATGCACGCCGCACTGCAGCAGGTGACCGGCGGCCACGGTCTTTTCAACCGCCACTCCACCCACCCTGGTCACACCCGCATGAAGCCCGTTTGGGACATGATGGGCTATGGCGAGCGGCGCAATCACATCCTTGGCCCGGCGAAGGGCGACGGCAAGCTGACATTTGATAAGCTCACCGACCTCTATCACTCCGGCACCAAGCACGAAGAAGATCAACCGGCGCACCTCGTCATCCACGACACGAACATCTGCAGCACACGATGTACGAAGGAGTTCGGCAACCCGTGCACGAACTTCTGTCCGGCGAACGTCTACGAAATGGTGGAGTCGCAGGATGTACCCGGCGGTAAAGAGATCCACCTCAACCCGTCCAACTGCGTCCACTGCAAAACCTGCGACATCATGGATCCCTACGAAATCATCACGTGGGTGCCACCGGAGGGCGGAGGCGGCCCGAACTACGACGGCATGTAGTTAGCGCTTCACCGCGACGCCGTGCGAAATCACCAGCTCGATCTGCCGCGTGTTCGAGATGTTCTCTAGCGGATTGGCACTCAGTACAACCAAGTCTGCGACTTTGCCGGGTTCTATCGACCCGGCATCGTTGTCTTTGCCCATGAATCGCGCAGCATCCAGCGTGGCAGAGCGGAGCGCTTCAGCCGGAGTCATACCGATCGTTACCAACAACTCTAGTTCCCGATGCAGACTGGGACCGGGAAAATTGAGGACGTCCAGCGAATCGGAGCCGGGAAGCATCGCAACCCCATGCGCGTGCAGGAATGCGGCAATGCGAACGTCGCTCTTCCATTGACGTTGAAGCCACGCCAGGTGATCAGGCGGATTGTCGGCCTTCAGCCTCTCCCTTGACCACTCGTTTTGCAATTTTTCCGGCAGCAGCGTGAGATAGCCGTCGGATGGGCTGGCATTCAGAAGATTTGCGGCGATTTCCTCAGCCACCAGCGTGGGCACGCTCCAGGTGCCATGTTCAACCATCGTCGTGGCAACGCTGGCGCACTTGGCTTCACTAAAGTGGTTAGCAGCCTCGTCCAGCACGCGCTCGTAGCCGCCTTTTTCGTTGGACTGGAACGTAGCAAATAGATCCGCGGGGAATTTTTGCGGGTCATCGGAGCAATCCAGCGCCAGCACGCTCCAATTGATGTGCTCAATGCTCTTCTGCCCGGCAGCCGCCGCTTCCTGCACGCTGATGCCATACGGCAGGTGCCCGACAAACGCGACCCCCT
Organism: Candidatus Korobacter sp.; assembly: GCA_036501185.1. GTDB lineage: Bacteria > Acidobacteriota > Terriglobia > Terriglobales > Acidobacteriaceae > Korobacter. The sequence continues at coordinate 21,054 of DASYAU010000113.1, read as the reverse complement.
TTTGTCGAGCCTCGTCCGCGAGAGCGAAATACGCCACCCGAGGGATATGCAGAATCTTGATGAAGTCGACCCCCTGCGCCTGGAGATCGTCGACCGCCTTCCTGCCATCTTCGGCGCTCCGCGTCGTCCGCATCTCGGAGGTTTTTGACTCCTGGCTGGTGACCATTGGACCGGCGAAATAGAGATTCGGCCCCAAACGCTTTCCGGCCGCGATCTCATCGCGCCAGTCTTTCAGCGTCTCGAGATCACCTCCCATATCGCGTATCGATGTGATTCCCTGTTTGAGCAACTGCGGAAACAGGACATCGGCACTCCATCTCGGGTCGGCGCTTATCCCCGCGATGTGGACGTGCATGTCCCAGAGACCGGGAATCACGTATCCGCCGGCATGTAGGACCAAAACGTGCCCGTCGGGCTTAGCCGCCGCTCGTACGGCTTGGATCCGTCCCTCCGCAAGAACAATGTCTCGATGGGGCACGGCGCGTCCGGCACTGACGTCGATCACCGTGACGTCGTGCAGTAACTGTCGGTCCGGCTGCGCGGTTCCGACCTGCGCGAGCAGCAGGCAAGCGAGAGCAATGACCCATGAAGACATTCATGCAGTCTAGCTTCACGGATACCGCAACGGGATGGCGTCTATCACGGCGCGATGTGAGCTCGCACCAACAGGCCGTTAATTTTGGGCTTGCTAGTCATTAACTGGAGTAACCGATTTTCGATTACCGTCCCGTTACCGCCGTTACATTTACTTTTCCGCCGGAAAGAAGCAAAATGCCTCCCGTAAGTTCGGCAGTTCTGGGGGAGGGCTGCCGTCGGCGCCCCGTGGCGAAAGCCCGGGGCGTTGTTATTTTGCCCCGATAGTTTTGCCCTAATAAAAGTGCAATTAATTCTTTTTGGCGCATTTCGGCGCGGCTGCAGCCACGTGAGTCGAAACTGGGGACGACGCCATCTAATGTAGTGATAGGATGAAATTTCGGCCCGGCCCTTCCGGCAACGGCCGTCGTAGTCCGCAGATATTCAGCTTGGAGGCGCAATGGCAAGCGACGCAATTGTTGAAGTAACAGATTCGAATTTTGATCAAGTAGTGTTGAAGTCGGACAAGCCCGTCCTTATCGATTTCTGGGCAGCATGGTGCGGCCCTTGCAAGGCGCTGGCGCCCATCGTGGACGAAGTGGCCCAGTCCTTCAACGGCAAAGTGACCGTTGCCAAGATGGATGTGGACAAGAACGCTGCGACTCCATCGCGCTACGGCATCCGCGGCATCCCCACCTTGTTGGTTTTCAAGGGCGGCCAAGTGCAAGAACAGATCGTCGGCTACGTCGCCCGCGAGCGCATCGAGCAGGCCTTGAACAAGAGCCTGGCGGAACAGGCAGTGAACAAGAGCATGTAACTAGCTCCCACCAACTTAAGAGTTCGAAACGCCACGTGCTCATTGCGAGTGCGTGGCGTTTGCTTTTTCCGCGCACGCGCGGTTTTGGGCCATACGGCTACTTCGGACTCGCCTCCATTTCGCCCGAAGCTGTACGATAGTGCGTTCTCATACCTTCAAGGAGAGCCGTATGTCTGCAGTCGTAACCGAACTCGATCCCAAAGTGATCTGGAAGCACTTCGACGCTCTTACGAAAATTCCCCGCCCCTCCACCAAGGAAGATGCCGCCCGCCGGTACGTCATCAGCATTGCCGAGAAGCACGGCCTTGAGCACGTGCAGGATGCAGCCGGCAACCTGGTGGTCCGCAAGCCTGCCCGCCCCGGACGCGAGAAGGCGCCCATGGCTGCCCTGCAAGGCCACCTCGACATGGTCTGCGAACAGAACGAGGGAACACATTTCAATTTCGACACCGATGCCATCAAGGTCGTCCGCCGCGAAGATTGGCTTTATGCCGACGGCACCACCCTCGGTTCCGACAACGGCGTTGGCGTGGCCACCGCGTTGGCCGTGATGGAGAGCAACGACATCAATCACGGCCCGCTTGAATTCGTTTTCACCATCGACGAAGAGACCGGCCTGACCGGCGCTTCGGACTTCCAGCCCGGTCTTTTGAAGTCGAAATACTTCCTCAACCTCGACGGCGAAGAAAAAGGCACGCTGTGTATCGGCTGTGCCGGTGGCGTCAATACGTATGCGCGACGCAAGATCGCCCACAAGACAGCTCCGGCAGGCGCAGCTCTGCGGATCAAGGTTTCGGGCCTTCGTGGCGGCCACTCCGGCGTCGACATCCATCTCGGCCGCGGCAACGCGATCCGCTACCTCGGGCGAGTGCTGCAAGGCGTCATTAGCCTGCTTCCAGTCCACTTGGCTGATATCAAGGGTGGCAGTGCACACAACGCGATCCCGCGTGAGGCGTTCGCTGTCGTCATCGTAGATGCGGCGAAAGAAGGCGAGTTGAAGAAAGCCGTAGCCGAGATCGAATCGCAGATTCGTTCCGAACTCGGCTCCTTTGACGATGGCTTAAAAATCACGACGGAGAGCACTGGCGCGCCAGCCCAGATTATTGACGATGCCGACGCCAAGCGCATCGCCGACCTCATCGCCACGTTGCATCACGGCGTGCTCGGCATGAGCCCCGACATCCCCGGTCTGGTGCAGACCTCGACCAACGTAGCCACCATCTCCATCACCGGAGACACGGTGGAATTGGTCACCAGCCAGCGCAGTGCCATCGAGAGCGGCAAACACGCCGCTGCCCGTATGGTGGCCACCGTATGCCGCATGGCAGGCTTCGAAGCCGAACATGCCACGGGGTATCCCGGATGGAAACCGGAGCCGAACAGTGACATCGTGAAAATTTCACGAGAGGTCCACAAGGAAGTCCTCGGCAAGGACCCCGAGCTGGTGGCGATGCATGCTGGCCTTGAGTGTGGCGTCATCGGCGAAAAACACCATGGCATGCAGATGATTTCGTTCGGGCCGCAGATCGAGAACCCGCACAGCCCGAACGAGCGGGTGCAGATCTCGTCTGTAGAGAGCTTCTGGCGCTTTCTGAAGGTACTGTTGGAGCGGCTCTAGTCCACGAATGCAGATTTTCTTCGATATCCTCGCGCAGACGCTTCGCACGCTGTGGGCGCATCGTCTGCGCACCTTTCTCACCATGTTCGGCATTGCATGGGGCGTCGGCTCCCTGCTCCTGCTGGTAGGCCTGGGCGAGGGCTTCCGCTCGGGCAGCAAGCGCAACATGGAAGAGATGGGAAAGGACATCATGTTCATCTGGCCGGGACGCGCGCCGGCTGTCGCCGGCAACATGTCGTCAGCGCGTAACTACCTGCTCACCTACCAGGATTACGTCGACATTCGCAACGCTCCATACGTACGCAACGCTGCGCCGGTGCTTTCGCGCGACGACCTCCACGCCGTAAGCGAGTTCGCCAACGCCAACGGCCAGATCCTGGGTTCGGAGCCACAATTTGCCGACATCCGTTACCTTCCCATCAAGCAGGGCCGCTGGCTGAACTGGCAAGACGAATCCGATCGACGCAACGTGATCGTGATCGGCGATGAGTTGACCCGCCATCTCTTCCCAGGGAAACCTGCTTTGGACCAAAGCATCCTGCTGAACGGCCTGGCGTTCACGGTCGTGGGGACCATTCGCCGCGTCGGGAGGGGAGACGACAACTTCACCAACATGCGCGCCTATATTCCATACCAGACGATGGCGCAGGACTTTCCACTCAAGACGGAAGAGGGACGCGGAGCCATCTCGCTGGTGAATTTCCAACCTCGTACCGCCAATGAATCACAACTGGCCACGGCGGAAGTCAAAAAAGTAGTCGCGCGCAATCACGGCTTCGATCCGGGTGACGATAACTCCTTCGCCACGTGGGACACGATCCAGGAGGCGAAAACGGTCGGAGCGGTCTTCGACGCCATGAACGCGTTCCTCGGCAGTGTAGGTATGGTCACGCTCGGCCTCGGCGCCATCGGCGTAATCAACATCATGCTGGTTTCGGTTTCGGAACGCACCAGCGAGATCGGATTGCGCAAGGCGCTCGGCGCAACCAACCGCAGTATCCTCTTCCAGTTTTTCCTCGAGGGCACCCTGATCACCATGGTGAGTGGTTTTGTTGGGATCGCCGGGGCGTCGTTGCTGATGTGGTCCACCAGTGGTTTCCGCCTGCCCAACGGCTTCGATCCGCCGAAGCTCATCCCGGCAACCGCAGCGCTGGCAGTCGCGAGCCTCGCACTTGCGGGTATCGCTGCCGGAATCTATCCTGCACGTCGCGCGGCCAGCCTCACGCCGGTTGAAGCGTTGAGGAAGGAATAGCCGATGCCCGAGGTCCTACAGGAAGCGCTCACAGCGCTTAAGCACAACCGTCGGCGCAGTGCGCTCACCATGCTTGGGATGGCTTGGGGCATTGCGACCGTAGTATTGCTGTTGGCTTATGGCAACGGTTTCAGCCGCGCTGTGGAAACCGTCTTCGCCAGCTTCGGCGTCAAGACCATGATTCTCATCCCCGGCCGCTCTTCCATGCAGGCGGGAGGTGAGAAAGCCGGTGCGCGCATACGTTTCACCCTCGACGACATGGATGTGCTCACTACCAATGTTCCGCAGATCACCCGCATAACCCCGGAAACCAGCAAGCAATGCGCGGTGCAATTCGATACGCGGACGTTCAACGTCATTGTCAACGGCGATTATCCGAATGTGACCGATATCCGCATCCTCACTCTCGCGCAGGGCCGCTTTTATAACGCGGACGACCTCGTCGCGCGCGGCCGCGTCGCTATGCTCAGCTCCGACATTAAGGACAAGCTCTTCTCCGGGCGCAACGCGGTAGGCGAACGCGTTCGCATTGACGGCATCAGCTTCGAGGTGATCGGCGTCCTGCAGCCCAAGATGCAACAGGGTAATGACAACGTGAACGACGTGGTCTATATCCCCTACAACGCCATGGGAAACCTTACCGACATCCATTACGTCGGCTCCTTCATGTTCAACTATGAAGACGACGATTTCCTTGGCTTAGAAAAAACTGTGCGCGAGGTGCTTGCCATACAGCACCGCTTCAATCCTGCTGACCGTCGAGCCCTACTCGTGTTCAATCTCATGGACCAGGTGCACCAATTCCGCCTGATCGCGCTCGGTCTCCGCGTGCTTCTGGCATTTATCGGCACCCTGACGCTTGGCATCGGCGGCGTTGGACTGATGAACATCATGCTGGTGTCGGTAACCCAGCGCACCCGCGAAATTGGCATGCTGAAGGCGCTCGGTTGTCCTCGGACAATGATCTTCCGGCAATTTCTCACCGAGGCGCTGGCCATCAGCTTCGCGGGCGGCATCTGTGGCGTGCTTCTGGCATACATCGTTTCACTCTCGGTCGGACGATTGACTCTGTATAGCGCAATGGCCAAGCACGCCGAGGGCGGCGACATCCGCCTGCTGATCGATCCTCTCACCCTTGTAATCGCCACGCTCATTCTCACCCTGGTCGGACTCGTGAGCGGGATGCTCCCTGCCATGCGCGCCTCGCGCCTCGATCCGATCGAAGCGCTCCGCTACGAATAAAATCGTCCGTTCCACATCGGGAAACGATAAACTTCTCCGCGCACATCATGTCTTATGTCACAGCGGTAACCTAAGCGGCCTACGTATCGTCGGAAGTTTGAGCTCCGTACTGCGATGCGAAAAGTCCAATTTGCGCTCGCGTTATTGATCGGCACGCTGGTTGGAATCGGCTGCTACACGTTTATCTATGCCAAGGGATATTCCTATCTCACGAACAATCCCGAGGCATGCACCAACTGTCACGTGATGCGCGCCGAGTACGACGGCTGGGTTAAGTCCAGCCATCGCAACGCCGCCACCTGCAACGATTGCCACACGCCTCACAACTTGGTCGGGAAATACGCGGTCAAGACCTCAAATGGTTTCTTTCATTCCTTCTATTTCACGACCGGCCTCTATCCCGACAACATCGAGATCACGAAGACTGATCACAAGGTGACGGAGGCGCAATGCCGCCGTTGCCACGAAAACATTACTGCCGCCATCGACGGCAACGTGGTGCACGGCAAAGCCGAAGGCCTGCAATGTACGCGTTGCCATACCGATGTTGGACACTCCGAGTCTGCGGCCGCACTGAAATTCCCAATCCTCGCCCGGAGCTCTTATGGCAAGCACTGATGGTTCTTCCAAGCGAACATTCATACTGATTGTGGTTCTAGCCGCAGTCGCGATCGTCGGGATCACCGCCCTGCTGGTAAACATCTTCGAGCGCAAGCAGGAAGCCAGGAACCCTTTCTATCGCGTGGTGGAACTGAACGACACGATCGACGACCCCGCCGTGTGGGGCAAGAACTTCCCCCTGCAATACGACTTGTACCTGCGGACAATCGACGAGGAACGCACCAAGTACGGTGGCAGCGAAGCGATGCCGCACACCCCGACGAATGCCGATCCCCGTTCGGCGATCGCACGTTCCAAGCTTGAGCAGGATCCGCGACTGAAGACGATGTGGGCGGGCTATTCCTTTTCTGCCGACTACCGCGAGCGCCGCGGCCACGCCTACATGCTGGACGACCAGACCTTCACCGGTCGCCAAGCTTTCAACCCGCCGGCCATGTGCATCAACTGCCACGCATCAATGGTCCCGACGTACTTGAAGCTGGGCAACGGCGACATCATGAAGGGCTTCGATGCCATCAGCGAGCAGCACATGACTTATGCACAGATTCGCCAGTCGGTGAAGCATCCGGTCGCGTGCATCGATTGCCACGATCCGAAGACGATGCAATTGCGCATTACCCGCCCTGCCTTCATCGAGGGCATCCGCGCGCTTAAGGCCTCACAGGGAATCGAGAATTACGACGTGAACACCATGGCCACCCGCCAGGAAATGCGCTCCTACGTCTGCGGCCAGTGCCACGTCACTTACTACTTCCAGCCTCCGAACAAGCGGCTTACGTTCCCGTGGTCGAAGGGTCTCAAGGTCGAAAACATCATCGCCGTCGAGGATGAGAAAAAGATCAACGAATGGACACATCCCGACAGCGGCGCGAGCCTGATCAAACCGCGGCATCCTGAGTTCGAAATGTGGAACCAGGGCGTTCATGCGCGCTCCGGCGTGGCGTGTGCGGATTGCCACATGCCCTACATGCGCCAAGGTGGTTTGAAGATCAGCGACCACCAGGTCAACAGCCCGCTGCTGAAGATCAATCGCTCCTGCCAGACCTGTCATCACTTCCCAGAAAGCGAGCTGAAAGCACGCGTGGAAGAAATCCAGGACCGCTTCTTCAACCTGCGCAACACCGCGCTCGATGCGCTGATGGATCTGATCGGGGATATCAAGGACGCACGGAGGAAGAACGCGCCGGCTGCAAACATCGCGAAGGCGCAGGACTACCAGCGCAAAGGGCAATTCATGATCGACTTCGTGATGTCGGAAAATTCGATGGGCTTCCATGCTCCGCAAGAATCGACTCGCATTCTCGGTGACGCGATCAATCTCTGCCGTCTTGGACAACTCGCATTGCACGGAGGACCAGAGCCAAGCCATAACCCGCCGATGATCGAGAACGTAGCCACGGCGAGCACGCCGAACACGAACAGCAGCAAGTAACCAGGCGCATCTCTGCGCACGGTGCTGCTGCGGCAGCACCGTTTCTTTTTGTGAGATCATCGAATCTTCAGCATGCCACTTGCCCACGCAGTCTCTCCCCTGCATCTCGCATTCGCCGCTATCGCGGCGTTTCTTGCGGGCGCCATCAACTCCGTCGCCGGGGGTGGCACGCTGATCACGTTTCCCACGCTCATCGCTCTCGGTCTTCCGCCAGTCACGGCAAACGCCACCAATACCGTAGCCATCTGGCCGGGTGCGCTCGGTAGCCTTTGGGGCTTCCGCCGAGAATTCGCCGCCACTGAACGCCGAATGAACTGGATGATCCTGCCGAGCATCATCGGAGGCGCTGCCGGCGCGATGCTCCTTCGCATTACTCCGCCCGGACTCTTCGAGAAGATGGTGCCCTTCCTCATCCTGTTCGCGACGCTGGTCTTCACCGCGCGCACACCCATCCAACGGCTGGTGCGCTCTTCGCGCCCTGGTGCGCACCAAACCTCCAGATGGCTCCTGTCCGCGATGGCGTTTCAAATTTTCGTCGGCTTATATGGCGGCTATTTCGGCGCAGGCATGAGCATCATGATGCTGTCGGTACTCAGCATTCTCGGCATGACGGACTTGCTGAAGATGAACGCACTGACGAGTCTCTTTTCACTATGCATCAACGGTGTGGCCGCCCTGCTCTTCATCATGGCGAAAATGATCTTCTGGCCTTACGTGCTGGTGATGGCTTGTGCATCGATTCTGGGCGGCTGGGGAGCAGCCGGCGTAGCGCGCAAAATCGGCGGCGACCGCGTACGTCAATTCGTCATTTTCGTTGGCTTCGCCATCTCCGCGATGTTGTTCTATCGCTTCTTTCATCGCTAGCGCTTGCGCGCCTCGTAGATTAGCGGGTTCAGAGACGGCTCGTTATACATCTTGAGCTGCCGATAGATCTTGAAGCGCTTCTTCCCCGCCAGGATCTCCTGCCATAAGCTGTCGAATGCCCCAGCAAGGTCATTGCGCTGTTCTTGAAGTATGGCCAGCCGCTCGCGGTTGCGCTCTCCGTGGCCGGTAGGCGCATTAGCCCGCTCGATCTCCTGCTCGGTGTGAAATATCTTCAATGACAAGATCGAGAGCCGGTCGATCATCAGACCAACGCTCTCGGAATGGAGCGGTGCGGAGGCGTTCGGCAATTGACGCGGCTTCAACTCTTCGAGTGCGAAGAAATCGCACTTCTCCATCAGGTCGTTGCGGCGCTGGTTGAACCTGTCGATATTGCGCTTTACGGTCGCGATCTCGTGATCGCTCGCGCCGGGCATGCGCGCCTTGTCTTCCTCGTGCCAGAGTTCAAAATTTGCAAAGTGCTGCTGCTCCACCGCCGACTGGAAATCCGAAGGGCCGCCCTCGAACCGTGGCGGGACCGTGTGCCATCGGCGGGTGCACTCTTCATGCAATCGAGCAATGTCGTTGGCTGCCAGCATCTGCTCTCGACATGATAACGGGTTTCGTGCTGAGCGCTAGAGAGCGAATCTATCTCTTAAAGTGAAAAGGCGCGGATAGCATCCGCGCCTCGTCAACCAAATCTCTGATCAGTAGAGATGGAAATTGATTTCAATGTTCACCAGCACCGCGACTGGCATTCCATCCTTCTTCGCAGGCTCAAATTTCCATTCCTTCAACTTCTCGAGCGCTTTCTCGTCGAGGCCCATACCCAGTGACCGCGATACGTGAGCGTCGTGTGCGCGGCCGTCGGGTCCAACGATGACCGAAAGCACAACCACACCCTGGTACTTCGCCTTGCGGGCTTCTTCTGAATATTCCGGCTCCGGATCGAATATCGCCACCGGCGGGCTTACGCCGTTGCCAACTCGATATACGCCACCGCCATAACCGCCGCCGTATCCGGGTCCAACGCCGGGTCCGCGGCCGGAACCTACTCCGCCGCCTGAGCCACTGCCAATGCCACCACCCACGCCCGTACCGTTCGACGCTGTTCCAATCACTTTCGCCAGAGGATCACCGAGGTCGCCAGTTTTGATCACCGGGATGTTCGGCGGCGCAACCACCGAAGGATCGGCCACCAGCTTCGGATTTTCATTGCGCACCACCACCGCAGGCGGCGTAATCGGGACTTCCGTCCGGAGCTTGGGAACTGCGCCCTTGGGGGCTGCCAATTTGTCGCGGTCACCGCCGCCACCACCGCCTCCCATGGGCTTGTTGCCCATTGGCAGGTAAGGGCTGATGTCGGTAGCAATGGTCGAAACTTGCTTTTGAATCAACTCAGTATGCGTGAATGTCCAATGGCTTGCGAAGATCAGCAGGGCCACCGTCAGCATGTTCAACGAATACGAATAAAGGAAGGATTTCCGATCCACCGCGTAGGCGTGTTCTGCGTCGAGCATGAGCACTCGAAAACCAGGCTCATTCGCGGAATTCTCGGGGGATGGCAGATTCGGATTTTCCAAGGCAGACGTCGACATAGCCGTTGCTCAAAGTATAGACCGTACAGCTCTCAAAAGGTTTCCTAAAATTTCTGAGCCCTCGCGTTTGCCCGGCAAAAGTACCTCAATTTAAGGGATTTATCCCACAAAAATGCCACTTTACGGAACGATGACCCGCAGCGCCCCAGCTTGTACTGCAAATTCCACCGGCGTGTCGCAGATATATTCCCCATCGGCGTAAACCGGCATCGGCTTCTCAGCGTCGACGCGCACCCGTTCGGTTTGCAGGTATTCCACCTGACTCAATCCGATGTGGGACCCGGAAAACACCTTCTTGAAAAGCCGGAGCAAAGTTGGTTTGCTGACATGGCGCACAAAGCACACGTCCAGGCGCCCATCGTCGAGCTGCGCCTTGGCCGTGAGCCGCATTCCGCCACCATAGCTTGGAGCATTCCCGACGGCCACAAGAAGGGCCCGTTCGTCGAACTTTGCCACCCAACCATTGTCCGTGGGTGCCCAACGCGGCGCCGGCACCGAGACCGACATTTTTACCGACTTATACGACAGCAGCGCTCCGGCAGCCCCGAGTATGTATCCCCCTCTGCGCCGCAGCCACACTGGCATGCTGTTGGCTCTGCGGTTGGTCTCACTATCGAACCCCACTCCCGCCACACACGCATAAAACATCGGTAGGGCCGCACGATGCTGCTCCCGCTCGATCAGGTGCCGCAGCTGCGATTCCATAATCTTTGGCCCCAGCACTGCGAGATGGTTCGCAGGATCGATCTCGCTGGCTTCGATCTCCCGGGACCAGGCGTCGCCGGAGGGGTGCCGGCCCTCTTCAAACATGTTCGGATGGACGCGCGTGATCGCGCCTGCATCCAGTTCACGGACATTCTTGCCGCTCTCCAGGAACTTCTTCCATGCCGCGAGCGCATCGTTAACAGAAAAGATTCCGAGGGACCGGGGAAAGTCGTTCCCGCTGCCCATCGGCACGTGGAGAAACGTCGTTTGACTCTCGATGAGCGCAGGCAGGTGATGGTGCATTGTGCCATCACCCCCGAACACGAGCGCCGCCGCAGGCCGGTCGGAGGGGTCCATGTCGTTGCCAGTGAATAGGTCAACGCCAGGCAATTCGAATTTCTTGACGACTGACTCGTCGGCGCGCGGTCCGAGTAGGCCTACGACTCGCAAAACGGTAACTCCGGAGGAATGCAATCAGTTAAGAGTAGCCGAAATTATCGACGGGGTCACGGTTCCGCGACTTAACGGATGGTTACGCGCTTCATCCGCTTGCCGACGCGGATAACCCAGGATGCCGGCAGTCCGTTCACCGCGATATGCGGCGCGGAAACCGTCTCGCCATCCACCTTTACGGCATTGGCTTTGAGCTTGCGCCCCGCATCCGTGGCCGATTCGGCAAGCCCAGCGCGATGCAACAAGCGGTCGAGCCGAATCTGCGCCGTCCCATCCACGCCCAGATCGGCAGCGTTAATCGCTATTTCCTCCAACTCATCCGGCACTTCTTTCTTCTGGAACTGCTTCGACCAGTTCTCAGCGGCATGCTCGGCGGCCTCGGCGGAGTGGAAGTCCTTGATTATGATCCTGCCGAGATCCTGCTTCACCTTCATCGGATGCGCTTCTCCGGCTGCCACCTTTTTCTTCAGCTCCTCGATCTCGGCAGTCTTCACATCGGTGAGCAGCTCGTAGTAGCGCCACATCAGCTCGTCGCTGATCGACATGACCTTGCCGAACATCTCCTCCGGCGCCTCCGTGATGCCGATGTAGTTGCCGTAGCTTTTCGACATCTTCTGCACGCCGTCGGTGCCTTCCAGCAGCGGCATGGTCAGCACGATCTGCGACGACTGGTTGTAATGGCGTTGCAGTTCGCGTCCCATCAGCAGGTTGAACTTTTGATCTGTACCACCGAGTTCGACGTCCGCTTCGAGACATACCGAGTCATACGCCTGCGCCACCGGATACAGAAACTCGTGCATCGCGATCGGCTTTTCTTCCACGTAGCGCTTGTGGAAGTCATCGCGTTCGAGCATCTGCGAGACGGTAAATTTCGCCGTTAGACGAATGAGGCTTTCATAGTCGAGCTTGCCCAGCCATTCGCTGTTGAAACGGACCTCGGTCTTAGCTCCGTCCAGGATCTTGAACACCTGCGCCTTGTAGGTTTCGGCGTTCTGGTCGATCTGCTCGCGGGTGAGCGGCGGCCGCGTTGCGATGCGCCCAGTCGGATCCCCAATTAGGCTGGTGAAATCGCCAATAAGGAAGATGACCGTATGTCCGAGATCCTGGAAGTGCTTCAGCTTGCGCATGAGCACGGTATGGCCGAGGTGCAGGTCCGGGGCCGTGGGGTCAAACCCAGCTTTAATCCGCATAGGCCTGCCGGTTTGGCGCGACTTTTCCAGCCGTTCGCGCAGGTCGCTCTCGCGGATAATCTCCGCCGCGCCCTTCTTCAGGTATGCGATTTGCTCGTCAACAGGTGCGAATTGGGACATGAAGCTCTCATTATAACGAGCCAAGAGGTACGGATTTTGCGTGGTCCTCTCTATTTACTTCGGGTTGCGCCCGCAATATAGTAATCCGCACTCTACCCAGGTATCGGGGCAGCGCTCCATCCGTCCCGCGTTTTCCCGGTTCCCGAAAGGTTCCTTGTGAAGGCTACAGGTACGGTGCCTCAAGCGGCTGGCGCCGCCAGACAAAAGGACATTTTGCAGTCGTTCGCCACGGCCATTGACTACCTCACTGCGCCCCGCTCCCAGAACGATTTGCTCATGCAGATCACGAACCTCTCGGTCACGCAATTCGGGGCCACTCGTTCGGAACTCTGGCTCTACGATGGGGTCGACAACCTCAATCTTGCCAGCGCTGCCGGAACGGCCGCGGAACACAACCTCCTGCGGCTCACCCTCGCCGACGCCCCCATTGGTTCCGCCGCCGCCCAACGTCAACCTGTCACCGCCAAAGAGCCCGGCAGCTCCTTGCCTTTCGTTTCCGCACATCCGCTTATCAATAGCAATCAGTGCCTCGGCGTGGTTGTGAACTGTACTGCCGACGAAGCCTCGGAAGAACAGAAGCTGCTCTGGCAGGTTTTTTGCGACGCTTCCGCCATCGCCCTGCACCAGACGTTCACCATCGAAGATAGCCAACGCACTATCACTCAGCTCTCGTTGCTCTTTGAAGCCACGCGCCTGCTGAATTCCACACTCGATCTTGCAGAACTACTCGAACTCATCTTGAAGATCGCGCGCACCGAATTGAAAGCCGATCGCGGCAGCGTTTTTCTGGTGGACAAGAAAAACCAGGAACTGTGGTCAATCGTCGCTTCGGGCCTGGAACACCAGGAGATCCGCATTCCCTTTGGCCGCGGGGTCGCCGGCCGCGTGGCCGAAACCGGCGAGATCATCAACGTCTCCGACGCCTACACCCTTCCCTTCTTCGATCGCACTTTCGACCAGAAATTTGGTTACACCACGAAATCGCTCCTCTGCCTGCCGATCCGGCACCATAACAACGAGATCGTCGGGGTGTTGCAGTTGCTGAACCAGGGCACGCACGGGCGCTTCACCTCGGAAGATCAGGAATTCCTGACCAAGCTTACCGGCCACATGGCCATGGCGCTCGAAAACGCCCGATTGCACCGCGAAGCGATCGAGAAGCAACGCATGGAGCGCGACTTGGCGGTCGCGCGCAACATTCAGCGCAGCCTGCTGCCGGACGCGCCGCCCGTCGTTCCCGGCTACGACATCGCCGTAATCAACAACATGTGCTACGAGGTCGGCGGCGATTACTACGACTTCCTGAACCTTGGCCCGCAGACTCTGCTGCTGGTTGTGGCCGACGTCGAAGGCAAAGGCGTGAGCTCAGCCCTCGTAATGTCGAACCTGCAGGCCACGCTGCGAGCGCTCGTGATGCACCTGCACTCGCTGGAAGTGCTGGCGATTTCGCTCAACGAAATGATCTTTAACGACACCAAGTCCGAAAAGTTCCTCAGCATTTTCCTCGGACTGGTGGACATCCGCCGTGGCGGTCTGCACTACATTAATGCCGGCCACGTGCCTCCGATCCTCGTAAAGGGCGCTACCGGTGAGTACAAGTTGCTCGAAGAGGGTGGCACCGTCATCGGTCTCTTCCCCGATGCCGAGTACAACCGCGGCGCGGCCAAACTCGATCCCGGCGATGTAATGGTCTGCTGTACGGATGGCATCCTCGAAGCCAGCAACACCGACGATGACGAATATGGCACCGAACGTCTTGCCGCAGCTGTAGCCAAGCACCGCACCCAGAGCGCACAGGCCATTGTGGATGCCGTGCTCGTGGAAGTAAACGCGTTCTCGGTAGGTGGAAAGAACATTGATGACAAGGTGTTGATGGTGATCAAAGTCACCACCGACGGCAAGTTCCAGCAAGCCATCTTCGCTTCGGAGTCGGAAACAGAGAGAGCACCGCAACCGGAGACCAAAGAGCCTGTTCTTCCGCGCCACCGTTAGACAGTTCCTGGCAAAAAAGCCCGCGCCGTGGCGCGGGCTTTTCATTTACCAAGACAGCTATTTCACTTCGTAAATTGCGACGGTGGAAGGCGTAACGCTGAAGGTGATTTCACCAGCCGCCACTTGCGCAGCCGAGGCATTGTCGAGCGGCGCCACCGACTGCACTCCGGCCAGCGGGCTACCCGCCGTCGCAAGATGAACCGCCAGCGGCTTCTCTGACGAGTTCAGGACCACGAGCACGCGGTCCCCACCACTTGATCGCAGAAACGCAAACGTAGTCGCATCCGCAAACACGTCGGTCTGCTCGCCACTCTGGAGTGCCTTGTGCTCGCGCCGCATCTGCAGCAAATTTTGCAAGTGCGAGAACGCCTCCTCCTGTTCGTCGTCTCGTCCTGCCGCGGTGAACGCATTCTTTGGATCCCCCGGGAACCCGCCCGGGAAATCATGCCGGTTCTCCGGATCATCGCCGCCATCCATGGCAATCTCGTCGCCCGAATAAATCTGGGGGATGCCACGCAGCGTCATGATCAGGCTCGTCGCCGCGTTCAACTTCTCCACGGTAGCGTTGTCCTCCCCCATGAAGCGCATTTTGTCGTGGTTGCCTACGAACGTAACGAGTTGCTGCGGGTGCGGGTACAGCGCGTCATGCGCCATCAGGTCTTTCAGTTTCGTCGCCTGGCCGCCGCGGAGCAGCACTTCGCGCAGCGTGTCAAATAGCGGGAAATCGAAAACCGAAGAGACGCCTGAATCGATGCCGTCCCACTGCTTACGTCCTCCTTGGAAGAACGAAACTACCGCAGGATCCGTATTGCTCACCTCGCCGATGGTGAACATCTTCGGGTACACATGGAACAGCGTCGTGTGCCATTTACTCCAGAAACTCCGTGACGAATACGGAAAGGTGTCGAGCCGGAATCCATCGATCCCGGCGATTTCCATCCACCACAGCGCGTTGTCCGTCAGGTACTCAGCGAGCTTCGGATCATCGCAATTCAGGTCGGGTAGTTTATCCACGAACCAGCCATCGAGCACCGGCGCGCGCTGTGCATCCGTCGCATGCGGATCTACAAGCGGCCAAAAGTCATACAGAGGCGCGAGATGCTTCTGTCGCGTGCCGTTTAGCCAGGTCGGTGTCGGCGGATCGTCAGCCCACCCGTCGTTCGGCCCCGTATGGTTTACTACATAATCCATCAGGACCTTCATGCCCTTGGCATGCGCAGTCCGGACAAGTTCCTGAAGGTCCTTCATCGTGCCGAAGTGATCTTCCACGCCATAAAAATCCGTCACGTGGTAGCCGTGATAATCCGCGGAGTTCGGATCGTTCTCCCACCAGGGCGTTAGCCACAGCGTCGTTACGCCGAGATCGTGCAGGTAATCGATGTGCTGCGTCACGCCCTTCAAGTCGCCGCCGTGATAGGCGTGGTCATCGGCGCGGCTAAAGTGCCCCTTCGCGTTCGCGGGGTCGTCGTTGGATGTGTCACCGTCTGCAAAGCGGTCTGGCATCAGCAGGTAGATGACGTCGCTCTCGCTGACTCCTTGCGCCCGTCCAGACAGTGGCGCACGCTCGCGGATCGGGAAATCGAAGGTCGTCGATCCGCCAGTCGTTTCAAGTCGGAAGTGGGCAGTGCCGGGCTTTGTCCCGACTGGTTCATCGAGATAAATAAAAACGTAATGCCCGTCGGCGCTCGCCTCGGAATTGGTTATGCGCACCTGCTGATAGGAAACCGAAATTTTTGCGTTGGATAGGTTTTCGCCCTGCACCAGCAGCATTGGCGAATGCGGATAGTTCGCCCACCAGTTAGGTGGATCGACTTTCGTGATCTTTGGCGCTTGTGCGGTGCACCACGCAGACACAAGGAGCACGCACACGCAAAGAATGCGCGAGTGGATTCGCCGCGACATAAGACAGACCTCAACTCAAATTTTCGAATGCAAGCAAGAGAAGCAGGCAATGTCTCCATTGCCTGCTCCCGTTGAGGTTTTGTTCTAGAAGATCACCCGCAGCGCGAATTCGATTTCGCGCCAGCTGTCGGAGCCCACGGAATTGATCCTTCCGAAGGTACCGCTCGAGAAGTTCCCATCCGGCTGGCCGAAGTGCGGAGTGTTCAGTAGATTGAAGAACTCTCCGCGAAATTCCGTATTCACGCGTTCCGTGATCCGGAAGTTCTTCTGGATGGACAAGTCGACATTGTCATAGCCCGGTCCCGTCAACGCGTTACGCGGTGCGGTTCCAGGAGCGGCGAGCACACCTCCGACACTGGCAGGTGCAGCGTATGCAGACTTATCGAACCAGTATCCTGAGGCGCTGCCGATCTGGTCTGCAGCACCAACCAGGTCCGGACGGCTTGCCGGGCTACCCGACCCGTAACTCACGTCGAAAGGCGATCCACTTGCGAGTTCCAGGATTGGCGAGATCTGCCAACCACCAAGGATTGAATCCGTAATACCGTTCCACGATGCACCCCACTCACGTCCATGGCCGAACGGCAGCTCGTAGAGCGCGCTGAAGACGAAACGGTGACGCAAATCGAGGTCGGAATTGGAACGCTCGTGCGCCAAATTGAACCAGTCCACCGTGTTGTTTGCATCGAACGCGCCCGGCGAATCGTCGATCGTGTGCGACCAAACGTAGTTGGCAGACAACTGCAGCCCGCGAGTCAGCCGACGCGTAAACGCCACCTGTAACGAGTTGTAGTTCGAATTGCCGTTGGTGTCATGAACTGTGTCGCTGCCACCCAGAGTTGGGAAGAGTTTGACGCCGTTCGCGGCATCGTAAATCTGCCGGTTGAGGTCGTAATACGTGGCAAGGTGCGTGCCCTTATTGCCTACATACGCCAGTGAGAGCGAGGTGTTGGAACCAAATGCCTGTTCAAACTGCAAGTTCCATTCCTGCACGTTGCTGGGAACGTTCGACGACAGATACGAAACCACCGAGAGGTTCGCGGGATTCGCGTAATCCACGACGAAATCGTTCTTGTCGGGCATAGCTACCGTGCCGCCCTGGGTCGGGTCCGTGGAATTCATTGGGGCCGCGCCGCCCAGCGTGAATCGGTAGCCTGACGTGAAGTTGTATTGCGCAACACCCGCAAACGGAGCGTTCTGCGCGAGTTGGTTGTCGATACCCCCGCGATCTACGAAATAGAAGATCCCATAGCCGCCGCGGATCACGCGCTTGCCATCCCCCGACAAGTCATAGGCAAAACCGATGCGCGGTGCAAAGTTGTGCCAGTCGGTGGGAATGAACGAGTCATTGTAGCCGGATTGTCCGGGAAGCACGAGTTGCCCGTACGTCGAGCTGTTCGGGTTCACGTCAAAGTTCGACTGACGGTTGTGGTCTTCGCTCGGCCAGGTCAGAATGTCCCAACGAACGCCGAGATTCAGTGTGAGTCGGGACGTAACGCGCCAATCGTCCTGCGCGAAGATCCCGTCTTCCCAGCTTCGTGTGCCGGCATAACCCTCCGCCGGACCGACCTGGTAGTTGTTCATGAAACCCGCCAAGACATCCGAAATTTCATAGCCGGTTGAGTACGCATCGCTGCCATTACCGGAAATGAAGTAATACCCCTTACCGGCCTTCGGGCGGAACAGGTTGACCTGCCGCCACATGAGGTTCCCACCGAATTTGAATGTGTGGTGGCCCTTCGTCCATGAGACGCTATCCGCAAGTTGATAGGTGTTCTCGGGAACCTGGTACGGGCCGTAGTCGCCGGTGTATTCCAACTGGCTGTTGGAGCCACCGATCAGGGCTCCACCACCCAGCAGTGGTGACGTATTTGCATTCGGGATACCAAGGTTCGCCGCGAGCGGTACGTTGTCATACGGCGGTACGTAGCCGAGGTTCGTGCGAATCCAGCCGAACCGAAATTCATTGACGATGTTCGGGCTGAAGGTGTGCGTTTCTTCGTAGGCCCACGACCGTGGATACGCAAACTGCACGCCTGATCCAAAGCCCGCCGGCAATCCCGGCAAACGAGTAGTCGTCGTGTCAGTCGACTTGTCGTAGCTGTAGCGAAGGAACATCGAGTCCTTCTGGTTCATGATGTAGTCAGCGCGGATGTCGAAATCGTCGTAGTTCTGGATCTGCTGCCGTTCGATTTCGAAGTTACGCTGCAGGCACATATTGTCCGCCAACGAAACCAAGCCGCACTGCGGGTCCGAAGCCGAAACGTTCGGCAACGGGTACGCGTTGAGGTAATTCTGTCCCGCCGTCACGAAATCCGTGCCCGGGATGACGTTCCCCGAGTAAGCCACCGACTTGTTGGTAGCCGCATGGTAGATCTGAATCGGACCGGTCCCCTTCAGGTTGAGCAATTCAGAAAAGTCGCCAGTACGCATCATCGGGGTCGGTACGCTGGCAAAATCCAGGCTCGCCGGCTTGTCCTGCCGAAGTCCCTGGTAATCGCCGAAGATGAAAAGCTTGTTCTTGATGATTGCGCCACCGATTGTGCCTCCAAACTGATTACGCTTGAACGGAGCTTTCGGAGTGGCTGCGCCATTCGTGATCGGGTCAAAGTAATCAACGCCATTGGCATCCAGCGCGCTGTTACGGAAGTACTCGAACGCGGAACCATGCCACGTGTTGGTGCCCGATCGGAACGTCGAATTCACGATACCGCCGCCCGCCCGTCCGAATTCCGCCGGCGCCACGCTCGTGTCCACGCGGAATTCCTGGATCGCTTCCGGCGACGTAAAGAACACGATCGTATTCACCAGCGATTCGTTGTTGTCGAAGCCATCCAGCAGGAAGTTGTTCGCCTGGGGACGCAATCCGTTCACGGACAACGCAGCACCGCCGTTGCCGGAGTAGCGGAACGTCTCTGCCTGGTTTCCTTCACCCGTCTGCTGTCCGCCAGGAACGCCCCGGGTTACGCCCGGAGCAAGGGTAGCGAGCTGCGTAAAGTTCGCGCCATTCAGTGGAAGCTCCGTGATCTGCTTTCCTTCGATCACTTGGCTGACGCTCGAACTCACCGCATCGACGAGTGGAACGTTCGCGGTGACTTCGACGCTCTCGGACGTGCTGCCGGTCGGCAGGCTGAAGTTCAACTCCGCCCGCTGTTGTGTGACCAACGTAATGTGCTGCGTGATTGTCTTGAAGCCCTGCGCCTTAACGTCAATTGTGTAGGCCTCCGGATCCAATGCCGACGCAGTGTAGAAGCCCGATCCGCTCGTTTGCAGGGTGGTGACCTTGCCGCGCGAACTGGTGATCGTCACCGTCGCCCCGGGGATGACCGCATTCTGCTGGTCCGTGACTGTGCCTGTGAGTTGGGCTGTATTGGATTGTGAAAAGACGGGAATGGTGCACAGCAAGAAGCACACAACGGCGAGTAGCCTCGCCAAGTGAGACTGCTTCATAGTTCCTCCTCAACCAAGTTTGAGCAGTGCCTTGGGGCAACCGCGCAAATCAATCGACTGCTAAGTGAAAGCTCCAATTCCTGTCCTGGAGATTTCTGGTGATGAGCAGAAAACGCGATCGCTTGTTACCGTCCCAGCTCTCTGCGTCTGTACACAGTCTGCTATCAAGTGGCGACTTATTGTAATCACGTTCTCAGCAAATTCACAATCACCCGGCCACTCATTTGACACTTTTTGCGAATCCTCCTAGGGTGTCCGGGTGATTCGAACCCTATCGCGCCGCTTCCTTTTCCTCTCGCTTACGTTGCTCATCGCCCTCGCTACAGCGGCGCAAACTAGCCCCATTACCTCCGCTGAACTCAATAAAAATGCGGCTCTCGTGCATACAGGCCCATTGTGGCTCCGACTCACCGCAATCTCGCCCACCGCTTTTCGTGTCGAGTATTCCCAATCGAGGAAGTTCTCCAAACATTCCTCTTTTGCGGTTTTGCCCGCCGCTACCACGAATGGGCCGAATCTTCAGCGCCACGCCACCAAAGACGGCGAGGCATTCTCCACCGGCAAGATCTCTGCGGTCATCGGACACACCGGCATATTGACGTTCATCGATGCGTCCGGATACGTAATTTCTTCCGACAAGCCCGGCTTTAGCGTGCAGTTCCACGGCCCCGCCTTCCGCGTTTATAAATCGATGCCCATCGATGAGCATTACTTCGGACTGGGCGACAAGGCCGACGCCATCGACCACCGTAGCCAGGCCTTCACCATGTGGAACACCGACGCCTACGGTTGGGTCGGTGGCAGCGATCCTCTTTACAAGAGCATTCCGTTCTTCCTCGCGCTGCGCCAAGGCAAGTCTTACGGCATTTATCTCGACAACACTTACCGCACCAGCTTCGATTTCGGCAAAGAAGCCAGCGATATGTACTCCTACGGGTCTACCGGCGGCGCACTCGACTACTATTTCTTTTATGGTCCGGATCCTAAGAGCGTCATATCGCAGTACACCGCTCTCACCGGCCATACGCCGTTGCCGCCGCGCTGGGCGCTGGGATATCAGCAGTCCCGCTACAGCTACTATCCCGAATCGCGCGTCTACGAAATTGCTAAAGAGCTGCGCGAGCACCACATACCAACCGACGCACTTTATCTCGATATCGACTACCTCCAGGGCTATCGCGCCTTCGACATCAATCGCCGATACTTCCCTACTTTCGAGAAGATGGTG
>DASYAU010000112.1:0-1694 GCA_036501185.1 Candidatus Korobacter sp. | reverse complement strand
AAGCCGGGCGTGGCGGTGCTGATGTACCACTCGGTGAAGGAATGCCCCGAGGAGCACGCAAATACTCTTGGCGGAATTGTTCATTCCACCGAGATATTCCGTCAACAAATGGAAACGCTGGCACGCCGTTGCACTCCTGTTGGCATGGACGACGTATTGCTTTTTGCCAGAGGCGAAAAAGAGCTGCCTCCTCAATGCTTCGCCGTCACCTTTGATGATGGCTACGCTGACAATTTGGAAATGGCGGCGCCGATCATGGAGAAGCTGGGCATCCCGGGCGCTTTCTACATCACGGTCGGCTACATTGAGACTGAAAATCTACCCTGGGCAGTACGAGTACGCCATGCTTTTGCGACCACGAAAGAGAAGTCGTGGACTGCTCCGAACGATTCGGTTTTTTCGTTTTCTGAGCCTGATGCGCGCGCCCGGGCATTCGCGCAATCCTGCCAACACCTGAGCGCGCTGACCGGAGCGGCGCAGGAAGCCGAAGTGGCAAAGATTGAGCAGCAACTCGGCGTACCCAGTTTTACGCAGCCGGAGCTGATGTTGAATTGGGAGCAGGTGCGCGAATTGGCGAAGCGAGGCCATGTGGTGGGATCGCACACCGTCTCGCATCCGAATCTGGCGCACGTGAAAGCCGATACCGACCTTCGGCACGAGCTGGCAGAATCGAAACGTCAACTGGACACGCAGCTCGGCAGCCCGGTTCGACATTTTTCTTATCCGGTGCCGGCGTTGAAACCACACTGGACGTCACGCACGGTTGAGGTGAGCCGTGAAACCGGCTACGCCACGGCCGTGACCACTAACCCGGGCCTGGTAAATCGCGACGATGATCCGCTGAGTCTGCATCGAGTGCGTCCAGCGTACGATATGGACGAGTTCAAGTGGGTGCTGGAGTCCAGCCTGGCTGGACGCGCGGTTTAAGCCATGAGCCGCATATTTGTTCTTGACGGTCATTCGTGTGCAGCGCTGGCGTTCACGCGAGCATTAGGGCGCGCCGGGCATCAGGTTTTTGTCGGCGCCGATCACAACAGTTTCGCAGCAGCTTCTTTTTCCCGCTATTGCCAAAAGTTTTTTCGCTATTCTCCGGCCCCCGCGCAATCCGAAGTTTTCGCCGAAGAAATTATTTCAATCTGCATACGGGAAGAGATTGACCTTCTCATACCCATGACGGACTGGACCATGGTTCCGATCTCCCGCGTGCGTGATCGTTTTCCCGCCAGCTGCTCCGTGGCGTTGCCGCCTGAGAAAGCGATGGTGGCCGCGGCAGACAAATATCAGACGATCGAACTCGCGCGGTCACTGGGAATTCCGGTGCCGCGCACTGACCTGGTGTCGTCAGTCGGTGAACTCGAACGATTAGGCGAGCTTAGTTTTCCCGTAGTTGTAAAGGACCGCTACTCGATTCGTTGGACTAAGCAAGGCGGCGTTTCCGGATCGGTACGCTACGCCTACAGCCAGGGCGAACTTTCGCGGATCGTCAGTGAGCGACTGGCCGTAGTGCAGGACGTCTTGCTGCAGGAATTCGTTCACGGCGCAGGGATGGGCTTGTCGGGGTTTGTGAGCGCGACCCAGCTTCGCATACCGTTCGAGTGGAAACGCATTCGCGAAATTAATCCCTGCGGATCCGCTAGCAGCGCGCGCCGTTCGGTTGTTTTAGAAGATGACATGCTGCAGCACAGCGAGAAACT
>DASYAU010000111.1:0-1634 GCA_036501185.1 Candidatus Korobacter sp. | reverse complement strand
GGCCGACATAGGCGAGCACACTGCGAATGAAGTGCACGCGACAGTGCAGCCAGGAGGCCTGCGGTACTTTGGCGGCAGCGGCCTTGATGCTGTATGCGCGTCAGATATGACAAGCTTCACGCTTCTTAGTCTCACTGAGTCAGAAAGGTGAGTCAGAAAGCCGCAGACTGGTCCGTTGGAGACTCAGATAAGTCGAGAAGATTCATTTTTGGCAGGAGAGCCTTGATGGGTCGAGAGGATCTTGACGGAAGCGACGAGCGATTTTCGAGATATGTCGATGACTTGGCGAGCGTGATCGGTCACGCGGACCGGGTCAGCCCGCTGCGGGATTACTGCACCGGCCTGATGCTGCTTTGCGAGCGCAAGAGCGTGGAGCCGATGGCGGCGGTTACCGCGCCCACCCGGACGGCGGCCCAGCATCAATCGTTGCTACATTTTGTCGGCCAGGCTTCGTGGTCGGACGAGAAAGTACTGGCGAAGGTGTGCGAGAGCGTGCTGCCGACGATCGAACGCCATGGTCCGATCGAGGCCTGGATCATCGACGATACCGGCTTTCCGAAGAAGGGAAAGCACTCCGTCGGCGTGGCGCGGCAATATTGCGGACAGCTGGGCAAGCAGGACAATTGCCAGGCGGCGGTCTCGCTGTCGATTGCCAACCGCCATGCGAGCCTGCGGTGCGCTATCGCCTTTATCTGACGCAGGAATGGGCGGCCGACGCTGCGCGCAGACGCAAGGCACACGTGCCTGAGGAGATCGTCTTCCAGACCAAACCGGAGATCGCACTGGACCAGTTGCGCTGGGCCTGCAAGGCGGGTCTGCCACGCGGCGTGGTGCTGCTGGATGCGGGCTATGGCAATCACACCAACCTGCGTGCGGAGATCGGCGCCCTTGGGCTGAGCTATGCAGCCGGCATCCTTTCGAGCACCACCGTGTGGGCGCCTGGCACGGAGCCGTTGCCGCCCAAACGATGGTCAGGCCGCGGGCGCCGGCCGACACGGATGCGCCATGGCAAGCACAAGCCGGTCTCCGTCAAGGAGCTTGCGTTTGGGCTTCCCAAGCGCGCCTGGCGCACCATCGGCTGGCGTGAAGGCACCTGTGAACGGCTGACTTCGCGCTTCGCGCGCGTACGTGTGCGCGCAGCTCGCGGCGGCGAACTGCGTAAAGAAGAATGGCTTCTGATCGAGTGGCCAAAAGACGAGAAGGAGCCGACCAAATACTGGCTCTCGACACTACCGCACGACATCACCTTCGAACGCCTGGTCGATCTGGCCAAGCTGCGCTGGCGCATCGAACGCGACTATCAGGAGCTGAAACAAGAGCTCGGCCTCGGTCACTTCGAACGCCGAGGTTGGCGAGGCTTCCACCACCACGCCACGCTGTGCATCGCAGCCTACGGTTTCCTGATCTCCGAGAAGGAGACGATTCCCCCCTCAGCAACTCGTCCCGCCGCGCGGCTCCCGCAACTTGAGCTTCCCGTCGATTACCAACCCAGAGGCGCCGCCGATCCGAACCGAACGCCACATCCCAAACTCCATCGCTACCATGCGGCGGCGACTGATACTCGCTCTCGTCAGAAACGTGCCGCGATGCCCCTGCTGCGGGCGCAGAAGCGCTCGCCGAAGGGTGTCGGTTTT
>DASYAU010000110.1:0-34685 GCA_036501185.1 Candidatus Korobacter sp. | reverse complement strand
CTGTTTGGGACTGGACCTGTGAAGGGCTTTGCCGTAACCCTGAGCTTCGGCCTTTTCGCGAACCTGTTTACCGCGGTCTTCGTGTCGCGTGTGATCTTCGATGCGCACCTGAACCGTCACCAGCGCGGCGAAGCGTTATCTATTTAGCGTAATGCGCGGGTCATAACCCGCGGTTAGAAAACAGTTTTCTGAGGCTTTCAAGTGGAATTTTTCCGCAATACGAACATCGACTTCCTGGGCAAGAAGTGGTACTTCCTTGCGTTCTCGTTAATTTTCAGCGTGGCCGGCATCGGCTCGATGATCCACCGTTATGCGACCACCGGCAGCCCGGTGCCGCTTGGCGTGGACTTCAAGGGTGGCACGCTCGTCACCGTGAAGTTCGCCCAGACGCCGAACCTCGGAAAGATTCGCTCTGACCTCGACCACGCCGGTTTGAAGGATCCGAGGATTCAGCCCTATGACAACCCGGCCTACAACGAGGTGCTGATTTCGTTGCAGGAGAAGGAAGCCAGCGAAAAGGCGCTGGATGCGGGCAAGAATGCCGTGATCAAGGCTTTGGAAGTGAACGGCGAGCCCGGGAAGACCGATCTGAACAACGTGGGTTCTTCGACGTTGGCCGATTACCTGGTTCAGAAGGATCCGCTTCATGAAGTCCTTGACCCCAACACCAAGTACCGACAAATTGCGCAGACGATTGTCGATTTCCGCGACAAGGATCCGAATAACAGCGGCGTTTTGCGTTCGATTGACCAACTTCAAGGGCGAGTTCCGGCCGCAGTGATTGATTCTCTGAAGGAAGGGTTTTTCACGTCGAATTTCGGCGTGAAGCAAGTTGAGATCATCGGACCGCAGGTCGGTAAGCAGTTGACGAATCAGGCACTTCTGGCCACCTTGTACTCGCTTGGCGGCATGCTGGTGTATCTCTGGTTCCGGTTCGAGTTGATCTACGGTATAGGCGCGGTGGTGGCCTGCTTCCACGACAGCATCATCACCGTAGGTGCTTTCTCCTTGCTAGATAAGGACATTTCCCTTACAGTTGTCGCCGCGATTTTGACTTTGATCGGTTACTCCATGAACGACACGATCGTCGTTTATGACCGTATCCGAGAAAACATCAAGCTGCTTCGCCGCGAGTCGCTTTCGGAAATCGTCAACCGGAGCATCAACCAGACCCTGAGCCGGACGATCCTGACCTCCGGCCTCACGTTCCTGACGGTGCTCTCGCTGTATGTATTTGGCGGAGAAGTATTGAGAGGCTTCTCTCTTGCCCTCGTAATCGGCATCTTAATTGGAACGTATTCTTCCATCGCGGTGGCAGCGCCAATGCTGGTGGCTTACCAGAATTGGCGGGGCACCCGCCGAGGAGCAGCGGCTCTGCCCGGGCCGACACCTCGCAAAAACGATCGGGTGAAGGTAAAGGCCTAACGAATCTCAACCAAGGTAGCCAGTTCGCGAGTCCTGAGGTTGCTTGCCCGGGACGGGAATCCGACG
This sequence comes from Candidatus Korobacter sp., assembly GCA_036501185.1. Taxonomy (GTDB): domain Bacteria; phylum Acidobacteriota; class Terriglobia; order Terriglobales; family Acidobacteriaceae; genus Korobacter. Next base: position 33,194 of record DASYAU010000110.1, on the reverse strand, counting down.
AACCGCTTAGAAAAAAGGTTGGGGTTACCCCAATTTTCTGGGAGCAAAGCAAGTGGGCCCGGTGTCTAAGTTCAATGAAGTAGTTCCGGAGAACAGGCTATGTTTGAAGACAGCCTTTTAGAATCAGGCGGAAAGTTCAAGACCAAACGCGGCTGGACGACCACATTTGCAGTGGTTGGTCAGATCGCGTTCATCATCGTCTTGGTGCTCATTCCGCTGATCTATACTGAGGCGCTCCCGAAACAGCAATTAATGACGTTCCTGGTGGCACCTCCGCCCCCACCCCCACCGCCACCCCCCCCGGCAGCGGCCCCGGTGGTGAAGGTTCACAAGATCGAGTCCGACCTGAACAACGGTCAGCTCCGCCAGCCGACAGCCATTCCGAAAAAAGTCGCCATGATTAAGGAAGACGAGGCGCCCCCGGCCACTAGCGGCGTTATGGGCGGCGTTGCGGGCGGCGTTCCGGGCGGCCAGATGGGCGGCGTGATCGGCGGCATCATCAGCTCGACTCCGGTTGCGGTTCCGAAGGTTGCGACACCGCAGAAGATCCGCGTTTCGCAAGGCGTCTCGGAAGGTCTCCTCCTGCATAAGGTGACCCCGAATTATCCGCCGCTGGCGAAACAGGCCCGTATTCAGGGCTCAGTCGTACTGCAGGCCACCATTGGCAAAGACGGCAGCATCCAAGGCCTTCGTGTTGTAAGCGGCCACCCGATGCTGACGGGTGCTGCACTCGACGCCGTGAAGCAGTGGAAGTACAAGCCTTACCTGCTGAACGGTGAAGCGGTTGAGGTGGAAACGACGGTACAGGTGAACTTCACGCTGTCCGGCGGTTAAACCCTGCCACTGGAAAGAGTCCCACGACGACATCCAGTCTCCCACGATTTGCATACCACAGCTCGACGGCGGGCTGTGGTCCCTGCACCCGCTGACGGTGTAGCTGTTGTAAGCAGCGACACGTTGCCGCTCAGCTCTGCCGTACCAGAGATCCGCGAAAAGCGAATTTATTCAGTCCCGCAACGAGTTTTAGGAGGAGATCTAAACTCATGTTTCTCGCAAACCTTGCAACTTTGGCACTTGCCAACGCTCACGTAGCACTGGCCGCTTTCCAGGCCGATTCGGGCTCTGGCGTGGGTTGGGATCCCGTTTCCCTGTGGCACCAGATGGGAATCCTGGCAAAGATCGTCGTCGTGATCCTCTTCGTCATGTCCGGTTGGTCGATCGGTGTGATGATTGATCGCGCCCTGGCATTCAGCGCTGCCCGCAAACAGTCTCGTGCATTCGCTCCGGCCGTCGCCGGCGCCCTGCGCGAAGGCAAGATCGACGAAGCGATCCGCGTCGCCGAGCGCAACAAGAAGAGCCATCTGGCGAAAGTCGTCACCGCCGGCCTGCAGGAATTCAAGGCCCACGGCGAGTCGTCCGACATTCCGGGCGAGCAGATCGAAGCCTCGAAGCGCGCCTTGGAGCGTGCCGAAGCCATCGTTCACGCCGAACTGAAGCGCGGGCTTTCCGGCCTGGCGACGATCGGCGCAACCGCCCCCTTCGTTGGCCTCTTCGGCACGGTCGTCGGCATTCTGAATGCGTTCCGTGAAATTTCCAACCAGAAGGCTACCGGTCTTGGCGCCGTCGCCGGCGGTATTTCGGAAGCTCTGGTGACCACCGCAGTCGGCTTGTTCGTGGCCATCCCCGCCGTGATGATGTTCAACTACTTCACCGGCAAGGTGGAAGCGTTCGACGTCGAGATGGACAACAGCTCGAGTGAATTGATCGACTATTTCCTGAAGCGCCGCGGCATGAAGCGGTAATTTTGCGAGGTCAACTCGCGAGGAGATTTTAGGAAATGGCCATCGCAAAGCGCACTGCGAACGTGAACTCGAACATCAACGTCACTCCCATGGTGGACGTGATGCTGGTGTTGCTCATCGTTTTCATGGTCATCACCCCGATGTTGCAGAAGGGCGTCAGCGTGAACATGGCCCAGACCAACAGTCCCGCTCCTATGCCGGATGCGGACAAGGAAGACTCCCTGCTCGTCGCAGTAACCCACGACGGCAAGGTGTACTTCGGGTCGGACCAGATTAACCCCGACGACCTGACATCGAAGGTGAAGGACCGTATCTCTAACAAGGCGGACAAGAAAGTCTTTATCAAGGCTGACGCCCGCGCCCGCTACGGCAAAGTGGTGGAAGTCGTTGACGACATCCGCTCTGCCGGTGTGGACGAGGTCGGCTTGCTGACCGAACAACGGAAGGCCTTGGGTCCGGCGACAACCACGCCGCCCCCGGCTACGAAGTAAAGGAGAAGATCACGCTATGGCAATGAATGTTGGCGGGGCCGGTGGAGGTCCCACAGCGGACATGAACGTGACCCCGCTGATCGACGTTTTGCTGGTGTTGCTGATCGTCTTCATGGTCATCACTCCGTTGACGCCGAAAGGCTTGGACGCTCTTGTTCCACAACCGCCGCCGAAAGATCAGAAGCAGCAGCCACCGCCGCCGGAACGCACCATCGTGGTACAGGTGCTGAGGTCCGGCGACCCAAACCAGCCGACCCTCAAGATCAACCAGGACGATACGAACTGGGACCAGCTTGAAGGGAAGCTCCGCGACATCTTCGCGACCCGCGCCGAAAAGGTGATGTTCGTGAAGGGCGATGATGACATTGCGTTCAGCAGTGTCGCCCAGGTCATCGACATCGCGCACTCGGCCGGAGTCGACAAGGTCGGCTTAATTACTGCCAAGATCGAGGCAGGACAATAGATCACCAACGGGCGCCTCGCAACATGAGTCGGGGCGCCCACCTCCTATTTTAGGCCCGAAATTTCCGGGACTGAGCTCATGCAAAGTCCCGCCCTCGCACAGCGCGGTTCGGGCAAATTGCAACGGAGAGAGATAACCAATGACTAGAAGCGCACGAGTACTGGTCGTACTCGCAGCCGCGTTCCTGATGATCGCGGGCACCGGCTGCAATAAGCTCAAGGCACGCGACCAGCTCAATAAAGGCGTGCAATCCTACAAGAACGCCCGATACGAAGAGGCGATCGAACATTTTAAGAACGCAGTCGACCTGGATTCCTCGCTCACCAACGCCCGTCTTTATCTTGCTACCGCCTATGCCTCGCAGTATGTTCCCGGCATGGACACGCCGGAAAATACCCGCAACGCCGAAATGGCCATTCAAGAGTTCCAGAAAATCCTCGACTCGAACCCGAGTAAAGAACAGCAGATCCATAGCTTGAAGGGCATTGCTTCGCTCTATTTCAACATGAAGCAGCTCGACAAGGCGGCGGAATACCATCGCAAGGTCATCCAGCTCGATCCTAACGATCCGGAGACGTATTACTCCATCGCCGTCATCGACTGGACCGAGGCGTACCAGGAAGACCAGAAACAGCGTGTGGGGATCGGCCTACGTCCAGATGCGCAGTTGAAGGACAAGAAAGTCTGCGCAGCCCTAAAGCAGGCGAACCAGCAGAAGGTGGAAGACGGGATCACCGATCTCCAGAAGGCCATCCAGTTGCGTCCGGATTACGACGACGCCATGGCGTACATCAACCTGATGTACCGCCAGCGCGCCGAGTATGAATGTGACGATCCGGCTGCATACGATGCGGACATCAAGACCGCGAACGAGTGGGTCGACAAAACCATCGCGACCAAGAAGGCCAAGGCTGAGAAGGCCGGCCCGACAGGCGTGATCACCACCGACCAGACGAAGTAGCGTGGCTGCTAGTTGTCGAAGAGCCTCTCCATTGCGGGGAGGCTTTTCAATTTCCGCTAATCACAAAAGGATGTGAGCCGCGTCCGCGCGCTAGCCTCCAGTGGCTGCGCTACAATCGCCATTTCCTGATAAAGGGACACAGTATGTCTTCCAAACTCTTCAAGAAAATCCTCATCGCGAACCGCGGCGAGATCGCCGTCCGCGTGATCCGTGCCTGCCGCGAGCTTGGGATCGAGTCCGTGGTGGTTTACTCGGACGCCGATCGCCGCGCGCTTCATGTTCGCAAAGCCGATTACGCCTTCCACATTGGGCCATCGGCGGCGAGCGAGTCGTATCTGCGTATCGATAAGATTCTCGAAGTTGCGAAGAAGAGCGGCGCCGAAGCCATCCACCCCGGCTACGGGTTCTTGTCGGAGAATGCCCGCTTTGCGCGCGCCTGCGTTCAGGCCAAGGTGAAGTTTATCGGGCCCACCGGGGATGCGATGGACGCCATGGGTTCAAAGACCCGTGCCCGGCAGGCAATGGCTAAGGCACACGTGCCCATGGTTCCAGGCAATGCTCAGGGTCTCAAGAGCGCCGAGGAGGCCGAAACGCTCGCCGAGAAGATCGGCTATCCCGTGATGCTGAAGGCTGCGGCTGGAGGCGGCGGCAAAGGCATGCGGCTCGTGAAATCGAAAGGCGAACTCCGTTCCGCGCTCGAGGCCGCCAGCAGCGAGGCCCAGCGCTCCTTTGGCGACAGCGAGGTTTATCTCGAGAAATACATCGTCAACCCGCGGCACATCGAAATGCAGATCTTTGCCGACGAGCATGGCAACACCGTATGGCTCGGCGAACGCGAGTGTTCCGTGCAGCGGCGCCATCAGAAAGTGCTCGAAGAATCTCCTTCGCCGATCGTGGATGCGGATATGCGGCGACGCATGGGTGAAGTCGCAGTTCGCGTGGCCCAGGCAGCGAATTACACCAACGCCGGGACGGTCGAGTTCCTGGTAGACGAGCAGAAGAATTTCTACTTCCTGGAGATGAACACGAGGCTCCAGGTGGAGCACCCTGTTACGGAACTCGTGACGGGACTCGATCTCGTTCACCTGCAAATCAAGGTCGCTGCCGGCGATCCCCTGCCATTCAAGCAGGATGACCTTACGTTGCGCGGACACGCCATCGAATGCCGTGTGTATGCTGAGGATCCCGACAACCAGTTCTTTCCCTCACCCGGACGCATTACGCGTTTGATATCGCCCTCTGGGCCGGGCATTCGTCGCGATAGCGGCATGTATGAGGGTTGGACCGTGCCACTCGACTATGATCCGCTTCTCGCCAAGCTCATTAGCTACGGGAGCGATCGCGAGCAGTGTGTTCATCGCTTGCAACGGGCTCTCTTCGAGTACTTCGTAGGCGGCATCAAGACCAACATTCCTCTCTTCCGCCGCATTCTGAATGACGCGGATTTCCAGGCCGGCAAGTTGCACACTGGGTTCCTCGATCGTTTGCTGGCGGAGGAGCAGAAGCCGCAGCCGGAACACGAGCAGCGCACCCGCATGGCGGCCATCGCTGCCGGCATCTTCGCGACGACCGAGCCTCAGGTCACGCTCGGCAAGCCATTCGACGGTGTTACCTACGCAACGCAGTCCAGTAACAAATCAAACGGCGAGGCAACCGCCAACGGAAAATCGAAGTGGAAGTCCGAAGGGCGAGCGGAGGCGCTGCGCTAGCCATGGTCTACGAGATATTGATTGACGGCCGCAAGTACAACGTGGAATTGAGCCACGACGGCGCCCGCTGGTCGGGCAAGATCGATGGCAAGCCCTTCGCCGTCGATGCTGTTCCCACCGCGCGTGACATCCTCTCCATCGTGGAAGGCGAAGGCAAAGCCTACGAAGTGAAACGCGAACGCGCTCTCAGCGGGGACCTGCACATGCTGGTTGGTAGTTCCCGTTATGCCTGCGAAATTAACGACCCTCGTTCGCTTCGCACCCGCCGCGCCCGCGCCGGGACAGCTGAAGGCCCACAGAAGATCATCGCGCCCATGCCGGGTAAGGTGGTTCGCATCATCGTTCCTCAGGGCGCGATGGTGGAAGCGGGAAAAGGCGTCGTGGTAGTGGAAGCGATGAAAATGCAGAATGAGCTGAAGTCCCCTAAGGCGGGCAAGGTGCAGAAGTTGTTTGTCGCCGAAGGGGCTACGGTGAATGCGGGGGATACCCTGGCAATTATCGAATAAGTAACCAATCGGTTACTTGAATTCTAAGTCACTGATCGGTTACATTGTGAGCATGTCACCGAGCGGTGACTCAAGTCTATGCTGATCCGCAACATCTCGGACATCGCTGCGCTGATTCGCGAGCGCAGGACAAAGCTCGCGCTGGACCAGGCAGAACTCGCGAAACGCGCGGGGGTCAGCCGCAAGTGGATCGTCGAGATCGAGCGCGGCAAAGCTAACGCAGCTCTCGGTCACGTACTGCGAACCCTACGCGTCCTCGGCGTGTCTCTCGAAGTCTCGGAACCCTCGGATAGCATAACGGGCAAGAAAAGTGCGGTCGAACCGAGTGTCGTCGACGTCAACGCTCTTATCGATTCGCTGAGGAAAAAGCGATGAGCTCCGAGCTGGTTGCGGTGGCGAACGACGCAATCATGGGCCATGTGGTACGCGGGCCAGGTGGAAAGCTCTCGTTTCGTTACGACGACCGTTGGAGAGCCGCTCGAACGACGTACCCGCTCTCGCTCTGCATGCCGTCGGTCCGGACAGAACATCCGCACGATCGCATCGAGCCATTCTTGTGGGGCTTGTTGCCCGACAACGCAGCCGTGCTCGACCGATGGGCCCAACGCTTTCATGTCTCGCCGCGAGACCCGTTCGGTCTTCTGGCAGCGGTTGGAGAAGACTGCGCGGGCGCTGTGCAGTTCGTACCGCCTGAACGGGTTGCGGGAATCAGCAGCGACAGCGCCGCGGCCAAAATAGAATGGCTCAGCGACGCCGAGATCAGGGATCGCCTCCGCGATCTGCGGCGCGACCATTCAGCGTGGCGTTCGCCGAGTGACACCGGACAGTTCAGCCTCGCTGGCGCACAACCCAAGACCGCTCTCCTGTTCGATGGACGTCGGTGGGGCGTTCCCTCCGGCCGAACGCCAACGACGCACATCCTCAAGCCTCCAACAGGTGAATGGGATGGCCATGCTGAGAACGAGCATGTGTGCCTGGAGCTTGCAAGCCGTCTCGGATTGCTTGCAGCGAAATCGACTGTGAGGAGGTTCGGCGAGGAAATTGCCATTGTGCTCGAGCGATACGATCGATTGAAAACGGATGGCGGCTTTGTTCGCGTCCACCAGGAAGACACGTGTCAGGCAACCGCTGTGCCACCCACCCGCAAATACGAGGCCGAGGGCGGTCCCGGAATTCGCGCAATGATTACGCTGCTTCGCGACAACTCCGACGCTCCGGACGAAGACATCGCTGCCTTTCTCGACGCTATCGCCTTTAATTGGTTGATCGTTGGGACGGACGCTCATGCAAAGAACTATTCGGTTTTGATCGGCAATGCCGGGACGGTACGCTTCGCGCCCCTTTACGATCTCGCAAGCATACTGCCCTACAGGATTGTGGCCATGCAGAAGGTCAGGTTAGCAATGAAGTTAGGCGGGACGTACCGCGTTCGCGACATAGGGATCCGCCAATGGGAGAAGCTCGCCGCAGAGAATCACGTTGACGCCGAACGGCTCCTTACGCGATTGCGCTCCATGGTTGCGGCACTTCCCGACAATGTTTCGTCGGTCAGGGATGCAGCGCTGGCGCACGGGCTGCATCATCCGCTTATTGCGAATCTGGCTAACGCACTCCACTCACGCGCCAGCGATGCCAACCGCATTTTGAGTCTCTAACAGTGACGGCGTGCCAGGAACCATGCCCTCGAACTTCGCAAGATTTTACTTTTGTCCTGCCCGCTTCAAAATCTCATCGGCGAAGTAGTTTTCTACGCTCGATTTGTCGCGTACAGATTCGTAGTATGCGGCCTTGAGGAGCTGTTCGCGGCTGTCGCGTAATTGTTCGCGGATCGCTTGCTGCACGCGGGGGTCCTGGAGTTCGCGTTGGCCGGCGGCTTCTTTGGCAATCAGCTTCACTATGCGATAGCCGAGTACCGCCTTTGACGACGGGTCCATGATTGGGAGTACTCCCGTGTACTGGCCGGGTTTCAGTCTTGTCACCGCGTCGTAGGCAAGCTTGTCGCCCTTCAGCGACGTTTCCGGAACAAAACCAAGATCGCCCCCGTTCGGCGAAATCTCCGGCTGCTCGGAGTAGTTCATCGCGACCGAAGCGAAATCTTCACCACTGTCCAGACGGTTCAGCAACTGCTGGATCTTCTTTTTGGCGTCGGCGTCATTCTGGGCTTTTTGGAGGTTCTTGACCTGTGGGTTCGGCGACGGAGTTACAAGGATTTGCGCCAGGTGATACTGCGGCTCGATAAGGTTGAACTCGGCTTTGTGCTGGTTATAATAGGCCGCGATATCGCCGTCTGTGACGTTGATCTTCGACGTGATTTCCTTGTTGATCACCTTGTCGACGGTAATGCTCCGCCGCAGATCGCGGCGGTAATCGTCTAGTGTTATGCCGCGCTCTTTCAGCTTTGCGTCGAACTGTTCTTGCGTGTAGGGCGCCTTCGCTTCGTTTACTTTTTGGTCGACTTCTTCGTCGGTGGCGAGCAAGCCGAGCTTCTCCGCACGCTGCATGAGGATCTCGTTGTTGATCAGCTCGCGCAGGATGCCCAGGCGGAGGTTATCGGCCTGTTCCTGGCTTGGTTGTTGCGGAGCACCCGCAATCTGGTTCTTGTAATATTTGTCGACTTCCGGACGAGTGATCTTATGACCATTTACGCGCGCCATCACGTCATCGCCACCGCCATGGTTGTTACAGCCTGCGAGTCCTAGCATCGCGAGCAATGCGATGGTCGTGGCCAGCGCCACAGAAACAGAAGATGTCTTACTGTGCAACTCGGTCCTCCATGAGGACGCTCCAAGCGAAATTGCTCGAAGCGGGGTGAGCATCTACTTCCCGGCCTGCGCTGCGCCGGTCTCATCCTGCAGGTGTTTCTTGATCACGTCCACCAGGGTGTCTTCGCTGACCACGCCTTCCAGCCGCTCCCCATTCACGAACAGGGTGGGGGTGGCGCTTACATCGAGTCCGCTGGCTTCTGCCACCGACTTTTCGAGGGCTCTCTTTTGAGACTGGTCCTTCACACAAGCCTGGAGCGCATCCACATTCAACGAGTGTTTACGACCAATGTCGAGTGTTACTTTGTCAACGGCCTCATTCATTCCCGCTTGCGTGCGGTGCTGTTCTTTGCCGGTGATGGTGCCCTGGTTGGCATGTACGTAATCAGCAAAGTCCCAGAAGGCGTCGCCATTCTGCACGGCGAGGCAATTAGAATCGATTGCCGCGCGGTCGGCCCAAGGATGAATTTCGGAGAGCGGATAGTCTTTGTAGATCACCCGCACCTGGTCCCCAAACTTTTTCACCACGTCGATCATCGTCTGGTGCATCTGTGCGCAGAAAGGACATTCAAAGTCGTCGTAATTCACAATTGTGACTTTGGCGTCCTTATTGCCACGTACCGGTCGCCCGGTGGTGTCGATCTTCGCCATCGTCTCTTCAAACGGGTCTTTCGTGATGTCGAGAGTGGTCAAACGTGCCAGGGTCTTGTTGTCTTTCGAGAGCAGGAAATCGTATTGCTTACTCTTTTCTGCGTCCGACATCGTAATGGTCACAGTGTTGTAGCCGGGGAAATCGCTCGGTTTCGGGTCTCCGACGCGCACACTCACCTGGGCCGGCACGCCAAAATGGGCCCTCAACTGGTTTTCGATCCGCTTAGCAAGCTGGGTATCGGCCATCGCCGGTTGGCTCGCCTTCGGGGTTGGAGATGCTGGTCGCTGAGCCGGTTGCGTTTGGGCCGAACATCCCAGGCAAACGCCCGTCACTATGACTGCCAAATACTTGAAAAACGACACGTACTACCGCCTTGGAAGGAAAAGCTGGAACTCCTGATTATCGCATGATGTGGGCTCTAATTGCTTCAAAATACGGCTTCTACCGCGGCTCCGGGCCGGTTCCCACTAAGGTGCTTTGAGCACGTCGACCGGCAATAGAGCGTTCATCGAACCCGAGCGGAAGCCCTCGAGATCCAGCGTGATGTAAGTGAAGCCAAGTGCTTTGAAAGTGCGAGTTAACTCGCGGGCCATTTCAGGAGTCATAGCTCGAGGAAGTTCTTCTTGCGCAATCTCGATCCGTGCGATCTGCCCATGATGCCGCACCCGGAATTGGCGGAATCCGAGGGCGCGCAATGCGTCTTCGCCCTTCTCCACCTGGGCCAGCGCTTCCGGCGTCACTTCGCGCCCGTATTCAATTCGGCTCGACAGGCACGCTGACGCCGGTTTGTCCCACACGCGCAGTCCGGCTTCCTGTGCCAGTTGGCGAATCTCTCTCTTTGTGAGTCCCGCTTCTAGCAACGGAGCGGCGACACGGTGCTGCTTCGCTGCTCTTTGACCCGGGCGAAAGTCTCCCTGGTCGTCCACGTTCACGCCATAGGCGACGGTGCGGAAATTATTGCGTCCCGCGAAGTCCTCCATCATGGTGAAGAGCTCGTCTTTGCAGTGGAAACAGCGATTAGAGTCGTTGCGCCGATATTCTGGTCGCTCCATCTCGGCGGTCTCAATTACCTCGAGTGGGATGCCACGCTCGGCGGCGAATGCGACGGCGTCGCCCATTTGCGAACGGGCCAGGCTCGGGGAATCGGCGAGTACCGCCTTCATCTCGTTCCCAAGCACGCGATGCGTCGCATACGCGAGATATGCCGAGTCGATGCCACCGGAATAGGCCACGAGGACGCGTCCCAGCGAGCGCAAATACGCCTCAAGCGCGCGTTGCTTTTCGGCCGTGGAAGGCGTCGGCAAATGCGAAACAGCCATGCTTCTATCCTACGACACGAAAACCCTACCGCGGGATGGCCGCCCGTTCATTCGATGCGTAGTGCCTGCATCGGCTCGATACTTGCCGCGCGCCGAGCGGGAATGAATCCAGCCACCGCCGCCGCAAGCGAGAGCACGATCACTGATACCAGAAGGCTTACCGGGTCGTACGGCTTCACGTTGTAGAGCTGGTCGGCCATATAGTGGCCACCTACCAGGGCGATCACCACGCCGATCGCAAGCCCCATCGCAACGCGTCCGAAGGCATTCGCTAAGACGAGCCGAACCACGTCTCTGCGATTTGCACCCATGGCCATGCGCACGCCGATTTCGCTGGTCCGGCGCGCCACTGAATAGGCCGTGATGCCATAGACGCCCACCGACGCTAGTGCGAGCGCTAGCAGGCCAAACAGCATCGTCAGGCGCGCGATGAGGCGCTCCTGGTCGAAGTTGTCGGCCACCTGCGCGTCGAACGATTGCAGCCGGATGACGGTCAGGTTCGGATCAATGTCAGCGAGCGTGCGGCGCACCATCGAATCCACATTCTGTGGCGTGCCGCGGAAGTGGAGCACGATGGAATTAACGTAGAGAGAGCGGCCCTCGGCCATGACCTCGCTTGGCTCGGTCACCTGCAACTGCTGTGTAAGCGGACGAAAATACATCGGCCGCACTGCGTGGTCCGGGTTGTTGTACTTCGCATCCGCGACCACCCCGACGATTTCGAAGGCTCCCGCAAATTTGTGTTCGAAGACGCCGAAATGCCGCCCGATGGGATTTTCGTCCGGGAAGAATTTTTTCACGAACGCTTGGTTCACTATGGCAACGAACTGGGAAGCTGCGGTGTCAGCATCCGTGAAGGCACGACCGCGGAGAATGCGCTGGCCGACGGTGTCGAAGAATTGCGGGTTCACGCGGTCCCAAGACGCGCCGGTGTTTTCATTCGGCCCCGGCTCCGGACGCCCTTCCACTCGCACACCTTCGCCCCAGTTATTGCCTTCGAGCGGGCTATAGAGCGCGAGTCCCACGTTCTCTACTCCTGGGACCGCGCCAAAGCGCTGCTCGATGTTTTGATACAAGGCGGGAAGTTGCGATGCCTTGTACCCGGCGCCAGAAGCGTCGAAGTGGACCACGTAGCGGTTTGCGACTTCCAAGCCAAAGTCCTGGTGTTCCAGGTTACGCAAGCTTTTCGTCAGCAGACCGGCGGCCACGAGCAGTGCCAACGAGAGCGCCGCCTGGACGACAATGAGCCAGCGCTGCGGCATCGAGGCGCGATCGCGGGTGGAACGGTTCGCACCGCGCAATGCTTCTGCCGGATCGGAATGCGAGGTGATAAGCGCAGGCACGATGCCGAAGATCAGGCCAGTAAGCAGCGACAAGAGAAATGCAAACCCAAGCACCGGCAGGGAAGGCGTCGCGTGGATTGGCATTTGCGGTGATCGCGGAAACGCGAGCGAGAGGATGGTCTTTGCGCCGGAATACGCGACGAACACCCCTACGGCGCCACCCAGGCAGGAGAGCAAGATGCTCTCGGTCAGTAGTTGCCGGATCAGGCGGGTTCGCGCCGCGCCCAATGCCATGCGGATTGAGGTCTCCGCCCGGCGCGAGGTGCCGCGCGCCAGCAAAAGGTTGGCGATGTTCGCGCACGCTACCAGCAAAACGAGCAAGGAAATCGCAACCAGTAAATAAATTCCTTTGCGGGTTTGGATTTGCAGGCGCTGCACTCCGCCGCCGGCAGGAGTGATGATGACGTGTTGCCGCGGAATCAACGTCGATCCCCCATTTTCGGTGTAATTCCGCTGGGTAGAAAGCCAGTTCCGCAGCGTGTTTGAGATCTTGTCTTGTAATGCGACCGGGGCCACGCCCGGCTTCACGCGACCGATGACGTACAGCCAGTTGCTCACTGGAACGTGCAGGATCGCATTTGGGCCATCGAGCTGCGGCTCAATCGCTAACGGCAGCCACAGCTCTGGAGGACGATTGCTCAGCCGGTCGCCGAAAAATCCTCGGGGGGCGATTCCGACAATTGTTATGGGGACTCCTTGCATGTAAAAGGTCGAGCCAACGATGCTTGGATCGCCGCCGTATTCGGCTTGCCAGCCGGCATAGCTAAGCACGGCCGTAGCCGCGGCGCCGGCATCGTCATCCGACGGGGAAAGCATGCGCCCCGCGTAGGGCCCCAGACCGAAAGTCGAGAAGTAGTTTCCAGAGACGTATTCGCTAGTCATGGCTTTCGCCGGTTCTGACCCGCGGCGCACCGTCAAGATGTCGCCGCCTGCTTGCATGGCCGCCAGTTGCTCGAATTCCGGAGTGTTGTCGCGGAACTGGCGATAGAGCTCGTACGAAAACAAGTCGAAGTCCCCATCGTCATTCTCGAAGCCGCCATTTACGCAACAGTCGTCGAGATCGCCGATCCGGTACAGCGTCTTGGGGTCGACCACTGGCAGCGACTTCAGCAGGACCGCGTGCACCAGCGTGAAGATTGCGGTATTGGCGCCAATTCCCAACGCCAGCGTCAGGATCACCGTAACTGCAAAAGCAGGAGATTTTGCCAGTTGGCGCAGCGCGATTCGCAGATCGTTCATGGACAAGCTCCGGCTCTGATTCTACGAGCACTTTCGTAGTTACTCTTGATACGAGCCGAAAATTGAGTTTGTTCACGCCTGCGGAGGTAATGTTGAAAAAATAATTGGTTGGAGGGAAACTGTCCGTTTCCGGGCAGTTTAGTAGAGCCGTTCCTGCCGTTTCATGGTTCCGAAGCTGCCCACGTTCGCCAATGTGAGCGAGAAGCGGTACTGGTTCTCATTGCGAATGTTGCCCAGGGCGAAGCGGCGGTATTCCGCGCTGATGCCGCAGCAATCCCAGTTGTAGCTGACTTGTTCGGCGGAGTACTGCAGGAAGCCTAGTGTGTTGTCGAAGCCGATGCTTCCCGCTCCGCTAAATCCAATTTTATTCGGATGGCCGAATCCGGCGAGGAACCGAATCTGGTTGAACTTCGCGGGTACGAGCGTTGCCGCGGTGGAAGTCACATCGGGGATCGAAGTGTTGAGATAGGCATGGCTCGCGCCGACGAAATACTCGCCAAAGCGATAATTAGCAATCGCGGTGCTCGCGTTGATGCGGCTGAGCACGGAGTCGTAATCGAAGTTCCATTGAATATCCGTGTTTGCCGTGGTCTGGATCCTCATCCGCGAGACGAACGGCGAGAATAGGCGAGGACGGTCGATGTAGGCGATCCCGGTGAGCTCTGCGGAGGTTTCAAACACGTTTCGGCTGCCGTTAATTACCGCGCCTCCGAAGGTCGGGTCGAGGTAGTACTTCTGCGCCAGGTCCCAGTTGAAGATTTCGCGGGTACGGGACGCTACGTCTCCGCAGGTGGATTTCGGCTTCAGCGCCTCCATCTGCTCGCGCGGCAACTTTTGCTCCTCGCTTGGGGGCTGCGGACAATCCGCCGTCGCGCGCAAGTTTTTCGCGTAAAGACGCGTCGTAATGGCGTAGAGAACCTCGTTGGTATTGCTGAGAATATCGCGATCATCGAAGTGGATGATCGAGTGGAAGTTATCAATGCCGTTTACGTAGGTGTAAGCGAAGCGCGGCTCGATTGTGTGCTTGATCTGGTGCTGGCCAATCGGCTTAGCGAAGATCTTCTCCAGCGCAGGCGGACGCAGCTCGAAGCCGCCCTCTACGGAACGTCGGTTGACCGGGTTGTTCGACGAAATGTTTCCCAGCGCGCGCTGCGTGTAATAGGTATCGCGCATTGAGACGCTGGGCCGAAGCGTCCAACCCTTGAGAAACAGCGCGTACGAAGCCCACGGCTGGATGTCGTAGCGGCCAAGCAGCGGAACGGAGTAGTTGTTTTTCGTGGTTCCCGTGACTGTGAGGTTTGGCTCGCTGCGAGAAACCCCTTCGGCGGCGCCATCCAGTGAAACGAACAAGCGCGAGTCAGCAACTTCCTTTTCAATGTTCGAGAGTTCGAACGAGGGCGCGTGCACGATCAGGATCGCGCTGTCGCCGCCGGTGTTGGTAAGCGGAGCACCGGTTGTCACCGAACAAGGCACGTAAATGCCGAGGCTCAAGCACTGGTCAGTGCCGAGGAAGTTCTGGTAGCGCGAAGTCATCACGTTCAAACTCAAGGTATCGATGGTCTTGGTGAGAAACGCGACCGATTTCACTTCCGAGTTGATCGCCTGCGTGAAAGATTCTGCGAACGCCTCGCGGAAGATGAAAGAATTCAGGTAGTCGACGTCGGCTACTGCACGTATGTTCCACGGCAATTGGGTCACGGCCTGCAGCCGGACTTCCTCGCCGCCCTGGTTTTCGCGGTCAGCCACGCCGAAGTAGCGGAAATCAATGGTGGACTGGTCGTTCGGCTTGGCGCGAAAATCCGCGTGTTCTGCCCAGCCTCGCTGTGAGAAGTATTCCGCCCCCAGCGTCATATCGGCGCTTGGGCTGATTGCCCAGTAAAACGCGTCTCCGAGGATCGTACCTTTCTGCGAGGACTGCCCGATGTTGGGCAGCAGGAAGCCCGTTTGTCGACCCAGATTGTCGATCGGGTGCTCAGCGAAGGGGAAGTAAAAGAGCGGAATATTGTGAAGCAGGAAGTCGGAGTGATAGATCTTCGCGTCGGCGCCCACGGTCACGTCGATCTTTGACGCGCGGTACTCCCACTTCGGCTTCGGAAGCTGGCAGGTCGTGATTGTGCCGTGGTACACAATGTAGTGATTCGGGCCGACACGATCTACTTCCAGCCCGGTGAAGACAAACGGATTAGAGGAAGTGAGGATTACGTTCTTACCGCGGAACTTCGCTCCGGTCATGCCAATCACGTCATAGAACTTGCCGGTCTCAGATTGCGTGTTTAGCGTTCCATGAGTTGCGGTGATGTGCTCGTCGTGCGGTCCGCCTTCGAGCACGAAATGGCCATTCGCGGTCACATCGCCGGTATTGTCGTTGTAGGTCATTTCATCGGCGTAAACGACGTAGCTGCGGAAGTGGATCACCACGTTGCCGTGCAACTTGTAATTGTCGCCAATTTTTTCTTGCGTAGTGGCCTGGATGAAGACGTCTTCTCCAGGGCCTTTCGATTTCTTTTTTGTTTTATCGCTGCTCGATGGTTGGATTTGCGCCATCATCCCCGTGGTTAACAAACAGCAGAGAAGAAGCAGGTGACATCCCTGCCAAAGCGTGGTATTCGTTTCTCTGCGGAATGTCATCGGAACGCGTCGATCGAGACCGGGTACTGGCGCCTCAAGCTCGCAACTTAACATGTTGCACTCGTAGAAGTAAAACCACCGCCGGGCCATGTCGAAGGCCTGCACCGTTTCCGGATTGTTCCACTGCTCTGGCCGTTCTTCCAATCCGCTCAATGTTGACGCTCAACGCGCCACTCTCGTCATCTCGCGTTCATCGCCATCGTGTTGTCGCGTGCGCCTCCTTTTCCCTCACTAACTTCTTGCAATCTCCGGGGACACTCGACTCGTGACGGAACCTGATCTCCATTTCGACCCTGAGGCCAATGAAACGTGGAAGAGCGAAGTCGCTTCGCGGCTCGATAGCTATCGCGCGAAGAACAAACGCAAGTTGACCGGCGAATTTTCCATGCGATTCAATTTTGAGGGAGAGCCGGTGGGCCCGCGGCAGCAGATCTGCGCGCCGAACTCGACATCCGAGGAAGCAGCCGAAGAAGTTGCGTCAGACGAGATGAGGCAACGGACGATAGAAACTGGTTCGCAGATGACCCAGGAGGCTGTAGAAGCGGACCAAAACGTGCCACGAGTCGAGCTCTCGCCGCCCACACGTCCCCCGCTCAGACCGTCGGTGCCGTTCAAGCGCAAGATTGTCATGGAGGCGAACGTCATCGAGTTCCCCAGGCTCTTTCCGCCGGAGCCTCCGACGAGTTACACCGTTGCCGAACCTGTGTTGCCTACGGCTCCGCCGCGTATCCTCGATGCTCCCGAGATTGCCGAGCCGCTGCTCGAGACCCCGATCCTGGACGGCATGCGCCTCGAGTCAATGGCACAGGATCCCGCCCCAGCGTTCGAACTACCATTGCAGGTTGCGCCGGTTCGGCAACGGATTTATGCCTCTGCGTACGACGGCGTGATCGTTCTGCTCGGAACCGCTATATTCGTAAGCGTCGCCAATAAAACGGTCCCTGGCGTCGACTGGATAAAGCCCATGTTGGGAATGGCTGCCATCGCGGCTGCGCTGTTCTGGGCTTTTTACCAATTTTTATTCATCGTGTATGCTGCCCGAACTCCAGGGATGGCGATGACTCATCTGGCTTTCAGCACGTTTCAGGGCACCGCGCCGAACCGGCGGGAGCGCCGTCGCCGCTTGTGGGGGATGGCCGTTTCTTGTTCCTCACTGATGCTTGGGTTCTTCTGGGCGTTTTTCGATGAAGATATGCTCTGCTGGCACGACCGAATTAGCCGCACCTATATATTCCAAGACAAATCCTGAGCTTCTGGACCGCGTTTTCCGCCACCACCATCGGGGTACACCCCTCGCATAGCCGCAATCCCGGGATTTTGATAACGTTAATAACTTCCGCATGTCCTCGCCGACAAACCACCTAAACCGTCCCGCCATTAAAGTGTTCGTCGCCACGACGGTGATGCTGTCGTTCATCTCCTTCTGGCGGGCCGCGGCGATTGTGCTATCCGACTTGGCGTCTTCGGCCTACTACGTCGGCGGCGATGCGGAAAAGGTGATTGGCAAGAGCGCGCCCTGGTTCGTCCTGGCGGTCATGCTCTTCAGCTATGCCGTTCGCGCCATCTACATCGAGAGCAGCGTGATGTTCGTGCGCGGCGGCGTGTATAAGGTCGTCAAGTCCGCCATGGGCGGACAACTCGCCAAGCTCTCCGTTTCCGCGCTGCTCTTTGACTACGTTCTCACCGGCCCAATCAGCGCCGTTTCTGCCGGCCAGTACGTCATTGGCTTCCTGATCGATACCAGCACTCGTTTTGGGCACCCCATCCATCTGACCGATGCCGGCATCAATTACGTTTCCGCTGGATTTGCAGTGCTCGTGAGCTTGTACTTCTGGTGGAAGAACATCCAGGGCATCCATGAAAGCAGCGAGAAAGCGCTGCGCATCATGCAGATCACCACAGTGATGGTGGTCTTGCTGATTGTCTGGTGCCTGGTTACGCTCGTCGCGCGCCCCGCCACTGCACACTTGCCGCCACTGCCCTCGGCGCATAATCTGCTGAAGACCCACGAATCCCTTGGTTGGCTGCATGGCACATGGTTTGCCAATCTAACCTGGATTCTGATGCTGGTCGGCTTCGGACACTCCGTGCTGGCCATGAGCGGCGAAGAGTCGCTCGCGCAGGTGAACCGCGAAATCGAGCACCCAAAGCTCAAGAACCTGGAAAAAGCCGGGCTGGTCATTTTCCTGTACAGCTTGTTCTTCACCGGGCTGGTCTCGTTCTTTGCGGTGATGATTATCCCCGACGGCATACGGTCCGGCTACTTCGCCAACCTCATCAGCGGCTTGGCCATGAACGTGGTCGGTCCCTACAACCTGAAGCTGTTCTTCCAGGGCTTTGTGGTGCTGGTGGGCGCACTAATCTTGTCGGGTGCGGTGAATACAGCGATCGTCGGCGCCAACGGCGTGCTCAATCGCCTGAGCGAAGATGGCGTGCTGACGCCGTGGTTCCGCCATCCGCACCACCGTTACGGCACCAGCAACCGCATCATCAACCTCATCGTCGGCCTGCAGGTTGCGACCATCATTTTCAGCCGCGGCAACGTCTACCTGTTAGCGGCCCTATATGCGTTCGGCGTGATCTGGTCGTTTTCATTCATGGCGCTGGCGGTCTTCGTACTCCGCTTCACCCATCCAGAGAACCGGCAGTGGAAGGTGCCGGGCAATATCCGCATCGGCGACAAGGAAATTCCGATCGGCGTCGGAATGATCGGCGTGCTGCTTTTCGCTACCGCCATCGTGAACCTGTTCACCAAAGAGCTGGCCACCATTTACGGCATCATCTTCAGCATCATTTTGTACGTGGTCTTTAGCATCTCCGAGCGGATGAACTTGAAGACAGTTGCCGGGGGCCTGCACGACCTCGAACAGTTCCGCGTCAACGCGCAAGATGACGTCAGCCAGGAAGGCATGGAAGTTCGGCCAGGTAATATCCTGGTCGCCGTGCGGGACCCGCGCAACCTCCTGTATCTCCAAAAAGTGCTCGAGCAAACTGATACTACGAAACGCGATGTGGTGGTGATGACCTCACGCGTCTACCACCGGCAATACTCTTTCAGTGGCAGCGAGAGCGTGGACGCCAGTGAAGTCTTCGAGCAATACGAGCAGGAACTGTTCACATCAGTTGTGAGCCTCGCGGAAAAGGTGGGCAAACACGTGTCGCTGTTGGTGGCCCCGACGAATAACGTGTTCGACAGTATCCTTGCCACGTCGCAACGTTTGCGCAGTTCACGCATTGTTTGTGGCCTCTCGAATAAGCTCACAGCAGATGAGCAGGCCAAGCTCAGTGGCGACGCCTGGGAGCGCTTGCCTGAGCCGCGCCCGCGCATCCGGCTCGAGATCATCGCCCCCGATGGGCAGGTGCACGATTACGAGCTCGGGCCGCACACTCCGCGTCTGCGCAACGAAGACTTGAAGTTGATGCACGATATCTGGTTGGAACTCACGCGGGATCCGAAATATGCGGGGTTGCACCACTATCACGTGGTCGGCACCGCGCTGCGTGAATTCCGCGAACGTCTTCACGGCAGCGAACGCGCCGAAGCGCTAGAAGACATCGATTCCGATCTCAAGCGCAGTCCCGGCGACGATCCACCCGTTTCGGGCTAATTCGCTGGCCTTTCTGCCGCAATCCTCCGTACGATAAAAGGTTCGACTCGCGGAGGAAGTATGCCCCGGCCTGATGTATCGCCTGCCGATTTTCGTCGATTCGCCCACCAGTTCTCCGACATTGCCGCCGATTACCTCGAGAAACTGCCATCGCTGCCGTCGTTTCCGTCCGGCGTCAATGGAGAATCCACGCAGCAGATGTTCGATACCAACTTGCCCCTCGACGGCCTCGGCGAGCGCGCATTCGACATGCTCTCGCAGGTCGCGCAAGCGACACGTCCGAACTCCCCGCGGTTTTTCGGCTATGTCTTCGGGTCGGCCCTGCCGTTGGGCATCCTCGGCGACTTCTATGCGGCAGTGCTGAACCAAAACGTCACCGCATGGCGCTCGTCCCCGGCGGCCATCACCATCGAACGTACCGTGGTGCGCTGGCTAGCCGAAGCCGTGGGCTGCGCAGGTTTTTCTGGCTCTCTGACCGGTGGAGGTTCGGCCGCGAACCTCATGGGACTTTGCATGGCGCGCGAGGCAAAGACCTCCGCCAACGATGCCGGCAGTTCAGGCGGGATTATTTACTGCTCTGCCGAAGCACACATGTCCATTCCGAAAGCCGCCATGCTGCTTGGCTTGGGACGTTCTAGCGTTCGTCGTGTGCCAGTGGACGGCGCGTTTCGCATGGATCTTGCCGCCCTGCGAAACGCAATCCATGAAGATCTCGGCGCCGGCAGAAAACCGATTGCCGTAGTCGCGAGCGCCGGGACGGTGGCTACCGGCAGCATTGATCCGCTGCCCGAGATTGCCTCTCTCTGCCGCGAGCACAACCTCTGGATGCACGTGGACGGAGCCTACGGAGCGCTCGCTGCCCTCGCGTTGCCGGAAAATTCCGCGGCCTCAACGAAGCCGACTCGCTATCTCTCGATCCCCACAAGTGGCTCTACCAACCCGCCGGCTGCGGATGCCTGCTCTATCGCGATCCCTCTGCGGCCCAAAAAGCGTTTGCCTATTCCGAGGACTACGCCCGCGTACTCTCGAATGATCCGATCGAGGGCTTCGCATTTTTCGAAGAGTCTATCGAGCTCTCGCGTCCGTTCCGCGCGCTGAAAGTCTGGCTCTCCCTGCGCTATTTCGGGCTTCGCGCTTTCCAGTTATCGATCGCCGAAGATCTTCGTCTGGCGAGGGCTTTGGCGGATGCAATTACGGCCAACTCCGAACTTGAACTGCTCGCGCCCGTCGCGCTCAGCGCAGTCTGCTTTCGCTTCAAAGCTGGCAATGGCGATCTCGACGCAAAGAACCGCGCCATCCTCAAGCGAGTGATCGAGCGCGGCCGCGTCTATATCTCTAATGCCACCATAGACGGTAAGTTTGCCCTGCGGGCCTGCATCGTGAACCACCGTACCACCGAGCAAGATGTCCTCGATGTCATCTCCGAGGTCCTCTCGGCCGCTCGCCAGATCGCTAAGTAAAAGCCCTTCCCCTTGACAGACTAGGAGAGCGAGCATACTCTCCTAGTCCATCTAGGAAGGGTACTTGGCTAAGTCCGTCGATCTTTTGCAAGGCACGCTCGATTTGCTCATTCTCAAAGCCGTGTCGCTCGGCCCGCTACATGGCTACGGGGTGCTACTGCGCATCCAGCAGATCTCGGGAGAACAGCTTGAGATCCAGCAGGGCTCGCTGTATCCGGCGCTGTACCGGCTCGAGCACCAGGGCGCCATCACCAGCGAATGGGGCGAGAGCGAGAACAATCGCCGCGCCAAGTATTACCGCCTTACAGCGCAAGGCCGCGGCCTGCTGCGTACGGAAACCGATAAGTGGAACCGCATGGCTGGAATCATCGGAGACATCCTGCGCGCTTCGCCGGAGGAAGTATGAGTTTGCTGCCGCGATTCCGCTCCTGGATGCGCTCCGTCTCTCATCCCTCGCGCCTCCATCGTGAGATGGATGAAGAATTGCGCTTCCACGTCCAGAGCTACACCGACGACCTCGTGCGGAGCGGGCTTTCGCCAGCCGAGGCTGCTCGCCGCGCGCGAATCGAGTTCGGTAGCGCCGATGCCCACAAGGAGGAAATGCGTGTCTCCCTTGGCCTCCGCCTATGGGATGAGCTTCGCGCTGACATTCATTACGGCCTGCGGATGCTGCGCAAGAGTCCGAGCTTCACCATCGTCGCCGTGCTCTCGCTCACGTTGGGCATCGGCGTGAACACCACAATCTTCACACTCGCGAAACATCTGCTCATGGACCGGCTCAACGTACCGCGTCCCGAGCACCTTCGGCTTTTCAATTGGGTCGCGCCAAAGGGAAAGACAGCGGTCCACTCCATGTGGGGCAATTGGGACAACTCAGGAAGCCAGATTACGAGCACCTCGTTTTCTTATCCCGTCTACCAGCGACTTCGCGCCGCCAATCGCGAACTCGCCGATCTCTTCGCGTTCAAAGATGTGGGCCGGATGAACGTTACCGTGGACGGCAACGCCGACGTCGTCCAAGGTGAGATGGTCTCCGGCAACTATTACGAACAACTCGGGGTTCGACCGCAACTCGGCCGCGCGATTGAGGATTTCGACGACAAGCCCGGCAGCGCACCAGTTGTTGTGATCAGCGACGGTTTCTGGGCGCGCCATTTCGGCCGGGCTCCGTCGGTCATCGGGAAAACGATCCTGTTGAATCTCACCGACGTCACCATCGTCGGTGTGAATGCGCCGGACTTCACCGGAGCGAAGTCTGTCCAGGTCTCGCCCGATGTGTTCATGCCGTTCAGTCTGCAACCCATCGTCCTGCCCCGCAATGGCGTGGGTTCCCTCCTCACGGACACGCACCATTGGTGGATGCTGATCATGGCTCGCAGCAAGCCCGGCGTGACGGATGCCGTCGCCACCGCCGCACTGGATCTTGCACTGAAAGACGCGGTCCGCAGCACCATGAACCCCAAAGCGGAAGAAGCGCTCCCAACATTGCGCTTAGGCGACGGCAGCCGTGGCATGAACGAGACCGCCGCGCAGTTCGCCAAACCGATTTACGTTCTATTCTCGTTGGTCGGATTCGTGCTCCTGCTGGCCTGCGCGAATATCGCAAACTTACTGCTGGCACGGGCCTCCGCACGTCAGCGCGAAATGTCGGTCCGCCTGGCCATGGGAGCCTCGCGACGCCGGATCCTTCGCCAAGTGCTTACGGAAAGCGTGCTGCTCTCAGTGCTGGGCGGAGCCGGAGGCCTGCTGCTCGCCTTCGTGGGCTCCAACGAAATCCCTCTTCTGCTTCGTAATCCATGGGAGCCCACCCTCGTCACCACTCCGCTCGACTGGTCCATCTTTGCCTTCAATGCTGCTCTCGCCATGCTGACCGGGGTGCTCTTCGGGATCATCCCCGCATGGCAAGCGACGCGCACCGAGGTTAATACGGCACTCAAAGACGCAGCCTCTACCACCACCCGTCGTCGTCATGGATATGCAGGCAAGTCGATCGTAGCCTTCCAGATCGCGCTCTCCACACTGCTGGTGCTGGGCGCCAGCGTTTTTCTGCGTACTCTGCTCAAACTCGATTCAGTGAATACCGGCATCGATTCGCATAACCTCGTACTCTTCGAATTGCAGCCGCCATTGTCGCGGTATCCGGCTGGAAAGAACGGAGAGCTCTATAGCTCGATCGAGGAACGGCTAGCGGCAGTCCCCGGCGTGGATTCCGTTTCCGCCTCCACGTCGGCGCTTCTTTCGAACAACATCTCGAACGACGACTTCAACCCGACTGGCCAAACCCCGGTTCCCGGCAAGGAGCAGACCGCGTACGACAATGCCGTTGGCGACGCGTTTTTCTCCACCTATCGCATTCCGATTCTTGCCGGTCGCGCTTTCAACTCCAGCGACACCGCGACCTCGCTGAAGGTCGCCGTCGTGAACCAGGCACTCGTGCGCCAGTTCTTCCCCGGCCAAAATCCTATCGGCAAGACGTTCACCACCTCTGGGATGAAGGACGAGAAGCTGCTCTACGAGATTGTGGGTGTCTGCGCTGACGCGCATTATCAGGACTTGCGCTCCGCTCCGCCGGCCACGTTCTATATGAGCTATCGGCAGACTCCGGATATCTCGTGGGGAATGAGCTACGAGGTGAAGACCAAGCTCGCGCGCGCAGCCATCGCGCCATCGTTGCGTGAGGCGGTGCAATCGGTGGATCGCAACCTTCCCTTGATCGACGTGCGCACGCAGCAGGAGCAGATCGACGCCTTATCGCAGCAGGAGCGCATTTTTGCGACGCTGAGCTCCGCCTTTGGCCTACTGGCGCTCACCCTTGCCTGCATCGGCATCTACGGCATCATGTCGTACACGGTGGCGCGCCGCACCAACGAGATCGGCATCCGCCTCGTGCTCGGCGCGCAGTCGCGCCAGGTGCTCGCCATGGTGCTGCGCGAAGCCTCGTGGCTCTCATTGGCTGGAGTCGTCGTCGGAATCGGCGGTGGATTGCTGCTGATCCGGCTCATTCACACCATGCTCTACGGCCTGCGTACTTACGATCCGGTCAGCATCGCCGCCTCTGCCGGGCTGCTAGTCGGCATCTCGCTCCTCGCCGGATTTTTGCCTGCCCGCCGCGCCTCGCGCGTGCAGCCCATGGAGGCCCTGCGCCACGAGTAGCCGCATGGCGCCGGATTTGCGGAAAGGCCTGCAACTCCGGTAAAATCTATGTTTTGGCCAACCAGGTCGATAGGAATCCGTAGTCATGGCACAAGTCTGTGATATGTGCGGCAAAGGGCCGCAATTCGGGAACAACATCAGCCACGCGCACAACGTCACCAAGCGGCGTTGGAACGTAAACCTGCGCCCCGTCAGGGCGAAGGTGAACGGCGCCACCAAGCGCATGCGCGTCTGCACCACCTGCCTGCGCAGCGGTAAGCTGGTCAAAGCGTAGTTCGAGCGGGACTTCCCTCCGAGTTCGCACTTCCGATCTAGAAATTTAGAGTGCGATTCGCCAGTTATTGGCGACGTCGCGTTCGTGCGTCTTGTTGACTTTGCTCCGCACTCCAGCTAATTTCTGAACATGTTCAAAGAGCAGCTTCAGAAAAAGGGTGAAGCCTCCCGCGCCCAGATCTACGACACCGCCATCCGTCTTTTCCGCGAACGCGGCTTCGACGAAACCACCATGCGCGACATCGGCAAGGAGTTCGGTGGGGCGGCCAGTGGCGCTTATTACTACTTCAAGAGCAAGGACGCGATCGTTCTGGATTATTACGATCGCGTGCAGCGCGAGCATGAAGAGGTGGTGGGGCCGATGCTCGAGACGGAGAAGGACCTCGTCCACCGCATCGCCCAGGTCCACCACCTGAAGCTCGACATCCTAAAGAACGACCGCCGGATCATGGGTGCGCTGCTGCGCTATGCCGGCGAGCCTGACAGCGAGCTGTCCTTCTTTGGCGCAAAAACCGTCGGCCTTCGCCAGGCTTGCATGAAACTATTCGAACGCGCCATCGAGCACGCGGAGTTTCCGCCGGACCTCAAACCCGTTTTACCGCTTATGCTCTGGGCCAGCCATATGGGCGTGCTTCTGTATTTTCTTTACGACAAATCTCCCAACCAGAAGAACACACGCGCTCTGGTCGATCGTGGCACGCAGCTCCTCGTCAACTTCCTGAAGATCGGCCGGAACCCGCTGCTCAAGCCGGTTCGCAAAAGAACGCTGGAGTTCCTTCGGGACTCCGGACTGGTGCCGCACATGGCAGCGTAAATCCTATTCCAGCCAGCCCGGTTCGCAGCGCGGCGTGAAGCTCCATTGCAGCTCGCGCTGCAGCTTCTCGTCCGACATGCCGAGCCAGCGCGAAAGCGCATGCCGGCTGCTCGATAACATTTGGAACGCTTCGCGAACTTTCGGAGCGAGCCGTGGGTCGCTTAAACGGATCGATAACTGTCGATACCCCTGGAGCGCCCACAGGCACATGAGCCATGCCGCTTCGCCCGTGTAGATCCCGCCTTCGCTGGAGAGCGCAGTCAGGTCCTGGATCGAGCCGCGTGCGATCTCTGGCGGCAACAAGCGGCGCGCCTCCGCGCTTCCAGCGGCTACGAACCTTAGCTCCACAAACGCCGGTTGGCGCTCGCACCATCCGCGGAGGCGCCCGCAAAGCCCGCAGGTCGCGTCATAAAAAACATACAGGTATTGCATACGCGCCTCCTCAGGCTACGGGCGGGGCCACGAATTGCTGCGGCGCAACCGGCGGCGGCTGGTAACGCAGCATCGCGCGCTTGCGCATCTTCGAGAAGATCAGCAGGTTGCTGAAGTGCATTGCACCCAGCACCAGCATCACGATGCCAAGTTTGTTGCTGAGTAGTTCGATCACTGCTTGTACGGAGTTCGGTCGCGTCGGTGTGGAAAGCGCGAGCAGCACATAACCCAGGTTGATGAGGTAGAAGCCGACCACCAGCAGATGGTTCACTGAGTTGGCCAGCTCACGGTTGCCCAGAAAACTATCGACAAGAAAGATCAGGCCGTTCTTCGAGAGAGTTCGCGCTACCCAAACTGTAAGCGCGATACTGATTACGAGATAAATCGAATAAGCCGCAACAATGTACATGGCGATCTCCTTTTTGAACAGATTCAAAAATATGCTCGCAAGATGCGGTCGGTCAAGGGGTTTTTGAATGTGTTCAATTAAGGGAGGTTAGCGGCTACGCGATGGCCACAACCTCGATCTCCACCAGCACGTCCTTCGGCAGCCGCGCCACCTCTACGGTAGAGCGGGCCGGCGGGTTCTGGTTGAAGAACTTTGCGTAGACCTCGTTCATGGCGGCGAACTCACCCATGTTCTTCAGGAACACCGTGGTCTTCACCACTTTCTTCATCGTTGATCCCGCAGACTCGAGAATCCCCTGCACGTTCTTCAGCACACGGTCGGTCTGCGCGGCGATGTCGCCTTCGATCAGGTTTTGCGTGGCGGGGTCAAGGGAGATCTGCCCGGAGAGAAACAAAAATCCATTGGCTCGGATGGCTTGCGAATAAGGCCCAATCGCTTTCGGGCCGCGGTCGGTAGCGATGACGTCGCGCATGAGTACTCCTAAGGAACCGACTATTTAATCATATGGAGACAATCAGGAGAGCTACAGCTTCTGCACCCGCTGCACATCGCGCACGCCGGGAATCTTTCGGATCCCCGTAATCATGCGCTCCAGGTGTTTGAGGTCCTCGATTTCGAGGATGACGTCGATGGTAGCGTGAGCGTCGCCGGTCTTGGCTTCGATGTTGCGGATGTTGGTGTTCGCATCGCTGATGATGGAGGTAATCTGTTTCAGCATGCCCGGCCGATCGTCGCAGAAGACTGTAATTTTCACGGGATACCCAGCAGCTCCTGCGGCACGGTGCGGCTCCCGCGCCCACTCCACGGCAATTCGCCGCTCTGGCTCATACAGCAAATTGTGGACGTTCGGACAATTCCGCGAATGTACGGCCACGCCCTTGCCGCGGGTCACGTAGCCGACGATTTCTTCACCGCGGATCGGGTTACAACACTTCGCGCGATAGACAAGCAAATCATCGTGCCCTGTGACTTTTAGCGCCGAGCCGTCGCCTCCTCCGAAAACGCGGCGAACCACGCTGGTGAGCCCACTCGCCCGCGGCTCCTCTTCCGACGGCACCGGTGCTTCAGGATTGACAGCAGGTGACAATTTGCCCAGGATGCTGCGCGCCGAGAATTTTCCGTAGCCAATGCCGGCCAGCAACTCATCGGGCTTGCCGAGCCCATATTCATTGGCAATCTTCACTAGCGACTCGTCGGAAATTTCCTTCAGCGCAATACGGTACTTGCGGGCTTCCTTCTCAATCAGCTTGCGGCCGATTTCAATCGCCCGTTCGCGTTGATGAACGTTGAGCCAGTGCTTGATCTTCTGCCGCGAGCGCGGCGACTTCACAATCGACAGCCAGTCGCGGCTGGGTGTGTGGCCCGGTTGGGTGAGGATCTCGACGATATCGCCCGAACGCAACTTGTAACGCAGCGGCACGATGCGCCCATTCACCTTCGCGCCCACGCACGTGTGGCCGACTTCAGTGTGAATGGTGTAAGCGAAGTCCAGCGGCGTCGCCTCGCGCGGCAGAATCACAATCTTTCCCTTCGGCGAGAACGTGTACACCTCTTCCGGATAAAGATCGATTTTCAGGCTCGACAGGAACTCGCCGGGGTCCTGCACGTCGCGCTGCCACTCAACCACTTGGCGCAGCCACGCCAGCCGCTGTTCGTCCTTGGCAGAGATTGGGCCGTCCTTGTATTTCCAGTGCGCCGCGATGCCTTCCTCCGCCATCTTGTGCATTTCCTCGGTGCGGATCTGCACCTCGAAAGGCATGCCGTTCTCGGCGATGACGGTGGTATGCAGCGATTGGTAAAAGTTCGGCCGCGGCATCGCGATGAAATCTTTGATCCGCCCCGGCACCGGTCGCCACAGATTGTGGATGATGCCCAGCACCGAGTAGCAATCCACCACGCTCTTGGTGACGATGCGCAGCGCGTACATGTCGTAGATCTGCTCCACGTCAATGCGCTGCCGAATGAGCTTTTGACTGATCGAGAACAGCCGCTTGATGCGGCTCTCGACCTTCGCCTCGATATTGTTTTCCTTGAGCTTGCCGGTGATGATCCCCTTCACGTGCTCAAGGAACTGTTCGCCAGTCTTGCGCCGAGCCTCGACCGCTTCCTGCACGCGCTTATAGCCAACCTCGTCGACGTATGGGAACGCAAGGTCTTCGAGCTCGCCGCGTACGCGGCCCATGCCCAGGCGGTGCGCGATCGGCGCATAGATCTCCAACGTCTCGCGCGCGATCTTCTCTTGACGCTCAGGCGAGAGATGCTGAAGGGTACGCATGTTGTGCAGGCGATCCGCCAGCTTGATGAGCACCACGCGGATATCGTCCACCATGGCGAGCACCATTTTGCGGACGTTCTCCGCCTGCGCCTCCTCGCGCGAAGCGAAATCGATGCGGCTGATCTTGGTGACGCCCTCAACGATGTGCGCTACCTGTTCGCCGAAATCTGCTTGGATCTGCTCGATTGTGACCGAGGTATCTTCCACCGAATCGTGCAGCAGGCCGGCGGCAATGGCGGTGGTATCGAGCCGCATGTCGGCGAGGATGATGCCAACTTCCAGCGGATGCACAAGGTACGGTTCGCCGGAGGCACGGGTCTGCCCGGCGTGGTGTTTCTGCGAAAATTCGTAGGCTTTTTTGACGAGCTCGATGTCGTCTTTGGGGCGGTTCTGGCGGACGAGGTTCAGCAGGTCGCGGTAACGAGTGGCCGAAAGCACATTGGTCGCGATTTGCTGGCGCAGGGTCGCCATAGGCAATTATAGCCTCTTGACGGCCATCTCGCCCCGTCGGCAACCTTCTACAAGCAATGGAATAGAATCGATTTATGCGCTATTGCCGCTTCGTTCATCGAGGCCAGCCGAAGTACGGGCTGATCGAAACCGAGAACACGCGCGACTACATCGTGCGGGCCATCGCCACCATGCCGCAGGACTACAACACCTTCGCGGGTGCCGAGCCTTTACATCTGGCCCTCGAAGATGCCGAGCTGCTGGCCAGCGTTGTTCCGAGCAAGATCCTCTGCGTCGGACGCAACTACGCTGCGCACGCGAAGGAACTCGGTAACGAAGTGCCAAAATACCCTCTCATTTTCATGAAACCGACTTCGTCCATCATCGCGCCTGGCGCACAGATCAAGCGTCCCGCGAAGCTTTCGCGGCGTGTCGACTTCGAAGGCGAACTCGGCGTCATTATCGGCCGCGAGTGCCGCCACATTCCTAACGACCACGATATTCGCCCATACATCCACGGATACACCGTAGTGAACGACGTCACCGCCCGCGATCTGCAGAAGCAAGATGGTCAGTGGACCCGCGGGAAAGGGTTCGACACGTTTTGCCCCGTCGGTCCGATCGTGAACGACGCTCTCGATCCCTGGGCCGGCGTCGACGTCGAGACGCGCGTGAATGGAGAAGTGAAGCAGCGCGGAACGACCACCGACTTTATTTTCCCGCTCGAGGTCGTCATCCGCTTCATTGCCGACGTAATGACGCTTTTCCCAGGCGACCTGATTGCCACCGGCACGCCGGAAGGCGTCGGGCCCGTGGTTGCGGGAGACGTGGTCGAGGTGAGCGTTAGTGGTATCGGGACGCTGGAGAATCCTGTCGTCGATGAGTAACGAAATTTTTAGAAATGAAAAACGCCTCGCTTGCGCGAGGCGTTTTGGTTGAGGTTGTAGGTTACCGCTTCGGCTTCTCGCTATGCGCCGGAGGATTGTTATGCGGCGCAGGAGCACTATGCGGTTGCGCGCTGGTGTGCGGCTGCGAGCCACCGGAGTTATGTGGTTGCGAGGATCCACCCGAAGTGTGTGGCTGGCTCGAGTAAGTCGAGCTGCCATGCGGGGTGCCCGAATGCGAAGAGCTGGTGTGCGAGGTCGTCGACGATCCGGCATTCGGCGGCTTCGGTACATTGTGTGCCGTCGTATTGCTGGTCGTGTGTGGTCCCGTACCACCAGTCGTAGATGCGTGCGTCGAGGTGCTGCTGCTCGCGTTAGGTGGCTTCGGCACATTGTGTGCCGTGGTTGATCCCGTAGTCCTTGTACCGCCGGTTGTTGCACCGGTCTTCGCACCCGCTGTGGTGCCAGTCTTCGGACCAGAAACGGCAGCCGTCTTAGCGTTCGCCGTCAGCGCAGCGTGATTCACTGGGCCGCCAGCGGCTTTTGCTCCCACCACACCCTTACCCCTGAACTCACCGGGCTTCGAGGTGGCTGCAACCGCGGGCTTGCCACCGTTGTTCTTGGCAAGCAGCTGCGGATTGTGCGCCGCCTGGGTCATATGCTGCGTCTGCACCGATGTCGGCTCTACGTGCTTCTCGTTTTCGTATTGTTTTTCTTTCGCCGAAGGTGCTGCATGCACGCCCGCGGTGCCACCGTTGAAACTGGTGTGGTTGTTGTTCACGACGACGGTTTTGTTGTAGACGTTCGTAACGTTAGTCACGTTCACGTGCGTCACGGAACGGTTGTAGAAGTAGTGGCCGCCGCGCCACTCGCCGCCGACAAAGCCGACGCCGCCGTAACCGAATCCGTAGTTAATGCCGCCATAGAAACCCACGTGCGGACCCCAGTAGCCGCCGTGCCACAGGTAGGCTCCGCCGCCCCAGCCCCAATAACCCGGCGTCCAAAGCAAGCCCACCTCCGGCGCCATCACCCACGTGCCGGGCACCCAGTAATAGCCATCATCACCCCAGCCCCAGTAACCGGGCGTCCAGAGATATCCCGCACCGGGACAAATTGGTTGGGCATAAACGGGGATGGGAGGCGGTCCAATCGAAACAGAAACGAACACGCCCGCAAACGATGCCGCCGACAATCCCATCAGCAGCGATGCGAGCAACAGTAGGCGAGTGAAGCGATGCATACGCGAAATCCTTTCTCCAGGTGGTTCTTATGTCGAAGTGCCGCTTGATTCAATCAGTGCGTCTGAGCGTAGGAACACTGCTCAGGCTAACGAGTTTCGTTCCACGAAGGTGCCGGCCGCTTCCGCGCCGCGAGTGCGTACCTTTACGGCGGAAAAGCTTACGGCAGACTTGTCTGAAAGTCCACTTGTGTTACGGGCAGGATAGCCAAACGCGTACTGGAGCAGGTTCCATAACCGTCGATCTTCGGTGATTTTGCCGATGTTTCGGATGCTCGACAGCGCATAGTATCGTACGAAAGGACGCGTCCCTTCGGAATGACCTATCTTCGTCTATGTTCGTATTCTTTCTTCGCTCTCAGCGCCGCTGCCGCTGGATTCGCGTGGCTCTCGCGCTCCAAGCGCCAGAAACCCGATCGCGAGCAGGAGCGCCGTCTCCGCCTCAGCCGCAACGGGCGCTTGACCGTCGGCACCGCGCTCGACGTGCAAGAGTCTTGCGACACCGAAGAGCGTGTGATCCAGCTCCTCATCTATCGCTACGACATCGCGGGGGTTGCGTATGAAGCCTCGCAGGATGTCACCCATCTGCGCCAGTTTATTGACGTCCACTCATGCCGTCTCGGCCTTCCCGCCAGCGTGAAATACGACCCGCACAATCCCTCGAATTCCATTGTGATTTCAGAGACCTGGAGTGGCTTGCGCAGGTAGTTTCCGGCAGTATCGCGGCAGGGAGTGTGCTTTCGGGCTGTAAAATAGAGCATGTGCGACATTCGTCTGCTGTGGGCGCGATATGCGTGACGCGGCATTTCACGATCCTGTCGAGCTATCTGTCGCTTTTAAATCGGCTCTCGTTTTGGGGTTGTTTCGTTGAAGAAGAGTGTTGCCATCCTCGGTTTTTCCATCGTGGTCATCGCGGTGATGCTGTTTATCGGCAGCAATATCGCGCGTAAACACCAGGCCGAGGCGCGGCGTATCGGTGCGTTGCTACCGGGCCAGGTAATCGGCCGTCAGGCCCCTGACTTTACGCTTACCACCGTGGACGGCAAGACCCTTAAACTTTCGGATTTGCGCGGCAAGGCCGTGGTTCTGAATTTCTGGGCCACTTGGTGCTCGCCCTGCCGGGTCGAGATTCCGTGGTTCGTGGATTTCCAGAAGCAGTATGGCGCGCAGGGGCTCCAGATCGTAGGGATCTCGGAAGACGAAGGCGGCAAAGACAAGGTTGCGCAGTTTGTGAAGGAAATGGGCTTGAACTACGATGTTGCCGTTGATGATGCTTCCGTCTACATGAAGTATGGCGACGTCGAGGACCTTCCGACCACGTTCTACATCGATCGCGACGGCAAGATCGTGCAATTCGCCATGGGGCTGCTCGATCGCAGTGAGATCGAGCACAACATGAAAGTCGCGCTGGCACAATAAGGGGAAACCGGAATGAAGATGGCTGCTTGGGTCACTCTCGGGATCGCGTTGCTGTTGCCTTGTGCTGGCTGGGCACAGGCTGATTTCGCTGCCAAGCAGCCGTCGGTGAAAATCCTGAACGTCGAGAGCTTGCCGCTACAGAAGGGCAAAGCCGCCAGCGTAAAGCTTACCTTCCGCGTGGCGCCCGGCTTTCACGTCAATTCCAATCATCCCAACTCCGAGATGCTGATCCCCACCGTCCTCAAGCTTGATCCACCCACCGATCTTTCGTTGGGCAATATCCAGTATCCCGACGGACAGCAGCTTTCATTTCCTTTTGCGCCCGATGAAAAACTGAGCGTCTACACCGGCGACTTTGCCGTCAGCGCGACGGCGCGCACCGTCGGCAGCATCCGCGTTGGTACCTATCGTGTGCATGGAGAATTGAAATACCAGGCCTGCGACGACCACGCGTGCTATCCGCCGAAATCAGTGCCGGTCGCTTTCGACGTAAATGTCGCAAACCCACCGAAAGCGCCAAAACATAATCCGGCGCAGAGCCCCAACGTTCACAATTAGCAGTTAGTCGTGGCTGAGGCGCATTGTATCGCCGACGCTAAGATTCGCCGGCGCACCCTGCGGTGGCGTATCCGCATGCGCCCTGGCTACGAAAGTTCCGCTATCAAGATCGACGGAGTAGCTGTAGGGGCCCCGCGAGGTGCTCGGCATGCTGAGCTCTCCACTCGAAATCAGTTCATCGAGCGAAGTGTACTTTCCGTTGCTCGCCATGAAACGCCGCTCGGCACTGGCGATCGCGAGCAGGTCCTGCTCCACGCCCGTGGTCTCGACCGTAGCTTTGGGATTGCCGTGCGGCGGCGAAACGGTCTTCGTCGCACTCAGGTAATACCACATTCCGAACGCCACAA
>DASYAU010000109.1:0-8193 GCA_036501185.1 Candidatus Korobacter sp. | reverse complement strand
GCGTAGACGCCGAGACTGTAAATGGCGATCGGCACGCGACTGGCGCTCGGGAATGCCTGCTCGTAGAAGTCGTTCGGGAGATTGACGACACCGTTGAAGAAGTCGGTCATGCTTCCGATGTCGAGGAAGCCGTTGTTAAGGACCTGAGTGTCGTAATCGGAGATGTCGTTGCGGCGGAAGTTTACGCCGATTTTGAATTCATGCTTGCCGCGAGTGATGGAGAGGTCGTCGACGCCCTGGTACTGGGTGACGTTGCGGCCTTGCGGGAAGAAGAAGTCAGGAGTGGACGTTCCGCCGAGGGTGGACATGGGATTGGGAGCGAAGGAGACGGTTGTGATGGGCAAGGCCGCTAGCGCCGAAGCTACTCCGCTGTTGGGTACGAAGATCGCGGAGTACCACATGCCGCTGATGATCGCGTTGTTGACGATGTTCGAGCTGGCAGTGTGCGTCCAGTTCAACTGGCCTTCGTAGGAAGGCTGGTCGCTGTGGCTGCCGAAGAGGCTGTTGTTGATGATGTCAGTCGAAGTCGGTTGGTTGCCGTGGTCCATCTTGAAGCGGCCGAACAGAATGTCCTTGTTGCCGATGTTCTGGTCGATGCGCGCGGTGAGCAGCCATTCTTTGTTGAGGTTCTTGCCGGAAGCGAGGAAATAGCCAAGACAAGGATTGGCTGCGCCGAAGCCGGCGGTGCCGACGAGATCGCCGCAACCGCCGCTTGTGTCGGATGCGGCAGCCGGTGAACTGCTATACGGACGCAAGCTGCCGTACGCCGCTGAATTTTGGTAAAGATTCATCATCTGCGTGTAGAAGGGAAGCTGCGCCGGAGAAGTTCCGCCGATGTTGCCGAGAGTTGCGGAGGCGAATGCCGGCGTGGGGAAGTACACGTCCTGCGTCGAAGGCAGGATGTAACGGAGGCCTTCGGTGTCGACGTAGAAGAAGGTCTTGTTCTTCACGATCGGGCCACCGAAATCTGCCGCCCACTCGTTGTTGTTGGCGAATGGACGCGGATTGCCCTGGTGATTGTTGAACCATTCGTTGGCGTTGAGGGAGCTGCCGTTCCAATCCCAAGTAGCGTCACCGTGGTAATTGTTGGTGCCGCTCTTGGTGGTGTAATTCACGTCGGCGCCCGCCATGCGACCGTACTGGCCGGTGTAGCCGTTGGTGACGACGGCTACTTCCTGCACTTCGTTCTTGCCGAGCAAAAGATTGCTCGAACCAGAGTTGTTGAGATTCAGGAAGGGATCGTTTTCATCGTTTCCGTTTTCGGTGAAAAGATTCGAGGTTGCGGGCAGTCCGAACGCGGAGAAGTTTCCGTAGCCGCCACCGCTGGTGTTCATCGCCACGCCAGGCGCGGTCTGCGCAAAGTACGTGAGATCGCCGCCGGGGTTGGGGAGTTGCTGCACGGTGCGCGTGTCGAAGGTAGTGGTGAGGTTAGCGTTCTCGGTTTGCAGGATGGGCGCTTCACCGCTGACTTCCACGGTGGTGGTGCTGCTGCCCAGAGCGAGCGACGTGGAAGCGTTGGTCACCTGGCCGAGGTTGATGTTGATATTGCGTGAGGCCTTGCTGAAATTGGCGGCGCTGATCATGAGCGTATACGCGCCTGGCTTGAGGAGCGAGAAGCGGAAGTCGCCGCTCGGCCCGGTGGTAACGACCTTGTCATAGCCAGTCTCGGGACTCTTCAATTCGACTTTGGCGCCAGGCACGACCGCTCCTGAAGGATCGGTGACGGTTCCGGCGGCGTCGCCCGAGACGACGTTCTGGGCCTTTAAGGATGGAGTGAGGAACATGACGAAGAGGGAAGCGAGCGCGATTGCATTACCAAGGGACCTGATGCACTTCATAAGCTGGCTTTCTTTCTTTGACCTTCTTCCTGGATTTGTTTCCGCAGGGGAAACCGTTGGTGGGTGCACGACAATGACCACTGAAACCCGCGAATTTGCTGGCGAAAATAACGATTCTGAAAAAGAGAACTCCAAATTTCGAAATCCGCCACGAATGCGCGTGGCGCTGAGGTGGTGACGAATTGCGGATATCGCGGCACGAAACAGGGGAGTTGCATGACGAATGGTGAGTGGAAGTGAGAAGAGCTGTTCCAATCAGTAGAAACGGGTTGCTGCGTGTGCTCCAATGGCATGCCGAAGAAAGCGCAGGATCTTCATTGCTCCGCAATCACGGAGCGTGTTCAACTCGCAATTTTGAAATACGTAACTTGAAAGATGATTACGAGCTGTGTTCATGCGGGTTTGACAAGGTTACAAAAAGTTAACGCGAGTGGCGTCATTTGCCGCTTTTGAAGGCCGATGTTTGCATTCTTTCGTGGATGCCCCAAAGGGCGCGGGGTGGTCTGTGCCGAATACGGACATGGCTGCCATAATTCCGCTTTGCGTTTCTCGCGTCATCCGATATAAATACCAAGAGCTATATAGCTCTTTGAGGGCCGATGCAACTTACATGGATCGACTGGCTGGTCATCGTCGCCTACTTCTCCATGAACCTGCTGATCGGGTTCTACTACGCGCGCAAGGCGGGGAGCTCGGTTGACGAGTTCTTCATTTCTGGTCGCGAAGTTTCTTGGTGGCTGGCGGGCACATCGATGGTGGCGACTACGTTTGGCGCAGACACGCCGCTGGTAGTGACGGGCATCATCTTCCGGTACGGGATCGCAGGCAACTGGCTGTGGTGGAACCTGGCGCTGAGCGGCATGCTGACCGTGTTCTTCTTCGCGCGGTTATGGCGGCGTTCGGGCGTGCTCACCGACATGGAATTTGCAGAGCTACGCTACGCGGGCAAGCCGGCGGCGTTCCTGCGCGGATTCCGCGCGCTGTATCT
Source organism: Candidatus Korobacter sp. (assembly GCA_036501185.1). Taxonomy (GTDB): domain Bacteria; phylum Acidobacteriota; class Terriglobia; order Terriglobales; family Acidobacteriaceae; genus Korobacter. The sequence goes on along the minus strand of DASYAU010000109.1, from coordinate 5,367 downwards.
GGCGTTGCCGGTGAACACCATCATCATGGGGTGGGTGAACCTGGCGATGGCGAAGGTCCTGGAACTCACGCTAGGCATTCATAAAATGCACGCAGTGATGTTCTGCCTGGCGATGACGCTGCTGTATGCGGCGATATCCGGATTGTGGGCGGTTCTGTGGACCGACCTGCTGCAGTTCATCTTGAAGATGAGCATGGTGATCGCGCTGGCGGTCTTTGCAGTGAAGGCCGTGGGGGGGATTGGGGCGTTGAAGACGGCGCTGGCGACGCAGCATCCGGTGAATGGAACTTCATACCTGTCGTTTGCTCCTGACTGGGCGTCGGGGTGGATGGTGATGTTCCTGGTTTATCTCAGCATTAACTGGTGGGCGAGCTGGTATCCCGGGGCGGAGCCGGGCGGCGGCGGATATATAGCACAGCGCATTTTCTCGGCGAAGGATGAGAAGAACTCGCTGGGAGCGACGCTGTGGTTCAACTTCGCGCATTATGCGCTGCGGCCTTGGCCATGGATCTTGGCGGCGCTGGTGGCGGTGGTGGTGTTCCCGCACATCAAGGACCCCGAAACGGGCTATATCAAGGTCATGATCGTGTACCTGCCGCCGAGTTTGCGCGGGTTGATGCTGGCCGGCTTTGCCGCGGCATATATGTCGACCATTGGGACGCATATCAACCTTGGAGCTTCGTATCTCATCAATGATTTTTATAGGCGCTTCATAAAGGCGGACGCGAGCGAGAAGCATTATGTGATGGCGTCGCGGGTGGCCACCATTTTCGTGACGGTGATTTCTGCCGGGGCGACGTACTACATGCATTCGATCGAGGGCGCATGGAAGTTCCTGATCTCGATCGGCGCGGGCGCGGGACTGGTGTTCATGCTGCGCTGGTTCTGGTGGCGCATTAATGCATGGAGCGAAGTGGGAGCGATGACGGCGGCGGCTATCTCGTCGTTGTTCCTGCAGTCGCCGTGGGCGAGCGGAGCGGTGGAGTTGCTGCGGAAGGTCGATCCGAGGCTGAACCCGGGGCCGCTCGACAGTGGCACGCCGCACGGATTTGCGTGGGTGATGATTTTGACGACGTCGATCACCACCGTCAGTTGGCTGGTGGTGACGTTGTTGACGCCGCCGGAGCCGGAAGAAAAGCTGCGCGCGTTCTATCGCAAGGTGCAGCCCGCGGCGTTCGGCTGGCGTAGAATTGCCCGGCTCGAAGGCGAGAACTCGCGACAGAGCCTGCTGTGGTCGGCGGTGGATTGGGCGATGGGCTGCGGGATGATTTACTGCGCCCTGTTTGGACTCGGGCGTCTGATCTTCGGGCCTGTGTGGCAGGGGTTAGCGTTGTTGGCGCTCGCGGCGTTCTGCCTGTGGTTCTTGTTCTGGGACCTGAATCGTCGCGGTTGGGACACCTTGAGTAGCTAAGGAGTGGAGGCGTGGCATGAAGATCGCTTGTTGTTTGATGCTTGGAGTTGTGCTTGGCGGAATGTGCATGGCCCAGGAGACGGGGAATGCGCCGGAGCAAAATGCCGCGCCGGCGGCGAAGGCGGCGACCCCGGCTCCTTCCCAGGATGAGCGGCCGAAGTCGGTTGTTGATGCGATCAATGTGACGTGGACGGATGAGCAGACGGACTTCACCAACCTGGCCGACGCTATGCCCGCGGATAAGTGGAACTTCAAACCGAGCGGAGGCGAGTTCAAGGATGTGCGGACCTTTGCAGAGCAGGTGAAACACGTGGCGTGCGCGAATGAAGCGTTTGCACGCGAGATGCATGGGACGGCGCCTCCGGAGGGGTGCGATAAGGGCGGTCCCAACCCGGCGAAGACCAAAGACGAGCTGATGGATTATCTGCGCGCGTCGTTCCAGATGTTGGACGATGAGGTCAACATGATCGATGCGAAGAACGAGATGGACCCGGTGGACGGGCCGTATGGCGGTCCGAACACGAAGATAGGAATGGCGGTGCTGGCGTCGTGGCACGTGGCCGATCATTATGGCCAGCTCGTGGAATATTTGCGGATGAATGGGATTGTGCCGCCGGCGAGCCGGCCGCAGCCGACGAAGTAACGCAAGATCCTTCGATTGCGAACGCGGAACTTCTGCCGCGCTCTTCGCTCAGGATGACAGCCTATAGAGCGGTGGAGCAGCGCTCAGGATGACGGAAGCGGCGAGGCTACTCGCAGCGTAGTGCTGTCATGGGGTGAATGCTCAAGGCGCGGCGGGCTGGAATGTAACAAGCGAGAACGGCCACTGCGGCCAGCAAAAGAGCAACTCCCAGTAGAGTCGCCGGGTCGGTGGGCTTAACCTCGAACAGAAGGCTCACCATCAACCGAGTAAGGATGACTGCGCCTGCCAGCCCGATCACAATTCCTCGCAAGACGAGCTTGATCCCGTCTTTCATCAGCAATTGGAGAACGTCGCGGGGCTGCGCGCCTAATGCCATATACACGCCGATTTCGTGGGTCCGGCGACTGACGCGATAGGCGATCATGCCGTAGATGCCGACTGCGGCCAGGGTTACGGCGAGTGCAGCGAAGATGCCGAGGAGCAGCAGGTTGAAGCGCTGCTCGGCGACGGAGACGGCGAGGAGATCGTCCATCGATTGAATGTCGCTGAGAGGGATCTGGCTGTCGAGGCTCCAAACCTGTTTCTTCACGTCTTCGACTAATGCCGCTGAGGGTGTCTGCGATTTGATGACCAGCGTCATCCATCTGCGCCATGCCTCATCGTTCTGGCTATAGGGAGAGTAGACGGCGGGGTCTACCGGCTGGTTCAGGCCGGAATGCTTGACGTCACCGACGACTCCAACGATCGTCATCCACTCGTGAGGCTCATCTCGTCGCGCCCAATCGATTCGCTGCCCAATCGGGTTCTCGCCACGGAGAAACTCGCGCACGAACTCCTGATTGACCACTGCGGCCAACGGTTGGCCTTCGCGGTCGGTGGAGAGGAAATCGCGGCCGGCAAGGAGCGGGATCTCCATGACCCGGAAGTAATCTCCCATGACGGAAAGTGTCTGGACTTCAGGTTCGGTGCCCGGATCCGGCGCTGGACGTCCGTCTATGACGAGACGATGGCCCACAAAATTCCCAGCCAGCGGGAGGTCGGTGATCATCGCGGCCTTCACGCCGGGAAGAGCGTTGAGTCGTGCCAGAAGCTCGCGGCGGAAATTTGTTTGAGAAGGAATTTTCGGATAACGAGTTTCCGGAAGCTGAAGGTACATCGTCATTACATTTGCGGGGTTGAAGCCCGGATCGACGGAACGCAAGCGCAGGAAGCCCTTCATCAGCAGTCCTGCGCCCGCAAGGAGGATGAGCGCCATGGCAAGCTCGCCGGTGATCAGGAAACTCTGAAGGAAAGAACGCGAAACACCCGTCGTGGAGGTATTTGCAGTTTCGCGTAGGGAGTCAGCAATGTTGCTGCGAGTGGCCGATCGTGCCGGAAGGAGACCAAACACCAGGCCGGTGAGCAACGAAATCGCAAAGACGAATGCAAATACACGCGCATCCATCGGAAAGGACTGAAACCGTTGGAGAGCCTCTGGCTTGAGGGCGAGCAGGAGAGAAGTCCCAATTTTGGCAACCACGAGGCCCGCCGCTCCGCCGGCCATCGCGAGGAGTGTGCTCTCGGTAAGCCGCTGCTCAATGAGCCGGCGATTGCTGGCGCCCAGGGAGGCGCGAACCATGAGCTCACGCTGGCGCGCTACCGCACGAGCCATGAGCAGCATGGCAAAGTTCGAGCAAGAGACCAGCAGTACCAGGCCGACAGCACCTAACAGAACCAGCAGAGCCGGCCGGACATTTCCCACGAGCCAATCGCGGAGCGGGACCAGCGATGTGTGGCGTTCTTTCTCGGTGTCGGGAAACTGTTCCGCGAGGCGGGCATCCATTTGGGTTAGCTCCGCCTGCGCCTGGGTAATCGTTACACCAGGTTTCATCCTCCAATAGGTGTGCATGAATTGCACGTCACGTTCGGCAGCGGCGGAAGGATAGGCGACCCAGAGTGAGACGAAAAGATCGGCTGTTTGTTTCGGCAGGCCGAAATCGCGCGGCATTACGCCGATCACCGCGTAGTCGTTGCCGCTGAGGTTTACGGTCTTGCCTAAGATTCGCGGGCTGCTGCCGAAGTGATCCCGCCAAAAGGCATAACTCAGAACCACAGTGCGCGGGCCGCCTTTCACGTCCTCCGCAGGAGAGATCCAGCGGCCTAACATGGGTTCCACACCGAGGGTTGGGAACAAGCCAGCGTCAATGAACGCTCCGTGAACACGCATCGGCTCTCCCGCACCGAGGAAATCCATGGTTTCGATGTTCACTCCGCCGCTGCTGGAGAACGAAGTGGTCTGCCGTTGCACATCCTGGAGATTGGGCAGCGAATCGTTCTTCCGGGCCGCGAGTAGTTCCTCGGGATGGGGATACGGCAGAGGATTCAGCAACACGCTGTTTACGACAGTGAAGATCGCGGTGTTGGCGCCGATTCCGAGGGCCAGAGTGAGCACGGCGCAAAGGGTGAAGGCGGGGGAGCGGAGAAGGCTGCGAAAGGAATAGCGGAGGTCCATGAGGATGATCTCGACGGCGCCAATTCCGCGGGCGTCACGACACTCGCCCTTGACCTGCTCCACTCCGCCAAATTCCAGCCTTGCACGACGGGTGGCGTCAGCGCGCGACATTCCCGAAGCAACGTATTTCTCGATCTGCCGTTCGAGATGGAAACGCAGCTCTTCGTCGAGTTCCTGCTCCGCCGAGTGGCGTCGGAAGATGGTACGCAGCCGGAAGAGAAAGTCGTGCAGCAAGGCGTGACCTCCTAGGGCATTTCCAAAATTTGAGTGACGGCCACGGACAGTTTTTCCCAAGCTTCGCGTTCGAATTCCAGTTGGCGGCGTCCGGTTTTGGTGAGCTCGTAAAACTTGGCTTTGCGGTTGTTTTCGGATGTGCCCCAATGTGCTTTGATCCAGCCGCGGCGTTCCAAGCGGTGGAGAGCCGGGTACAACGAGCCCTGCTGGACACGGAGCACATCGCTGGAGATCTGCTGGATGCGTTCGGAAACGGCCCATCCATGCATGGACTGCAATGAGAGGGTGCGAAGGATCAATAGGTCCAAGGTGCCCTGCGGAAGGTCGATAAATTCAGGCGGCAATGGGCTGCTCCCCTATTACTTCTACAAGAAGTAGCACACACTGTTGTAGAAGCGCAAGGGGAAAGAGATGGCGGCTCGGAGGAACCTCGAATGGGGGGAATTGTTTGCGGACCACAGGTCGGCACTCGGTGGGGATGGGTGGCCTCGTTACAATGGCGGTGTGCCGCACAACCTCATTTACTGGGTGGGATTTCACGTCTTCGTGCTGGTGATGCTGGCGCTCGACCTGGGCGTGTTCCAGCGC
>DASYAU010000108.1:0-43661 GCA_036501185.1 Candidatus Korobacter sp. | reverse complement strand
GTTTGCTCGTATGACCGCGGAGGATATGGGTGGAGCGACCCGCCGGTGAACGGGGACAGGAGCAGCGCGGAAGTGACGAAAGAACTGCACACGCTGTTGGAGAACGCGGGGGTGAAGCCGCCGTACATCCTGGTGGGACATTCTCTTGGGGGACTGAACATTCGCGTGTACAACGGCGCGTACCCGGGCGAGGTCGTGGGAGCGGTGTTTGTAGACAGTTCGCATCCGGACCAGGTGCAGAAAATGACGCCGGGGATGCGAGAGATGTTCCGCAACAGTACGAAGTCGCTGCGTCAGCAAATAAGATATCTGCCGTTCATGATCGATTTCGGCGTTATGCGCTTCACGGAGCATAGGGACCACTCGCTCGATCAGTATCCGCGCGACTTCATTGACGAGGTGAATTACCTGCAGCAAAGTGTGCCGTTCACCAAGGCGCTGCTTGGCGAACTGGAGGACTTCGACAAGAGCGCGGAACAGGCTCGGAATTCGGGAGATTTTGGGAGCAAGCCAGTCGTGGTGCTGACGGCGGGCAAAGAGGCGGATGTGCCCGGGCTTTCCAAGCAGGACAGCGGAGACTTTCACCGGACATGGGTTAGCGAGTTGCAGCCGCAATTGGGGAGACTATCCACAAACGGTAAGCAAGTGGTAGTTCCGAATAGCGGTCACATGATCCCGTTTGAGGCACCGCAAACCGTGGTCGATGCCGTGAGAGAGGTGTTTGGGGGGACGGCGGTAAAACAAAGTCCTTAAACACGAAGGATTTTGGAAAATTGTTCCGGGGTTGCGGTGATGATGGCGTTTGGCGAATGACGACGTAGATGTATAGCGAGGCTCAGCGCCTCGCATGCAAGAGCCTGCCGCCCGCTGAAGCGGGCTTGAAATTTTGTTCGGTCCTACCCCCGGCGCTATCGCGCCGGGCTTCAACGGCGGGGCGCGCTTCGCGCTTGCGATGTGGTCGCGCGATGGGGAAAACCCCACCCTTCGCTGCGCTCAGGATGGGGCACCCGACTTGAGAAACGAAAATTAGCGGGATACGCCTTCTAGCGGACTGCTGGCGGTGGCGTAGAGCTTTTTCGGCATGCGGCCGGAGAGGAACGCTTGGCGGCCGGCGAGCACTGCGTTTTTCATGGCTTCGGCCATTAGGACGGGATCCTGGGCGCCGGCGATGCCGGTGTTCATGAGGACGGCGTCGGCGCCGAGCTCGAGGGCGATGGCGGCATCGCTGGCGGTGCCGACTCCGGCGTCGACGATGAGGGGAACGGCGGTGATCATTTCGCGGAGGATGCTCATGCTGGCGCGGTTCTGGATGCCGAGACCGCTGCCGATGGGGGCGCCGAGGGGCATGATGGCGGAGGCGCCGGCGTCGAGGAGCTTGAGGGCGACGACTGGATCGTCGGACGTGTAAGGCAGGACGGTGAAGCCTTCTTTGACGAGGGTGCGGGTGGCTTCGATGGTGGCCTGGACGTCGGGGAAGAGAGTTTTCTGGTCGCCGATGACTTCGATTTTGACCCAGTCGCTGAGGCCGACTTCGCGGCCGAGACGGGCGGTGCGGATGGCTTCGTCGGCGGTGTAGCAGCCGGCGGTGTTGGGGAGCAGGAAATATTTCTGCGGGTCGATGAAGTCGAGCAGCGATTCCTTGCTGCGATCGAGGTTCACGCGGCGCACGGCGACGGTAACCATTTCAGCGCCGCTGGCGGCGATGGCGCGGGCGGTTTCGTGACCGCTCTTGTATTTTCCGGTACCAACAATGAGACGAGACGAGAACGCGCGGCCGGCAATGACTAGGGAGTCCATGGGGATATTGTAATCAGGCGGGACGCGGGGCGCACGGTTGTGGGTCACAAAAGGCGGGTTTTAGGGATTAGGTTTTAGGAGCGGCGCGAAGGCGGTTGGCGAACAGCAGGTGCTTCGCTGCGCTCAGCATGACGAGAGAGAGATGTGGAGACGACGGTGGTGTGAGCTGGCCCGAAATGGAAAATCCCCACCCTGCGCTGCGCGTAGAGTGGGGCACCCGTTGCAAATATCTACCACTGCACCCCGGGATACAGGCTGGGGATACGGTTGGCGCGGTAGAGATTTTCAGTGCTGGTCTTGGCGGTCCATTGCGCGGTGGGAGTGGAAGAGACCGTCACTTCCTGGACTTGGGAACCGGTGCCTTCGGCGGTGAGGTCGTACTCGAGATTGCCGTTGGGGAGAGGGGTGGTGGAGCCTCCCCAGAAGGAATACATGGTGTTGGGGAAGGTATCGCGGAAGACGATGGTGGCGGTTTTGGCGGACTCGTCAATTTTGAAAATTGGGACGGTGGAGTAGCAGGCCGCACCGGAGCAGACATTGCCGGGAGTGAGCTGGCGGCTGAAGCCGTTGTCCATTATGGCGAGTTCGAAGATGCCGGCGCCGTTGCCGCTGAAGAGGGTGGGCTGATGTTCGCCGTACTGCCAATCTTGCGGCGAGGAGCCGTTGACGAGGGTGAAGTCGCCGTTGAGACCGAGACGCCAGAGGATGTGTCCGTCGCCGGTGGCGTTAGCGTAGTTGATTTTCACGATCCAACTGAGCTCGCGGATGGAGACGAGGAGGTTGCCGTCTCCGGCGGTGTAGAGGAGAGCGTTGGAGTGGGTCCAATCGGGATAGCCGGTGGGAGCGTAGTCGACGTTGAGGAAGTCGAATTCGTTCCAGGTCCAGACGACATTGTTGTTGGTGTCGAGCTCGACGATGACGTCGCCGAGGACGTTGGTGGAACCGCTGGTTCCGGGCAGGCTGGAGAAACTCTTGAAGGTGTTGGCGAGGACGATGATGTCGCCGTTGGGGCGAGTGAGGAAGTCGTGATGGACGTCGGCAATTTGCCAAGTGACGCCGGCAGCGGTGAGGGCGTTGTTGATGTCGTCGATGGTGATCTGGCGAACAGGGACACCGGCGAGATCGGTTTCGCGGAGCAGGATGGATTCGCCGGCGGGAATGGGTCCGAGTGCAGGCGCGTTGTTGCCGACAGCGATGAGGAACATCATGTCGCCGTTGGGAAGGAGCTTGACGGGATCGATGATGGTGCCGGCGAGGCGGTCGGGATACTGGTAGCCCCAGATCACGTTGCCGGCGAGGTCGATGGCGTAGGCCTGTAGATAGCTTGTGGGATTCGGACCGATAGCGGGATTCATGAGTTCGATGCCGCCAGCGGTAGAAGAGCCGGAGACGGTGAGGGCGGGAAGCTGGTCGGCGGTGAAGTTGTTGGTGGTGAAGGTCTGGTCGCCGCTCTTTTCGCCGGAATCGACGACAGCGCGCATGTGGTAGGTGGAGTTGCCGGTCATGCCGGCGACTTCGAAGGTGACGGGCGCTCCGGCGGAAGCGGCTTGCGAGTTGGTCTGGAGACCGTAGTTGGTGTCGGGACCGAACTGGATGCTGACGTTTCCGGCGGTGCTGGGGGCGTAGGCGTAGCTGGCGACGAGAGGATTGTCAGTGGAGTTGACGATGCTCTGTCCAGGGGAAAGCGCGACGCCGGTGCCGGCGATGGTGATGCGCTTGTCGCCGGTGGAGAGGCCGAGGTCGAGGAACGCCTTGGCTTGGCCGGAGGAGCTGGGGGTGTAGGTGACGACCATCTCGCAGCCCATGGTGGGTTGCAGAGAGCCGTTGCACGAGACGTCGCTGCTGAAGGCGAAATCGCCGCTGCCGGTGAGCTTGGGCGAGAGCGAGAAGGCGGAGGTGGTGGTGTTGGTTACGGTGAGGGCGATGCGGCGCGATTGTGCACCCATGGCGACTTGTCCGAAGTCGAAGAAACCGGAGCTGAGGGCTGCGCCGGAGCTTCCACCGCAAGCGAAGAGCAGCGAAAGGGAGGCGACGATGAAGGTCGTGAGGGCAATGCGGACGATGGTGGTGACAGAACGGGGGCGCGCGGTGCGGGCACTGCGGTCAACGATAACCATTCAAGCCTCGAGCTCAAGTTTCTGCGACGGGACGAAGGGGAAGCAAAGATTCAGGTTAATGGAGAATTGAACAATCGGGGTGGAGTAGTTGTCAAATTTTGTGGGGATTGCGGAGTGAAGGAGATCAGGAGATTGCAGGGAGGTGGAGTAGAAAGGAAAACCCCACGTGTCGAATACCGCGCCCCGTGGGGCACCCGGGAGCTGTGGTGGAGACGATGGGGAGCATCCCCAGGTTTGGAAAACCGCCAAACCTGGGGCACCCGAAAATAGATTGTTACCACTGGACTCCGGGGTAGAGGCTGGGGATGCGGTTGGCGCGGTAAAGATTTTCGGTGGTGGTTTTGGCGGTCCACTTGACGGTGGGAGTTGAGGAGACGGTGACTTCCTGGATGAGGGAGCCGGCGCCTTCGGCACAGAGGTCGTACTCGATATTGCCGTTGGGGAGCGGGGTGGTGGAGCCTCCCCAGACAGAAAACTCGGAGCTGGGGAAAGTATCGCGGAAGACGATGGTGACGGTCTTCGCGGCTTCGTCGATGCGGTAGATGGGCACGGTGGAATAGCAGGAAGAGCCGGAGCAGACGTTGCCGCCGGAGAGGGTGCGATTGAAGCCGTTGTCCATCATGGCGAGTTCGTAGATGCCGGCGCCGTTGCCGCTGACGATGGAGGGCTGGTGTTGACCGTATTGCCAATCCTGCGGCGAGGTGCCGTTGGTGAGGGTGAAGTCGCCGTGGAGACCGATGCGGTAGAGGATGGAACCGTCGCCGGTGCCGTTGGCGTAGTTGACCTTCACGATCCAACTGAGTTCGCGGATGGAGACGAGGAGATTGCCGTCGCCAGTGGTGTAGATGAGGGCGTTGGAGTGGGTCCAATCGGGATATCCGGTGGGAGCGTACTTGGGATCGAGGTGATCAAATTCATTCCACGTCCAGACGACGTTGTTGTTGGGATCGAGATCGATGAGGACGTCGCCGAGGACCTGAGTGCTGCCGCTGGTGCCGGGCAATCCGGAGAGCGGTTTCACGGTATTGCCGAGCAGGATGAGATGGCCGTTGTTCAGGTAAAGGAAATCGTGATGGAGATCGACGATCTGCCACGAGAGGCCGGCGGTGGTGAGGGCGGAGTTGATCTGGTCGATAGTGATTTGGCGGTATGGGACACCGACGAGATCAAACTCGCGCATCATGATGGGCTCACCGGCCGGAATGGGGCCTTGCACGGGAACGGTGTTGTTGACCGAGGGATTTGCCATGAAATGGCCGTTGGGCAGGAGCTTGACGGGGTGAAGGAGCGTGCCTGCAAGACGATCGGGATAGTTGTAGGCCCAGATGAGATTGCCCTGGAGATCGATGGCGTAAGCCTGGAGATAGGTACTGGGGTTGGGCCCGACGAGAGCGTTCACCAGTTCAATGCCACCGGCGGTGGAACTGCCGGAGGCGGTGATGGAGGGAAGCTGATCAGCGCTGAAGCTGCCGGTGGTGAAGGTCTGGTCATCACTTTTTTCACCGCTATCGACCACGGCGCGCATGTGGTAGGTGGAGTTGCCGCGCATACCGGCGACTTCAAATATCACGGGCGCACCTGCGGAGGCTGCCTGAGTGTTGGTTTCGAGATCGTAGTTGGTGTCGGGCCCGAACTGGATGCTGACGTTGCCGGAGGTGGCAGGGGCGTAGGTGTAGTAGGCGACGAGCGGATTGTCGCTGGCGTTAACGATGCTCTGGCCGGGGGCGAGCGAGACGCCGGTGCCGACAAGGGTGACCCGGCGGTTGTCGGAGGAAAGGCCGAGATCGATGTAGGCCTTGCCCTGACCTTCGGCAGTAGGAGCGTAGGTGACGATGATGACGCATGCCAGGTTAGGCTGGAGGTCGCCCTTGCAGGAGACGTCGGGAGCGAAGGTGAAATCGCTGCTACCGGTGAGCTTGGGAGAAACTGTGAAAGCGGAGTTTGAGGTATTGGTGACGGTAAGCGCGATGCGGCGCACCTGGGTGCCGATGGCGACCTGGCCGTAGTCGTAAAAACCGGAGCTTAGGGCAAGGTCGGAGCCGCCACCGCAGCCCAATAGGAAGGAAAGCGAAGCGATGAGGAGGGTGAGGACGGCGGTATGGATGGCGGAGAAAGAACGGATGTGCGCAGGGCGGGCACCTGTACCAGAAAAAGTCATTGAAGCCTCGAGCTCAGCGATGCGTAACGGGACGAAAGGAAAGTCAGAGAATCAGCTTGATGGAGATTGAAGCGCGGAGGGCGGGAATTGTCAACTTTGGTGGGGATGGCGCGAGAAAACCCAGGTTTGGAAAACCGTCAAACCTGGGGCGCCCGGGCGGTGTGGTGGAGACGATGGGGAAAATCCACAGGTTTGGAAAACCGCCAAACCTGGGGCACCCGAAAATTACAACCCTAGGTACTTGATTCCTCGGGCAGTTCTGGGATAATCGAAATCGCTCTGGTGTAGCTTCGGGTATTCCCGAAAGACAATTTCTCGGACCGCGGTTCGTGGTACACGCGAACTGACGTGGTTGTGTCCGGAATCTCCCCCTGCGACTGTCTCTACGGAATGCCGAAAAACCAGATGACGCTTCTCGCGCGCGCGACCACTCCGACCAACAATAAGCGGCTGAACGAGCTGATTGGGCTGCTCCTGTTTCTTTCCTCCATTTTGCTGGCGCTGTCGTTGGTTTCGTATTCGCCGGCCGATCCTTCGTTGAACACGTCGTCCGCGGCCCAAGGCGGGCGCGAGGTGGCGAACTGGATTGGCATGGCGGGCGCCTTCTTCGCCGACCTGCTGTTGCAGACGATTGGCATCGCAGTGTTCCTTGTGCCGGTGTTCCTCGGGATGTACGCGGCGCGGTGGTTCCGCTCGCGGGCGATTGCGTCACCAGTGACAAAGATTTCGGGCGCGGCGGGAATGGTGGTGTTCACCAGCGCATTTCTCGGGCTGCTGCCGTGGCACTGGCACTGGGCGCATGGCGCGGGGATTGAAGGGTTGATCGGAAGGATCGTTGCGGATGCGATGATCCATTACCTGAACCTGGCGGGTGCGTACATCGTTTGCATTGCGGCAATGGTGACGGCGACTTATTTGTCGACGGCGTTCTCGGTGGGCGAGTTAAAGATCTGGTCGGAGACACGCTTCGCGTTTGCGTATGCGTGGTGGGACCGCTTCCAGGATTGGAAGAAAGAGCGCGAGAAGAAGAAGGCTGCCGATGCGCTGGCGAAGAAACGCGAGCAGAAGACGGTGGTTACGGCTCAGCTTGTGCCGGCGAAGGGCAGGGCGGAAGAGCCTGTGCCGATTCCGCGCGTAATGGAGCAACCGAGGACTACGGCTCCTAAGGCGAAGTCGGGCATTGAGAAGATGATGGAAGAAGACGGCGAGGAAGTGGCGCCGATGAAGTCGATCCCGGCGTCGATCATGCCGGCGGTGCCGACGGGCGAGCTTCCGGATGCCGACGGGATTGCGGTCGGGTCGCGCGCGGACGCGCAACAAAAAGCAAAGACGACGATGCCAAAGATTGCGGGCGGGTTCAAGCTGCCGTCGTCGTCATTGTTGCGGCGTCCGGATGAGCAGCAACAGATTGACGAAGAAGAACTGAAGGAACTGGCACAGGTGCTGGTGGAGAAGTGCGCGGAATTCGGCGTCCACGGCTCGATTACACAGATCAACCCCGGGCCGGTGGTGACGACGTTTGAGTTCAAGCCGGAAGCGGGCATCAAGTACAGCCGGATTACGAATCTTTCGGATGATCTTTGCCTGGCGATGAAGGCAGAGAGCATTCTGATCGAGCGCATGGCGGGGAAGAGCACGGTGGGCATCCAGGTACCGAACCATCAGCGCGAGACAATTTACCTGCGCGAGGTGGTGGAGTCGAACGAGTTTATCGGCGGGAAGACGAAGACCACGCTGGCGCTGGGCAAGGACATCAATGGGCGCATTGTGACGGCCGAATTGAACAGCATGCCGCATTTGCTGATCGCGGGTTCGACGGGATCGGGCAAATCAGTGGCGATCAATGCGTTCATCATGTCCGTGCTGTACAAGGCGACGCCGGAGCAGGTGAGGCTGATTCTCGTCGATCCGAAGCGGCTGGAATTGGGGAATTACGAAGGCGTGCCGCACTTATTCACGCCGATCATCACGGAGCCGAAGCTGGCGTCGAACGCGTTGCGGAATGCGGTGCGCGAGATGGAGCGCCGGTTGAAGGTATTGGCGGAAAAGGGCGTGCGCAATATCGACCAGTACAACAAGCTGTTCGAGGGGAACGAGACGCCTAGCCTGTTCGAAGAAGGTCAGACCGAGCATAAGCCGCTGCCGTATATCGTGATCATCATCGACGAGTTGGCTGACTTGATGATGCTGGATGGGGCGAACGTGGAAGAGTCGATTACGCGATTGGCGCAGATGGCGCGCGCGGTCGGCATTCACTTGATTCTTGCGACGCAGAGGCCGTCGGTGGACGTGATTACCGGATTGATCAAGGCAAATTTCCCGTCGCGCATGAGCTTCCGCGTGGCGACGAAGATTGATTCGAGAACGATTCTCGACGGCAACGGGGCCGAGCAATTGCTGGGACGCGGCGATATGCTGTACCTGCCTTCTGGATCGGCGCGCGTAGTGCGCGTGCATGCGCCGTTCGTGACGGAAAAAGAAATCGAGGGCGTGGTGGAGTTCTGGAAGGCGCAGGCACTGGCGCAGTATGAACACAACTTCCTGCAAGCGCCTAAGGAAGAAGGCAACAGCGTGATGGGCGAAGCAGGCGGCGGAGATGGCGAGGAGTTGGAAGGCGATCCGATGTACCAGGACGCGGTGAAGCTGGTGCTGGAGTTCGGGAAGGCTTCGACGTCGCTGTTGCAACGCCGGCTGCGCATTGGATACGGTCGCGCAGCACATTTGATCGACCTTATGGAACAGGACGGCATTGTGGGAGCGCCGGATGGTCCGAAGCCGCGCGAGGTGCTGAAGCGGCCAGACTGGCTGAGCGAGGTGGAGGAAAGTTTGCGATAAAGACAGTCAGGACAACCCGAAGCAAATTGCTTGAGGAGGGCGCGGCGCGAGTTGCGCCCGATTTTTTTTGGCCAACGGAGGAATGCGGGAGCACATCCTAAAGCGCGCTGTGCAAATTCTTCTGGAGGTGTGGTGTGAAGAGACTTGGATGGTTGTGTGCGTTGGTGCTGGCAGTAACGATGGCTTCAGTGGGTTGGGCGCAGAGCAGCGCTGCGTCAGGTTCACAAGCGAGCAGTTCCGCGAGCGCAGATAAGTCCGCCGCGAAAGTGGACATCAACTCGGCATCGGCGGATGAACTGCAGGCGCTGCCGGGGATCGGCGCAGCGTACTCGCAGAAGATCATAGCGGGACGCCCGTACAAAACGAAGACCGACCTGAAGACAAAGAAAATCATTCCGGCTGCGACATACGACAAGATCAAGGACCAGATCATCGCCAAGCAGGGAACGGAGAAGTAGACGCGTGAACCCAGGTTTGGAACATCGCCAAACCTGGGGCACCCGTTATCAGGGATTAGCGCCGGTTAGGATGCGGGTCCTGGCGCCGAACTTTTGCCAGTTCTCGAAAGTAGTGTTGTTCACTTCGCAGCGGTGGTGCTTTTCGTCGTGGCAGAAGGTGACGGTGCTCTCGACGGGCAGCACGAACGAGGTGCCATCGCCAAGGGGGAGCCGCTTGTAGTCGACCTGGTTGCCGCCATAGCGCAGCGGGAAGCCCTTCTCGATGACGTAGGTCTGGCGTTCGAAACGGACAAGCTCGGAATTGGAAGGGTTGAGCAGGATGCGCCCTCGGTAGGCGGGGAAGGTGCTGACCAATTGATGGCTCAAGTCCGTGCGGGCCTGGATTTCCCAGCGGAGATTGTTCGCCAGGCTGACGTCGTAATTGAAAATGAGGACGCGCTGACCTTGCCACGAGGTCTCGCCGGCATAGGTAAATAAGGTGCGGGCGTGTGGGCCGAAGAGGAGGCGGAGTGCACCGCCGAAGTCGTCGGTTGACCAGGCGCCGTAGAGCTTCATGATTTCCGGGCCTTCATCCTGGTGCGCAATCTTCACATGGTTGATTTCGATCTCACTGAACTGGGGTCGATCGTCGATGTAAGCGATCTTGGCACTGGTGGTGTCGATAAGCTTGCGGTCTTTGCCGTTGTCGGTGTGATAGCGGTGGGTTTGCTGGTCACCGATGATGTCGGGGAGTCGGCGGTCGAAGGAGAGCACCCATTCACAGAAGGGTTCAAGCGCCTTGCCCTGGTTGAGAGTTTGCGTGAGTTGGCCACAGTAGCTGGTGTTGTCGGGCCGGGACTGGGCAATGAGGGTAGATGCGAAGAGAAGAACGAGGCCGAGGGATCTAAGAATGCGCATGAGTGTTTGGGAGACAATCCGGCAGATTATTGGTCGTTCGCCGCGGGAGTATCTGAAAGGATTCGATGCGTGGCAGTGAATTTGTGCCAATGGGAAAACTGCAATTCGTTGCGCGAACAGCCCATGTTTTTCCCGAGATAGCAGAGGAGAGTAAGGTCCGATGTGGGCAAAACAAAACGAGTACCGTCTCCTAACTCGGTATCAGAATAATTGGAAGTCTTCATGCTCCAGCGGATCGGAAAGTCTTTCGGAACTTCGGTGGTTTCGTGTTCGATGCGTACAAGTTGGCCATCGCCAGGCATCAGCCAGAAGTGGGCTACAAAGGCAGGATGAGCGAATTTGCGGTTCGGGGCGGCCCCGAAGGTCAGATTCCACGAACGGTTGTCGGTGGAGCTAACTTTCATTTCGAAGAGGTAGGTGCCCTTTGCCAAGCCTCGATCGAGTTTGACGAAGTGGTATTCGGCAGGCTGGTTGGGAAGAAAAAGAGCGACGATCTCGCGGCCGAACTCCCCAACGGACCATGCGCCTGGAACCTGGTCCATGGTTCCGCTGAAAGGACGTTCATTGACCTTAATGTCGGAATAGTGCACGTTGCCGTCTTCGTACGCGACCTTCGCGGAAACGGAACCGAGTTGGCGGTAACTGTAATGTTCGATCTGCTCGGAGCGTAGGGTCTTCTGCTCGCCCATAAAGTTGGGAATAGTTTTGCTCAACGAAGATGCCCAGTTACAAAACTTCTCGAGGACATCGGCGTGCTCGATGCCGTGGGAGATCTGCTGACAGTAGGCGTCGTTTTGCGGGGCGGGCGCAGAGGCGCCTTGCGCGAATAACAGGGATTTCGCCAGCAGGAGAATGCAGGCTAGCAGAACAGAACGGTAGGGGAAATTCACCGAAACCTCTGAAATGCTGGTTGTCCGCTTGCTTGCTCAACGGCACGCATTCGAATGGTACAGTGACGGCCATGAAATTTCATACGGAATATTTGCACTTTCACACGAAGCAGCACCGCGAATACGTACACATCACTCCGCAAATTGAAGAGGTATTGCACCGCAGCGGAATCAAGGAGGGAATGATCCTGGTTTCAGCGATGCACATCACGGCGGGCATTTACGTGAACGACAATGAGGATGGGCTGATCCACGATATCGACGAGTGGCTGGAGAAGCTGGCGCCGTTCAAGAAGGACTATCAACATCATCAGACGGGTGAGGACAATGGCGATTCGCACTTGAAGGCGCTGCTGATCCATCACGAAGTGATGTTGCCGGTGACCGCGGGCAAGCTCGATTTCGGGACGTGGCAGCGGGTGTTCTACGCGGAGTTTGATGGACAGCGGCGGAAGAGGGTGATTGTGAAGGTGATGGGCGAATGAAAAGCCGCGCTGAAAGCGCGGCCCTTTCTGAAATATGCACTGCAGCTACGGGCGACTGGCGCACCCACGCGCCAGGTTGGAGTATTCCGGCTGGATGGCGTAGAGATGATGGTCGAGTTCGACATCGACGGGCATGAAACCACCCTGGAAGACATTGACTAGCTCGCATTCGTCTCCGGTCTCCTCGAAGAGCATGGACAAGTCGATGATATTGATCCAGGCGTCGCCGTCGGGATCGGTGATTGTCTCGGTTGTCTCATGCGAGAGGATGTTGTTGGTGGAGTCGACCAGCTGGCCGTTGGGCGTACCGGGATTGACGGCGCAGCCCGGGACATCCTGAAACGGTTCAACGGTGTAGAGCACGTGTCCAACGTCAGTAAAGTCGGCGGAGGAATGGTAGGCGCAAAAGGCGAATGAGGAAGGATTATCGGGTGAATAGCAGGTGGTGAAGCTGCTATCGAAGCACACATCCTGGCCTGGAGGAAGGAAGAGGTGGATGATGTGATCGTACCCGGAGAATCCTCCGAAGGAAGCCACGGCGTGGGCGAAAGCCGCCATATTCGCGTCGGTGTAGGGGCCGGAACTGGGAGCGGAGAGGGTGAACGAATCGCCGAGCGTGTAGCGATCGGGGCGATGGTCGTCGACGTACTGGTCAACGATGCGGACAAATTCGCTATGCCCGTAATCCTTGAGGAATTGCAGGGGATTGCCCCAGCAGGCGGGCGCAGGACACGCAGTCGACGAGTTGACGAAGACGGCGTGCGACTCGGCGCGGCGGACGGTGGCTCCCCCGAGAAAGCTCAAAGTACCGGGATAGACGGTGGGAGCGGCGGAGCTGTTGGCGTGCGCACTGGCTGCGTGCGCGCTCATGAACTGCATTTGAGCGGCAGTGCGCGAGGGGCGAAAGGATTTTCCCCTGGTGGTATTGGCGGGCAGCGCGTGGTGCGTGCGAGTGGAATTCCGCGCCGCATCCTGGTCGGAAACGTTAGGGGTGATTTTCTCGAGCTTTGACTGGGCGCACAGAGGCGTGGCGCTAAGGGCGGTTGCGAGCAGGCACAACAAAAGCGTCCTGGATTTCACGAACATCTCCTTGGGGGACAGAAGGTGTGAGCATGGTTCTTGGCGTGTGGTCCCTAGGACTGGAACCGAAGAGTGATGACAGTGCAGGGAAGAGCAAGGTCCCGTTTTTCCCCAACCCAAACAGCGTGCCGAGTACGTTATAACGTCGCGGAGAGATGCTGCATATGGGGACGAAGAATTGACAATCCTTTGACGAGATGGCGCAGGTAAGCTTTTCATTGCAACTGAATGGCGATTCAGTTTAGAGTGAGGGCAATCAACCCGCTCAGGGTGCTTCCAACCAGAACAGAGGATTACCAGACTCGTGCCAAAACGCGAATCGCAAGAGCCTATTGCTTCCGACCCGCCGAAAGGTTTGCCGGCGAGCGGGAGTGCGTCGTCAGCGCGCTCGACGGAGAAATACCAACGGATCCTGGATGCTGCGATGGCAGTGATTGCAGAGAAGGGATTCTTCACGGCGCGCATCAGCGATATTGCGGCGCGGGCGGATGTGGCGGACGGGACGGTCTACCTGTATTTCAAGAGCAAGGAAGAGATCCTGATGAAGGCGATCAACGCGGCCTTCGATGGATTCATGCGCTATGCGCGGATTGAACTGGGGAAGATCGGGTCGCCTGAACAGCAGTTGCGGCGATTGGCGTATTTACATCTCGAGGCGATGGGTTCAAATCGGAACGCGGCGATTGTGTTCCAGATGGAATTGCGTCAGAGCACGAGATTTCTGGAAGAATTCTCACACGACCACATGGTCGAGTATTTCGCGCTTGTGCGCGAGGCAATCCGCCGCGGCCAGCAGGATGGTTCCTTCCGTGCCGACCTATCGGACAAGGTGGCGGCGAACTGCTTCTTCGGCTCAATTGATGAGATGGTGACGTCGTGGGTGCTGAGCGGGGAGGATTACCCGCTGGCCCATGCAGCAGATCACATCTGTGACGTCATCTTAAAGGGATTGGAGAAGTAGGGTGCCGATCGATATCAAGACGATCAATGATGTGTTCTTCACGGTAGTGGACAGGGAGATGCCGCGGGTGATGACTTACCGCGAGGGATCGAACTGGGCATCCATTTCGTCGAAGGAGTTGTATCGACGGGTCGCCGCGACGGCCAAAGCGTTGCAGATCTGGGGCGTGCAAAAGGGAGACCGGGTTGCGATCCTGAGTGAGAACCGGCCTGAGTGGGCGATTGCGGATTATGCGGCGCTGGCGATCGGGGCGGTGGTGGTTCCGATTTACGCGACGCTAACGGCGGAACAGATTGCGTTTCTTCTGAAAGATTCGGGCACGAAAGTCATTTTCCTGTCGAGCCGGGTGCAGCTGCAGAAAATCCAGGCGATCCGGGAGCAGACCCCACTTGAACGCGTGGTGATGATGGATGATGTCGAACCGCCGGAAGCGGACCCGATGCAGTCGGTGATGCAGGACGGGCCGACTGGGCGGGACGAGGCATTCGACGCGCTGGCGAAATCGATCGAGCCGGATGACCTCGCAACCCTGGTGTACACGTCGGGGACGACGGGGAATTCCAAGGGGGCGATGATCACGCACGGCAACATGGCGTCGAACCTGTCGGTGTCGCTGGAGATGTTTCCGCTGAAGGAAGGCGAGGAGCAGCTGATTTCGTTCCTGCCGCTGTCGCACATAACGGCGCGTCACCTAGACTACGCGATGTTCTATCGCGGCGTGATGATTGCGTATTGCCCGAACGTCGACATGATTGTGCCGATGATGAAGGAGATCCGGCCGACGGTGTTCGTAGCGGTGCCGCGCGTTTACGAAAAGATTGCCGGCACGGTGAAGGCGAAGGCCGCCGAAGGGCTGAAGAACAAAATCTACAACTGGGCGATGAACGTGGGCGCGGCGCACGAGCCGGAGGTGCTGGCGGGGAATACGCCGTCGGCACTCTCGTGGAAATTGGCGAACAAGTTGATCTTCTCGAAGGTGCGCGAGGCAATGGGCGGCGAGGTGAAGTATTTCATCTCGGGCGGCGCGCCGCTGGGCCGTGAACTGGCGGAATGGTATGCGCGCATCGGGATACGCATCCACGAGGGGTATGGGCTGACGGAGACATCGCCGGTGATCGCGCTGAACAACCCGAAGCATCATCGGCTGGGGACGGTTGGCACGATTGTGAGCAACCTTGAAGTGAAGATTGCCGCCGATGGCGAGATCCTGGTACGTGGACCGTCGATTTTCAAAGGCTATTGGCACCAGCCGACGGAGACGGCGCAGGCCTTCGAAGGCGATTGGTTCAAGACGGGCGATGTGGGCCATCTTGATGGCGAGGGATATCTTTCGATTACCGATCGCAAGAAGGACCTGATCAAGACGTCGGGAGGGAAGTTCATTGCGCCGCAACCGATCGAGGGATCGCTGAAGGTGAACCCGCTGGTAGCGGAGGCGGCGATGGTTGGCGAGAAGCGGCGTTTCCCGGCAGTGATGATCCTGCCGAACTTTGCCATGCTGGAAGAGTGGGCGAAAAAGAACAGCCTGGAGTTCGATGGCCGCGATCAACTGGTGAAAGATCCGCGGGTGATTGAGCTGTATTCGCAAATTGTGGAGCAGGTGAACGGGAAGCTGGCGCAGTACGAGAAGATGAAAAAGCTGCTGATCCTGCCGACGGAGCTGAGCATTGCGGAGGGGACGATGACGGCGAGCATGAAGTTGCGGCGGCGTCACCTGGAGGCCAAGTTCCGCGACGAGATCGAGGCGATGTACGCCACGGATAACGGCGCACCGGAACGGGTGGCGGCGAGCTGAATTCGCAACTCGTCCCAAAATTCGGAAACTTGATAACAAATCATTGGGCGGCCACCGCGGCCGCCCTGTTACTTTTTGGGCGGCGCCGTATCTTATTAATTAGTGCGTGAGGGGAGGGACGCTATGAAATCGCTTTTGACCTGGATGGTCGCGGTCGCAATCGGTTCGGGAACCCTACTGGCGCAGGCACCGCCTAGCAGTGCGACGGAACAGAGTGCCGGCAAAACGCCGGTGCTGGTGGAGTTGTTCACTTCGGAAGGATGCTCGAGCTGTCCTCCTGCAGACGAGATGCTGGCGAACATCCGGAACATGCAGCCGATCCCCGGGGAAAACATTATTGTGCTCAGCGAGCACGTGGATTACTGGGACCACGACGGCTGGAAGGACCGGTTTTCATCGCATGACTTTACCGAGCGCCAGCAGATGTATGCGCAGATGTTCAAGCTGCAACAGCCGTACACGCCGGAGATGATTGTGGACGGCGTGGTGGAATTCCTGGGCAGCGATGCGCCGAAGGCTCAGGCGGCCTTTGACCGGGAACACAATGTTGCGAAGGTACCGTTGACGCTGAGCGGAGTGGAGAAGACGGACAAGGGGATCAAGCTGCACGTTCAGGCGGCAAGCTTCACCGGTCCCAAGAAACTTGATCTGCTATTAGCGGTGGCGGACGACGACGCGGAGACGCAGGTAAAAGCGGGCGAGAACGGTGGAAAAACACTGAAGCACGTGAACGTGGTCCGCAAGCTGGAAAAAGTGACGACCGTGAGCGGCGGCAAAGAGCTGGCGCGCGATGTAACGATTAAAGCTCCTTCGGACTCGGGAAAGGGGCAGCTAGTGGTCGCATTTCTGCAGGACCCGGAAACAGGGAAAGTTTGGGGAGCCTCCGCAGCGCGTTTATAGGCCGCGCTGGATTGCAAAGCACAATCTAATCGCCAAGTGCGCCCTGCGAGACGTTGCGAGACGGCTGCGCAGACTTTCGTTCATTCGCGCGCCGTTGGCGGACCGGGGTCAGGAAACCGAGAAAACGAATTCCGCACCGCATGCAGCGATAATGCCGGAGCAAGAGCATACGAGTGAAGATGACTTCCGTACGTGAGATGGGCCGAGAAGGCAGACCTTGGCATTCATGACAACGGGGGCATTTTTTCATGGCGGTTCTAGATGGATAGTAGCCAGAGTTGCTTGAGGGAAACAAGAGATTTCACAACAAATTGATAATACTTTCAGGTGACGTCCGGCTTGGGACTAACGAGCATGTCCTTTAGGGTATTTTCGGGGCGGAGATTTAGGTAGTCACCTTAGCGTCGCTTCATCTTTTGACTGCCCAGAAGAGCACGGCCGCGCCAACGATGATTCGGTAAACGGCGAAGGGAACGAAGCCGCGGTTCTTTACCCAGTTCATAAACCATGCAACTACGCCGTAGGCCACGATAAAACTCACAACAAAGCCAATTGCGAGAGTGATCCAGCCCTGGGTGTCCATGTGGACGACGCCGAGGGCGGCTCCGGCTGCGTCCTTATGACGCATCGTCTTGAAGAGGTCGTAGCAGGTGGCGACGATCATGGTGGGGATGGAGACGAAGAAGGAGAATTCGAGGGCGGCGGCCCGCGTCATTCCAGCAAGCTGGCCGGCGGCGATGGTAGACATGGAACGCGAGGTACCGGGGAAGACGGCGGAGAGCACCTGGCAGAGGCCGATCCAGATAGCCTGGCCGAGAGACATTTTGTCCATGTCGTCAGTGGCGCCCTTGTTGGCGAAGATGACGTCGACAAGCCACATAACAATGCCGCCAATGACCAGCGCAGAGCCCATGATGATGAGGCTCTCTAGGTGCTTGCCAATGACCTTGGTCAGCAGGAACGCGGGCGCTGCGGTGCAGAGGAAGGCTATGAGCGTGAGCGTGAGCGGATGGGTGAGAGCGGTGTGGTTCCGGTTCTTGCCCTGCGGGAAGGTGGCGAGAAATTCCGAGATGCGCTTGCGGAAGTAGATGGGCAGGCAGAGGATGGCGCCAAGTTGGATGACGATGGAGAACATCTTCCAGTAGCCGTCGCCGAGATCGATATGCAGGAGGGCTTCGCAGATGCGGAGATGGGCGGTCGAGCTGACAGGGAGAAACTCGGTGAGTCCTTCAACGATGCCGAGCAACAGGGCGAGCAGGTAGGTGTTCATCGTTCTCCAGGAAACGAGTGGTGGTGCGGCGATTCAGCGAATCGTTATTCGTAGTTGTTGCCGAAGACCGGAATTTGGTTCTGCACCATGTATATCAGACGAAGAGAGCGCATGGCCCAATCGGAATTTGGTGCCTGTTGCACAACTCGTTGCGCGACGGCGACGGCGCGGCGTCCGGCATCGGCCGATTTGTCGGCTTTCTCTTCCGTGTGGAAGATATCGACGAGCGCGGCCCAGCGGTAGGCGGCGTCATAGAGCGCCTCGGCGGCGGCAGGAGAGTTGGGATACTCCTGCGCGTATTTCTCATAGATCTCGGCTTCTTTGAGCGGGCACTTGGATTGCGCGGCCCAGTCGCCACAGGTTTTGTTGTCGAGGAGATGGAAGGCGGCGAGCTCGGACCACTTGGTGTGAGGGAATTTCTTCATCACGAGCCGCATTCCCTCTTCGTCGATCTGCGGCTTGAGGTTCGGGTCCGAGGATTTCGAGGAAGGCCGGGTGCTGGCGTCGAATTTCTGGATCTGCCATTCGATATCGGCGGCGCGGTAAAGGGCTTCGCCGGCGATGGTCGAAGCTGGGAAGAGATCGTAGATGCGCTTGTAGAGGCGCTCGGCATCGCTGGCGGCGCCTTTGCGTCCGTGGCTCTTGCTGGCTTCGGCTTCGGAATCGACCGCTTCACCGAAGAGCAGCTTGTCGCCATCGGGGGTGGATTGGGTGATGACATTGCGCGAAAGCATCCAGCCGGCGATATCGCGAGAGGTTTCGAGGTCCTGGTTGACGTCGACGGTGGCGAGCACGTGGACGAACTTACCGCTGTGCTCAAGGATTGCGACTTCGCGGCCGCGGGTGAACGTGGTCAGCTTTTGCGACGTAACGTCGGGAGAGATGTAGATTTCCCCTTCGCGGATGGTGGCGCCGTGCTCGGCGGCGGCAAAGGCCAGCGGCGCGGAGAGCAGCATTGCGAGCAGGCCGTGAACCATGATGCGGCGACGAAGCATGCGAAAAACTTCTCCTCGGTGACTATCCGGCGTGGAGCGCGGTCTGTGCGTCGGATTCGGTGACGATCTGCGCCATGAGTTCGGGTTCGACGTTGCCGCCGCTCATGACTGCGACTACATTCTTGCCCTTAGGCAACTTGGCTTCGTGGAAGAGATAGGCGGCGAAGGTAACGGCGCCGCTGGGTTCTACGACGAGGCGCGTTTCAGTAATCATGCGACGCATCGCTTCGCGGATCTCGTCTTCCTCAACGGTGACGATGTCGTCGACGTATTGGCGGATGATTTCGAAATTCAAGTTGCCCACGGATTGCGTGCGAAGACCGTCAGCCAGGGTGCTGCTGACGCGCTCGGCAGGGAGAGCGACGATCTTGCCGGCGCGAAAGCTCTGCTGCGCGTCGTTGGCGAGCTCGGGCTCAACGCCGATGATCCTGGCGCGGCTTCCGCTGAGCTTGAGCGCGGAGGCGACGCCGCTGATGAGTCCACCACCGCCGATGGGAACCAGGACGATGTCGGCGTCAGGGAGATCTTCGAAAATCTCGAGGCCGACGGTGCCTTGGCCGTTGACGATCTGCTCGTCGTCGTACGGCGGGACGATGGCATAGCCGTGCTCGCGCGCGAGTTCTTCGGCCTTGGCGCGGCGTTCTGAGCTGGCGGGCCCAACCGTGACGATTTCAGCGCCGAGCGCTTTGGTGGCGTCCATCTTAATTTTTGGCGCGTTTCGCGGCATTACGATACAGGCTTTCACTCCCATCGCGCGCGCGCCGAAGGCCACGCCCTGTGCATGATTTCCACTGGAGTAGGTGATTACACCTTTTTGACGTTCGGCGTCGGAAAGGGTTGCGATCTTGTTGTAGGCGCCGCGCAATTTGAACGAGCCGATGGGCTGCAACGACTCGGGCTTGATCCGGAGAGTACGGCCGTGGGTGTTCGGGCCGGGCGGGTAGTACTGAACGAGGGGCGTGCGGGCAGCGACTCCGCGAAGGCGTTGCTGGGCCTGACGAATGGATTCCAGAGAGACCATGGGGAGCACCTGGAATGATCTTACATCGGGGGCCGGCGATTTAGGCTGCCTCGCCGATGGAGCGGCCGAGGATGGCGTAGTAAAGGCGAAGGTACTCGCTGGCCATGCGGCAGGCCGAGAAGTGCCGCTCGACGTGGGCACGGCATTCTTCGGGACGGATGAGATCGAGATCGCCCAACGCGCTGGTAAGAGCCTTTTGATCGTCGACCAGGAAGCCGGTGCGGCTATGCGCTACAACTTCCGGGAGCGCGCCGCGGCGGAACGCGACGACTGGAGTCCCGCAGGCCATGGCTTCCATGGCGACGAGGGAGCTGGTTTCATCCACCTGGCTGGTGACGAGTACGGCGGCGGCGTGGGACAAGAGGTCGAGCTTCGTGGCGAATGAAGGTAAGTCAATGAATTCGACGTCGGCGCCCAGCCGAGGCTGGATTTCCTGATCGAAGTATTGCTGGTGGTAACGGAACGGATAGACATGACCGGCGAGGATGAGACGGCGACCGGCGGCACGGGCAGCTTCAATGGCGAGGTGCGGCGCTTTTTCTTCGCAGATACGGCCAAGCCAGAGGAGGTAATCGTTCTTTTCAGTATGAAGAGGGAAGCGCTCGATGGGGATGCCGTTCTGGACCCATCCCTGGAGGCTTGGGACATCGGCGAAGGTGTGGGACTGGGCGGCGGAGACGCAATTCAACGTTACCCGGCGCCCGAGAGCGTGCCAGTCCGACAGGTTGTAGAAGCCGCGCGGAAGATGCAACGTGGCGAGCAGAGGCGTGCGAATGTTTGCGGCATGGGCGAAGAAGCTGCCGCTTTTGTCGTGGATAAGATCGAATTCTTCGTATTGCAAAAAGTTGCGAATGGCGTGCTGGTGTTCACGGTCGCGTTTCGCAAAGGTGTCGATTTCGCGGGAGAGGATGCCGGTGACGTGGAGAGTGCCGCTCACTTGCGATCCGGCGCAGGCCGCAACGGTGGTGCGGTGCCCGGCGGCGTGCAATTCGCGCTCCAGCGTCCAGAGCATTTGCTCGGCGCCGCCGGCGCTAGCTTCGGAGACGGGCAGCAATGGGTATGCGACAAAAAGAATGCGCAGGGATTGTCTGGTCACGGCGTCCTCACGGCGTGCAGCAGGTATTCCTGGAATTTTTCAGCGACCTGGCGGCCGTTCATGGGCCATTGCCAGGCCTCGTAATTCAGCGTGCCTTCGTGTGGCGGACGGGTGTAGTCGTACTGGGACATGGGGCGAAACGTCTCGCGCACGTTGTTCTCGAAGATCTGCACGACGCCGCGCTGGCTGACGTAAGCCTCGCACATGATGCGCTTGCGGCGGAGTTCCTCGGCAGTGGGAATGAGATCGATTTCGGTGCCATTGGTGGAGCGGAATTCCTGGAGCAGCATGTTGTTGGCGCGGCGGAAATAGAGTGGAGCTTCCCATACCGGCAGGTTGAACCCGGTTGCGATCTGGCGGCCGAGAAAGTTACAGGAGTCGTGATCGGGGTGGCCGCCTTCGTAGGCGAGGGTGAGGATGACATCGGGCTTGTATTCGGCGACTAATTTGCGCAGGGCTTCGGCGGCGGGGGGAAGATTGCGGAAGAGATGCTGGTCGCGGAACTGTCGGCCTTGCGCGTCGCGTAGCCAGTGAATTTCGCGGACGCCGACTGCGCCGAGGGCGTTGGTAGCTTCTTCGCGCCGGAGCGCAACGTACTGCTCGGGCGAACCGTATTTTCCCCAGAAATATTGGTCTTCGGGGCCGCCGTCAGTGCCGTAGACGACGATGGGCTCGCGAATGCGCTGGAGGAGCGCGCCGCACGAGATGGATTCGTCGTCGGGGTGCGCCACCAGGAGCAGGGTGCGATTGAGCAGCGGGGCGAGAGCGTCCATTTTCCAAAACCGTAGGATGCAATTTGCGGTGGTGGCGTTAATTGCTGCGAGGTTACGAAAGGCACGGGTATACTCGCGACGATGCATCCGTTACAGATTGAAATCGAACGGCTTTATGGACTGGGCGCAGAAGCGGCCCGGGAAGCTGGCGCGCGTGCGATATTTTTCAAGCTTCGCGAGGCCTTGTCGCGGGGCGAGGTGCGTTCGGCGGAAAAGCGTGAGGGGCGATGGATCGCAAATGCCTGGGTGAAGCAGGGAATCTTACTAGGCTTCCGGCTGGGTGCGATCGCAGTAATGGAATCGTGCGGATCGTTTTCGTTCGTAGATAAGGATACGTACCCGGTGCAGCATTTCTCGCCGGAACAGCGGGTGAGGGTGGTGCCGGGAGGATCGACGGTGCGGGAAGGGGCGTACATCGCGCCGGGCGTGATCTGCATGCCGCCGATGTATGTGAATGTAGGTGCCTATGTGGATGAAGGCACGATGATCGATTCGCATGCGCTCGTGGGATCGTGCGCGCAGGTGGGAAAACGCGTTCACCTTAGCGCGGCGGCACAGGTCGGCGGTGTGCTGGAGCCGATCAATGCGACGCCGGTGGTGATTGAGGACGATGTTCTCGTCGGCGGGAATTGCGGCGTGTACGAGGGAACGATTGTGCACGAGCGCGCGGTGCTGGGGGCGGGGACGGTACTCACGCGGTCGACTCCGCTGTTCGATATTGTGCGCGAGCAGGTGTACCGGTCGTCGGCGGAGGGGCCGCTGGAAGTGCCGGCGGGCGCAGTGGTGGTACCGGGATCGCGGGCGATTTCGCGGGGTAAGGCGCAGGAGTGGGGGCTTTCGCTGTACGCGCCGGTGATTGTGAAGTATCGCGACGAGAAGACGGATAGGGGAGTGGAGTTGGAAGACTTGCTGCGATAGGCCATGAAGCAAAAAAGCCTCTACATTGCGATTGCGGCATTTACGTTGGCGGCGGTGCTGACCGTGGTTGGCCGCTTCACGACGTTGCCGGCGCATGGGTTGTTTGCCGCGCGCTGGGTGATGGTGGCGGCGCTGCTGGTGCACGGCTGTATACGGCGCTCGCTGACGACGTGGATCTTCGTCGCGATGATTGTGGGTGCGGTCGCTGGACATGACTTCCCGCAACTGGCGGATGACCGCCACGTCAACGTGAGAGTGCTGGCGCTGATTTTTCTGCGGCTGATCAAGACGGTAATCGCGCCGCTGATTTTCGCGACCCTGGTGGTGGGAATTGCAGGTCACAGCGATTTGAAGAGCGTTGGTCGGATGGGATGGAAGTCCATCGTCTTCTTTGAACTGGTGACGACGGTGGCGCTGGTGATTGGGCTGTTTGCCATCAACATCAGCAAGGCTGGAGTCGGCGCGCAGATTGGGACGGCGGCTACGCCCTCGGATTTGGCGGCGCAGAAGCTCACGGCTTCGGACACGATCCTGCATGTGTTTCCGGAAAACATTGCGAAGTCGATTGCCGAGGGGCAGGTTCTGCAGGTCGTGGTGTTCAGCGCGATCTTCGGGATCGCTCTGGCGCGTGTGAAGGAAGAGAAGCGGCGGGTGATGCTGGGATGGTGCGAGTCGCTCGCCGAGGTGATGTTCAAGTTCACCAACATCGTGATGCTGTTTGCACCGATCGGTGTGGGGGCGGCGATTGCCTACACCGTCGGGCACACTGGGCTGGGCGTGCTGGTGAACCTGGCGAAGCTGATCATCGCGCTGTATGTGGCGCTGGTGGTTTTCCTGGTTGGCGTAATACTTCCAGTACTGCTGGCGATGAAGGTGCCGCTGCGGCCGTTCCTGAAGGCGCTCGCGGAACCCGCGACGATTGCGTTCGGCACGGCGAGTTCGGAGGCGGCGCTGCCCAGCGCGATGGAGTGCATGGAGGCGTTCGGGGTCCCGCGAAAGACCGTCGCGTTCGTGATGCCGACTGGCTACAGCTTCAATTTGACGGGCAGCACACTTTACTTATCGTTGGCCGCGATTTTCGTGGCGCAGGCCAGCGGGATACACCTCTCGATCGGGCGGCAGCTCATGCTGTTACTGACGCTCATGCTGACCAGCAAGGGCGTGGCCGGAGTATCGCGCGCGGCGATCGTCATCCTGCTCGCGACGGTGGGATCATTTGGGCTGCCGATTGAGCCGGTGTTCGTGCTGTTGGGCATCGACCAATTACTCGATATGGGCCGGACGACAGTTAACGTGATCGGCAACTGTGTGGCGACGGTGGTGGTGGCGAAGTGGGAAGGGGAATTTCCAGCGCAGGCTGAGGCGCCGTTAGCAGCCAGCAATTAGCCTTGGGGGGACGGCGGCAGCAGGATGGGGTGGACCTCCTGCTGGTCCTGGAGGCGCATGGCTTCGCGGCGGGCGAGGTGCTTGGCGCGGAAGTGGCTGCAGGCGCGTTCGCCCCAGGCGCGGACGAAGAAATAATTCAGGCCTCCGCCAAGCACCGAGCTGGCGAGCGGGATTAGGCGGGCACTCCATTTTTCTACGAACTCTACGCTGGCGCGGGCGGCGATTCGCTGGATAACCTTCGGAATGAAGCGCTGCACGACTTCTTTCTCGAGAAGCTCGCGGCTGATGTCGACACCGGCGGCGCTAGCGGCGGCAATCCAGAGTTCGGCCATTTCGTTGTCGGTATTGAATTCGAAGCCATACACGAGGCTAAGCTTCTGGATCATGCGCATGGTGATGGCGGCGAGGATGCTGAGGTCGGGAACGATGGTGAGGAAGCCACCCAGTCCGAAGCCTGCGCCTTCGGCGGCGGCTAGTTTCATGGAACCGCGAATGGTGTCGTTAGCGACTTCGTCGAGTTGCTCGACGGGAACGGAATACATGCCGTGATAGCTGACCACGGGCAGGTTGTGTGCGCTGCGAAGGTGGGTGAGGTAGTCGGTGGGGTTGACCGCGACGGTGGCGTAGGCGCGGGTGAGGCCCTTTTGAATGCCTTGTTGGATGCGGCGAGCGAGCCAACCTTTTTTCGGTTCGTCGGGCATGACGTTAGCTTCAGTATAGGCGTGCAGTGATTAGATTGCAGCTTATCTGCGCCGTGCTGCTTGCTGTGCTAGCATCAATTCTTCTGCTATGCCCTCGGGAAAACTACAAGTCATTCCACTAGGCGGTCTCGGCGAATTCGGCATGAACTGCATGGCCGTGCGTTATGGCGACGACATCATCGTCATTGACGCCGGCATGATGTTTCCGGAGGCCGAGCTGTTGGGCGTGGACATTGTTGTCCCGGACATCAGCTACCTCGTGGAAAACCGCGACAAAGTTCGCGCAATCGTGCTGACCCACGGGCACGAGGACCATATCGGCGGGCTGCCATGGATTTTGAACGAGCTGAACGTTCCGGTTTATGGCACGGAGTTCACCCTGGCGTATGTGGAGAACAAGCTCGAAGAGCACGGGCTGCTCGACGATGCCGTGCTGAACGAGATCCGGCCGGGCGATCGGTTCCAGGTGGGGATTTTCAAGATCCATGCGATGCAGGTGACACACTCGCTGGTGGATTGCGTGGCGCTGGCGGTGCATACGCCGGTAGGCATCATTATTCATACCGGAGATTTCAAGGTTGATCCGACGCCGACGGACAACCGGATGTTCGACCTGCACGCCTTCGCTGAATACGGCAAAGAGAATGTGCTGGCGTTGTTCCAGGATTCGACCAACGTTGAGCGCCGCGGATACACACCAAGTGAACGGGCGGTGCGCGCCCGCTTCGCCGAGATTTTTCATCGCGCACCGCGACGGTTGTTCCTGGCATGTTTCTCGTCATCGATCCATCGCATTAACCTGGCGATTGAGGCTGCGTATAACAACGGGCGCAAGGTTGCGCTGGTTGGTCGGTCGATGAATGAGTCGGTGGATATCGCGCAGGACCTGGGCTACATCGATATGCCGGAGGGCGCGTTCATTACGCCGGGACAGATCCGCGATCATGCCCCGGAAAAAGTTTGCGTGCTGATCAGCGGCACGCAGGGCGAGCCGATGTCGGCGCTGTCGCGAGCAGCGGTGGACAACCACAAGCATGCGAAGATCGAGCCGAACGACACGGTGGTGCTCTCGTCGCGAATCATCCCGGGGAATGAGAAATCGATTTACCGAGTCATCGACCACCTGTTCCGGCGCAATGCGCATGTGATTTATGACGATGGCTCGACGCCGCCAGTGCACGTGAGCGGACATGCCAGCCAGGAAGAGCTGCGGCTGATTATTAACCTTGTAAGGCCGCGCTATTTCATTCCGATCCACGGTGAGTATCGGCAGCTTAAGCTGCATGCGGAGTTGGCGTCGGCGATGCGCGGTGCGGTTGGCCAGGTGATCATGATGGAATCCGGCGATGTGTTGGAGTTCGATGAACTGGGCGCGCGCAAGACCGGGAAGGTAAATGTTGGGCGCGTGTGCATCGATTCCGGGTCGATAGGCGAGGTGGTGGAAGACCTCGTGATCCGCGACCGCCGGCACCTGAGCGAAGACGGATTTGTGTTACCGATCATCGCGATCAATAAGCTGACGGGGAAGGTGGAGTCGGTGCCCGAGATCGTGATGCGCGGGTTTGCGCCGGGCTCGGAGGGCGATGGCTTCGTGGAAAAAGCGCGCGAGACCACACTGCAGACGCTGAATGCATCCAGTCCGGAAGAGATCGCGGACTATGGCGTGATCAAGGAAAAGATTCGGCAGGATTTGAAGCGCTTTATTGCGAAGAGCACGCAGCGGCGGCCGCTGATTATGCCGGTGATACTGGAAATTTGATGAGCTATATCGACCACAATCTGATCCCTGGCGAACAGGTGATCTACCGCACGCGACTCCATTGGATCGTGATTTTCTGGCACCTGGTATTTGGGCTGATCCTGGTGGCGGTAGGGGTGTACGTCGCTGCGGGGATGCCGGGAACGTCGGTGATCCAGCCAGACCAGGCGCACTATGCGCGCATCGGTGGCGCGGTGCTGCTGGGGATTGGTTTGTTGTTGATCATCATTTCGTTCGTGCGCCGCAATTCCGTCGAGATGGCGGTTACCAACAAACGTGTGACGGTGAAAGTCGGCTTGGTGAGCCGGAGCACCGAGGAAATGATGCTTACGCGGATTGAAAGCATCATGGTGGACCAGTCGCTGATGGGGCGGATGTTCGGCTTCGGCACGATCACGCTGAGGGGCGTAGGCGGGACGCCCGATCCATTCCCGCGGATTTCGCATCCACTGGAATTCAGGCGGCAGGTGCAGCACCAACTCGACCTAATTCAGTCGCCCGCTGCGGCGCCGCCTCCGACCAAACCATTGCAATAGCGTTTCGCATTTGTGAGGGGTAGTATCGCAGCAGCCATGACGGCCGCGCGTCTCCAGCAAAATTTCCCTGAAAGTTCCTCCCGACGTAAATCGCGGTGGCTGGTCGTGCTCATCATCGTTTTCACGCTGATAGCGATTGCGTGGAATCCGGCGTACGCGCACTTGCGCGCGATTGCGGTGCTGTTGCGGATTCAGTCGTCGGAGGCGCGTGGTTTTTTTGCGAACCGTGGAATTCATCCGATCCAGACGCAGGATTCGACTTTCCAGAGCGGCGACCGAAAGTTGCTAACGAGGTTGTACGTTCCGACAGATTTGCAGCATGCGCCAGCGATGGTGATTGTGCATGGGGTGCATTACCTGGGGTACAACGAGCCGCGGCTGGTGCGGTTTGCGAAGGCGATGTCGAGTGCGGGGTTGGTGGTAGCGACACCGAATTTGCCGGAGATCGCGGGATACGAGATTAAGCCGGTATCGATCGAGGAGATCGCTGCGGCGGCCGACGATCTTGCGGCGCGAATGCATACCCCGTGCGTAGGTGTGTTGGGACTGAGTTTTGCCGGAGGGCTGGCGCTGGAGGCGGCCGGCGATCCGGCGCTCGCGCAGCACATTTGTTACGTGGTGGCGATCGGCGGGCATGATGACATGGCGCGGGTGATGAGGTTCTTCGCGACCGACAAAGCCGTGTATCCCGATGGTCATTCAGAACCGATGAAGGCCCATGAGTATGGCGTGCTGGTGGCGATCTACGCACATCCAGAGGAGTTCTTTCCGGCGGCGGATGTTGCGCTGGCGCGAAAGGCAATTCGCGAACAACTCTACGAGAACATTGTGCAGGCCAAGGAAATTGCAAAGAAGATGACGCCGGCAGGGCAGGCGATCATGGCGCGGTTGGTGGTGCAGAACCAAGCGGCGGAAAAACAAATCCTGCTGCAAGAAATTGAGAAGCACCAAGCAGAGATGGACGCTGTATCGCCGGATGCCACGCTGTATCGCATTCATGTTCCCGTGCTGTTGTTGCATGGGGCGGGAGACAACGTGATCCCGCCGTCGGAAACGTTGTGGCTGGCGAAAGATATTCCGGCGTCGCGATTGAAGGCGGTGCTTATCAGCCCGGCGATCAGCCATGTGGAACTGGGCAGCGGCGCTACGGTGATGGACAAATTGCGGCTGGTGCATTTTGTGGTTGAGCTTCTCAACGAAGCTCGCACCGCCCCTTACAACACCACTGAGGATTTACAGCGGCTGGGCGGAGGCTGACGGCTCCGTAAGCGCGCCTTATTTGTGTTCGGGCGAGAACCGCCAGATTGACGAATCCAGAGTCTCGCGGGTGGCGACGATACCGCCGTCGCGGGTCCAGGCGGCCGAATGCAAATCGCTCATGGGATCTCCCGCCAGGCGCTTCACACGCCCGGATTGCAGATCGAGTTGCCCGAGCGGATTGAACCAGGAGTCCACGACATTGAGCGGTACAAGCATTTGGCCATCGCTGCGAATGGTGCCAGGCGAGACAAACAAGTTAAAGAGTGGGGAATCGTGGTCGGGTGGAATGCTACGCTCCGTGCCACCCATGGCGGGAACCTCGAACAAGTTGATCCGCAAACTCTCATTACGGGCAACGATCAACGTACCGCGCGCGGGATTCCACACCACCCAATCGCCGGGACAGATGCTGTGTGGATCGCCGCCAGAGGATGCAACCGACCAGACCGTTCCTCCCGCCGTGAAGTAAAGTGTCGCACCGTCGGCAGAAGCCGCGAGGGATTGCAAGTCGCCCTTTTGCGGCGAAATTCGTACGGTGATCCGGCCATTGGAGGCATCTGCGATGGCGATCGTATCCTGCGGTTCGCGACCGATTGCGAAAGCGATGCGGTTCCCGGCCATCGCGGTCATAGGTGATGCAGTGTCCTCCGGAGTGTTGACCAACTGCACCGGATCTTTACCCGGCTCAACGGCCACCAGGCGCGCGTGTCCCGAGACCAGTGCGGGAACGACCGCCCTGCCATCCGTGAGCACAACGACCATGTCCAGGTGGAAAAGCTGCGGAAAGCTGGCGACCTTCACCGGTTGTCCACCATGCGATGGGATAGACACCAACTCTGCCGGACGGTCGAGCGGGCTGATGAAAACACTTCCGTCGGGAGCGGCATCCATCGCCCAAACATCGCTCGTGACCATGAAGAGGTCCTGAGGTGCACCGCGTCCATCCAGCGATATGCGGAGGATGCGGGTGAGCGCCTTTTCGCGAAATGCAGCCAGGATCGATCTTCCATCCGGGGCAAGCGCATAGGTGCGAAGGTCGGAATAGTTCAAGCCAGTCAGGGGAATCGAACGGGCGGATCCGGACACCAAATCCACTTCCACAAGGCTCGGGTTCTCGGCGCTCTTGCCCGTCACGCTTCCAAAGACAACCGCACGGTGACCGTCGGGTGATACCTCCGGCGAAAGGAAGGTCGGCAAATTAAGCATCTCTACCGGAAGCTCTTGTAACTTTCCGGTCTCCGGCCAGAAATGGACGAGTTGCAAGCGGCGCTGCTGGTTGATACGTGCGACAAGCAGGGAACCGTCGGGAAGAGCGGCCGGGTTGTCGGCGTTTTCCAGAACCATGCGCTCCTCACCGCCGAGAAACGGGATGCTGAAAACCCCTTGGGGGACATCTGTGTTGCGGCTGAAGTAAATCGTATTGCCATCCGCGGACCAGCAAAGATCGTCGATCGAGCCGCGGTCATTCCGGTGCGTCAGCACGTTCCAGTTGCCGGACTCGGGCTTCATTACGGCAACCTGGGTATTTCCGTTCACGAACGCCTGGAATGCGAGGACCTGGCCGTCAGGCGACAGTCGCGGATTGACCGACATTTGCGGTCCACCGAGGCGCACTGCCGACCAGCGCGTCGGCGGGGGTGGATGAGCCAGCCAGCGAGTGAGGAAGAATGTCGATGCTGCCACGGCGAGCAACAAAGCCGCTATCCAAAGCCAGTTTCGAGTGGGAAACGCCGAACTGACGGCTTTGGACAGGATGGGGGTGACGGCTGCTTCGCTCTGGCTGTCTGCTTGCGAAAGCGCGTGCAGCGCGAATCCGAGGTCGCGCGCGGATTGGAAGCGGTTGCCTGCATCTTTCTCCAGGCAATGCTCCACCACCTCCCGCACACCTACGGGGACGGTGCGCGGCAACTCTCGCGGGTCTTGGCGCAGGATTGCCTGCATGGTGTCGACGCTGGTTTCACCCTGGAAAGGTCGCTCCGTTCCGAGCATTTCGTGGAGCATTACGCCGAAGCTGAAGATGTCGCTGCGGTGATCTGCCTCCTGCCCGCGCACTTGTTCCGGGGACATGTACCCGACGGTCCCGAGCACTACGCCGGGTTCGGTGATAAAGGTACGGGTACCTTCGGCCGCGGCGGCTTGGCGGCTTCCCATGCGCGCGAGACCGAAGTCGAGAATCTTGGCGCGTCCGTCCTTTGTCACCAGCACGTTTTCGGGCTTGAGGTCGCGATGGACAATTCCGGCGGCGTGCGCAGCGGCCAGCCCGGATGCGATCTGCGCGGCAATATCCAGCGTCCGGCGCAATCCGAACTTTGCTTCGCGGAGGATCTCGCCATCCACGAGTTCGCTGACGATGTAGCCGTCGCCGACGTCGTAGACAGCGACGATGTTGGGGTGGTTTAGCGCGGCGACCGCGCGCGCTTCCTGCTCGAACCGCGCCCGCCGCGACACATCGGCGGCGACTTCAGTGGGAAGAATCTTGAGAGCAACATCGCGATCCAGGCGACTGTCGCGGGCCCGGTACACTTCGCCCATCCCGCCCGCACCGATGGCGGACACAATCTCATACGGGCCGAAACGAGTTCCGGGAGCTAAGGGCATTGGGAGTGTCGCAGGATTGTACCGTGGACTGCGGAATTTCGACAGGAATACATGGCCTCGCAAGTCGGCCAGTTGCATCCTCCGCTCCGCATTGCTACAGTATTTGCGTGACCCCCTCGTTCCACGCATGTTGTTGCTGTTGTTGTTGACCCCGCGCGTGGTGTGCCTGCCACCCCTTCTATAGCCGGCCACGTAATTCCCAAAAATTTCGATTCCGAGCACGGTGATTTCGCATCGTGTAGCAAGGAGTATTTCCAATGAAGATTGCCAATGACGTAACAGAACTTATCGGGCGTACGCCGCTCGTTTTCCTGCATAAAGTGACCGACGGCAGCAAGGCCCTGATCGCGGCGAAGCTCGAAGGGTTTAACCCTTGCGCCAGCGTGAAGGACCGCATCGGGGTAAGCATGATTGAAGAAGCAGAAAAGGCGGGCCGCATACAGCCGGGCAAGACGGTGCTGATCGAGCCGACGAGCGGCAACACGGGTATCGGGCTGGCGTTCGTGGCGGCGGTGAAGGGCTATCGGCTGATCATTCTCATGCCGGATACGATGAGCCAGGAACGGCGCGTGCTGCTGCGCGCATTCGGGGCAGAACTCATACTGACCCCCGGTCCCAAGGGTATGAAAGGGGCGATCGCCAAGGCCGAAGAACTGGCGAAGGAAATTCCCGGCGCGCTCATCCTCCAGCAATTCCGCAACCCGGCGAACCCGAAGATCCACT
Organism: Candidatus Korobacter sp.; assembly: GCA_036501185.1. GTDB lineage: Bacteria > Acidobacteriota > Terriglobia > Terriglobales > Acidobacteriaceae > Korobacter. The sequence goes on along the minus strand of DASYAU010000108.1, from coordinate 12,252 downwards.
TCGAGACGACCGGTCCGGAGATTTGGAATGATACTGACGGCAAAGTCGACATCCTGATTTCTGGTGTGGGAACAGGCGGAACGATAACCGGCGTCTCGGAGTACATCAAGCCGAAGAAGCCGGATTTTAAGGCGATTGCCGTGGAGCCGACCGAGAGCGCGGTGCTTTCCGGTGGCGCTCCCGGGCCACATAAGATCCAGGGACTAGGAGCGGGGTTCATTCCGGAAGTTCTGCAAACCAAGCTGATTGACGAAGTTGTGCAGGTGAACAGCGACGAGTCGGTGGCGATGGCGCGGCGGCTGGCGAAGGAAGAAGGACTGCTGGTCGGGATCTCGTCGGGCGCGGCGGTGGTTGCGGCGGTGAAGGTCGGCAGCCGACCGGAGAATGCCGGGAAGTTGATTGTGACGGTGCTGCCGAGTTACGGCGAGCGCTACCTGAGCAGTATCCTGTTCCAGAACCTGCGCGACGAAGTGGCCGCGCAGCAAACGGTCGAGGTGCCGGTTTAAGCATGGGATTTTGGGCGGGAGTTCGGGAAGACATCCAGACGATTTTCGAGCGTGATCCGGCGGCGACGTCGACGCTTGGAGTGCTGCTGTGTTATCCCGGACTCCACGCCCGTACTTTTCATCGCTTCAATCATTGGCTGTGGGTGAAGCGGTGGAGGCTGCTGGCGCGCTGGCTGTCGCAGGTGGCCAGGTTCTATACCGGGATTGAGATTCATCCGGGCGCGGTGCTGGGACGAAGGGTGTTTATCGATCACGGGATGGGAGTGGTGATCGGTGAGACCGCGTTCGTGGGCGATGATGTGACGCTCTACCAGGGCGTGACGCTCGGCGGCACTGGGAAAGAAAAAGGGAAGCGCCATCCGACGGTCCTCGCGGGCGTGTTCGTGGGGAATAACGCGAACATTCTTGGAAACATCACGATCGGCGAGAACTCGCGCGTGGGCGCGGGTTCCGTCGTGCTGCGAGACGTGCCGCCGAATTCAACCGTGGTCGGCGTGCCGGCGCACATTATTTACCAGGACGGCAAGCGCGTCCTGATCACTGATCCTAAGGACGTGAAAGACCCGCTCTCGGACGTGATCATCGCGTTGGCGGGTGAGGTGCGCGAGTTGAAAGAGCGGCTCGGCTTCACTGAACCACTGCCGGTGGAACACGGTCCGCAGCATTTGCAGGCGGTCCGAACGCTCGCCGAGGAAGACGACGAGCGCGATCAGTATCGGTTTACGCAAAAGCCGTTCGATCCGAGTTACAACGAAATCGCTTCGGGGATCTAGGCGACCCCTACGACCTCATTCAAGAATCCCACCAGGTACTTCCACACGAAGTAGTACAGGATCAACGCGCAGGCGAATCCCACGCCGACGGTGCCGTATGGAACGCGAACTTCTCCGAACAGTACGATGACTTGTTCGCGGAAGCTGAGGATGCCGGTTGCACTGGCTACGAATGCCGCGACCGGCGCAAGGAGGAACGGGAGTAGCGCGCCGTACCAGCCGATGTCAAAGCGATGCCGCTGGTGCAGGCGGGTGTATAGAACGTTCCACAGCGACCAGATGTTGGGCACGAGGGCGATGGGGAAGATGATGCCTTTTTCCAATGGAATGGTCACGCCCGTGCCGTACCGCAGAATGGTGTATACGGCAAGGACGAGCACTACGACCAGCGTTGGAACAAAAGCGCCAGCCATGTAGGCGCGAAGATAGAGATGCGGTTTCATGGATGCCTCCACGATGCTGGAAGCGTAGCGCGATAGAACGCGGCAGAGGCAGATTTTTCGCGGGGCGAAGGCAAAAAGGGAAGGCCATGCCGGGGGCATGACCTTTGCAATTGCGGCTTACGCGAAGCTGCGCACGAGTTCGATGATGCTGCGCACCGCTATGCCGGACGGACCTTCGGCGAGCCACGGCAGAGCTTTTTCCTGCCATGCGACGCCGGCGATGTCGAGGTGGATCCATGGCGTGTCGCCGACGAATTCTTTCAGGAACATGGCCGCGGTGATGGCGCCACCGTAGCGTCCTCCGGTGTTCTTAATGTCGGCTATCGGTGATTTGATCAGCTCCTTGTATTCGTCGTCGACGGGCAGGCGCCACATTTTTTCGCCCGATTTTTTCAGCGCCTTGGTAAAGCGATTGAAGTAGTCCTCGTCGTTGGCGAAGATGCCGGCGTTGATGCCGCCGAGTGCGACCATGCAGGCACCGGTGAGGGTGGCGGCGTCGACCAGATGGGTCGCGCCAAGCTGTTTGGCGTAGTGCAGGCCGTCGGCGAGAACGAGGCGGCCCTCGGCGTCGGTGTTGATGACCTCGATGGATTTACCACTCATGGCGATCTGGACGTCGCCGGGCTTTTGCGCTTTGCCGCCGGGCATGTTTTCGGCGGCGCAGACGATGCCGATGACGCGGACGTTCGGTTTCAGCAGGGCGATCGCCCGCATGGTGCCGATCATGGCTGCGCCTCCGGCCATGTCGTACTTCATTTTTTCCATACCGTCGGCGGGCTTGATGCTGATGCCGCCGGTGTCGAAGGTAATGCCTTTGCCGACCAAGCCGAGAACGGGACTTTGTGGCGCTCCGGCGGGCTCGTATTTCATGACGATGAGCGCAGGCGGCTCGTCGGAACCTTGGGAGACGCTCCAGAAAGCGCCCATCTTCAGTTCGTGGAGTTTGTCGGCGCCAAACACTTCGCAGGCCAGGCCGACTTCGGCACAGACTTTTTTGGCGCGCTCACCGAGGATGGTGGGCGTCATGCGATTGCCGGGCTCGTTGACGAGGTCGCGGGTGAAGTTCTGCGACTCGCCGATGATCTGACCTTGCTTCGCCGCCTGTTCGAGCGCCTTTGAATCGGCGGAGGCAGGGACGAGGATAGTGAGCTCGTCGATCTGTTGCGTCTTGCGATCGGAGTGGTAGTAGTTGTAGTCGGTGTTGGCGATGACTGCGCCTTCGGCGATGGCTTTGATGACCTCCAGCAGTCCGCCGCGCTCGAAGATGAGCGTGCTCTGCGAGGCGGGATCCGCGCTGCCAGACCAACTCTCCGGGGCGACGATCGCAATCGACTTCAAACTTTTCTTGAGCGCGCGGACGGCGGCGCCGGCGACCTTGCGAAGTTCGTAGGATGTGAAGCTCTTCGCTTTGCCACAGCCGACTACGACGAGGCGCCTGGCTTTCAGGCCGTCGGGCCTGTGCAGCGTTGCGACTTCGAAGAGGCGGCCGGTGATTTCTTTGCTGGCAACGAGATCGGCTGCAGCTTTTGCGATCGAATCGCTCTTGGTTTGGAATTCTGGCTGGTTGTTGTCCTTGTCGCCGTCGTCTATGGCGAGGACGACGAGTGCATCGGTGGCAAAGGCAAGAGGGTCAGTGGTCGCGATCTTGATGTTCATTTAACTGACATTCTAAATGGTGCGCGAGTGTCGTCCCGCTTGTATGGACTTCACTACTTCGTCGCGACGATCAGGTCACTTGGGCCGGGCAGATTGATACGCTTCACTTCGCGGAAGCCCGAGTTCTTCAGCCATTGCGTGTATTCCGCCTCGGTATAGCTGGACCCGGATTCCGTAGCGACCAGCATGTTGACGGTGAACAACGCGGCGAAGTGCGGGCTGGTCTTCTCGGGATTGAGGATGAAATCCTGCACCACGAGGCGGCCTCCCGGAGCGAGAGCAGCCAAGGCACGGCGGAAGATGCTTTCGTTCTGCTCGGGCGAGAACATGTGGCAGATCGCATTCAGCAGCACCAGGTCGTAATTGCTACCGTAGTCATCGGAGAGCATGTCGCCGGTGCGGACGCTAACTTGGCGGTCGACACCGGCAGCGGTCAAATATTCTTCGGTGAGCGGCACGACGGCGGGGACGTCGAGGATCTCGGACTTGAGGTTCGGCGATGCTTTCGCAAATGCAATGGAATAGGCGCCGGAGCCTCCGCCGAGATCGAGTACCTTCTTCACGCCTTCAACACCGAGGGTCTTCACGAGCGAAGGGGCGCGGAGTTTCGCGTTGCGTTCCATGCCGGCGATAAAGTGCTTCGTCCAGTCGCGGCGTGATTCGCGTTCGATCGGACTGCCACGACGAACGACATCCGTAAGCGTGGACCACGTGTGCCAGAGTTGCGTGGCAAGCAGCATGCCATCACGCTGATTGTTCGGCGAGCCTTGCTTGAAGTAGCGTGCGGTTTCGGCGGTGTTGGTGTATCGATCGCCGGACTTCTCCAGCAGGCCGAGAGCGACCAGCGCATTCATCAAAGCTTCGATGCCGCGCGGGCTGACATTGGCACGCTTGGCGGCTTGGGAGATGGTGACACCGTCGTCAATGGTGGAGAACAGGTCAAGCTCGAGCGCAGTGAGGAGCACGCGGCTCTGCATGAAGCTGCGCGCTATTTCTTCGATGCGGTCGGGGAGCATGCCCGATTTCTCTTTCGCGGCCATCATGGCGCGGAACTTGTCGCGATGCTCGGTGGACATCGCCTTCATCGCGGCGGCATCGTTCCATACGAGCCGCTGCACGGGTTTGCCACCAGCGAGGTGCGAGCTCACGATTTCGGCGGCGTCGCCGGGCTTTACTTTGCGATACCAAACGCCCTCTGGGTAAACGACCATGATGGGGCCCTCATCGCACAGACCCATGCAGCCGCTGGTGGTGATTTGTACGTCGTTATCGAGGCCGCGGGCTTGAACCTCGCGCTCGATGGCCGAGATGACGGCCCAGGCGCCGGCGGTTGGACACGACGGAACGCCTTCGGATTTCTCTTGGGTGCAAGCGTACAGGTGCAGGCGGAACGGCTCCATGGGTCTCTCCACGATAAGAATTCGACTTCTATTTTGCGCCTAAATCGGCCAATACGCCGTGATTGCAGTCACATGAGCTCGGTTGGAATGTGAATCGCGAGGGCGGGTCGTAAAATCCAAAGCGATATGGAGCCACTCACGCCTCGTCTTGCCAATTCCAGCGAAGTCTCCGTAATCACGCAACTGATCAACCTGGCCTTCCGCAAAGAAAGCTTTTTCAAGAAAGGTGATCGCATTGATGAGAGTGGCGTGCGCGAAAAAATGAAGGAAGGATCGCTGTACGTCGTGGAAGGGGATTGGAAAATCGTGGCGTGCATTTATATCGAAACAGCTGACCCATCGAATGCGAAGGTGCTGGCCAGCGGCGAAGGTGCCGGTTACATCGGCCTGCTGGCGGTCGGTCTTTCGCAGCAGGGAAAAGGGCTTGGTCGGCAACTTATGCGATTTGCCGAGGAGGAACTTCGGCGCCGCGGATGCACGCGGGCGCAGCTTCGGATCATCAACTTGCGGACGGAACTCGTGGGTTTTTATGGTGGCCAGGGTTATCGGGCGACGGGAACTTCGCCGTACCCGTTTCCGAGCAAGCTTTTGCAGCCGGTACATTTTGTGAATATGGAAAAGCCGCTGTAGCGAGTTAGTCCTGGCGAGCGCTCATACTCAACATGAGCGCGCCTGCGATGCAGATCACCCAAATTACCGCGAGATTCACGGCAAACGATGTCCAATCGACGTGAGCACCGGGCATATCGGCGAAGCGATGCGACCAAAGCGGCGCGTATCCGATTGCCTGGCGGAGACTCGCGTCGTTCGGATGCACCTTTTCCCAGGGCACCCAAAACAGAGCGAGAACGCTGAAACCCAACCCGGATAAGAGGGGTGCGATTACCGGCCATCGGGGGATGGATTTTTCGGAAATGCCGTCCGCCATGTTCCCACGATGACGGAGAGCGAGAATCGCTACTATCCCACCGTTGTGGGATCTCGCCAGATTGCGCCATTTAGAATCAAGCGGTTGAGAGGTCGCCGTACGATACTTTACAACCATCAACTTCGCATTTCTTTTGCCCGGTACTCGTCGTACGCGGCGAGGAAGCGTTCGATTTCTCGTTTGCCGACATAATATCCGGCGGCGAAACGCAACTTGGAGGGCGCACCGCCACGGACGCGAATGCGGTGATTGGTCCAAAGCCACGGTTCCAGCGATCCGATTTGAACTGGAACGAGGTTCACAGCCGCAATGGCGCAGCGCATTTCCGGAAGCGGCGAGGTCCACGACTGGGCGCCACGTTTCACCAACTCGGAATGGCCGTAATCAGCCAACATGCGATGGCGTTTCTCGATACGATCGAGGCCGATTTGCTTTGCAAATTCGATCGAGGCGATCATGCCGGCGACGCTCGGGACGTTGGCAGAACCATATTGCTGGAAGCGCGCGGCGCGAGTTTTTGTGTCGTCCCACCCGGCAGTCGTGGTGTTGGACCAGACACGGTCGATCATTTCGTCGCGCACGTAGAGGAAGCCTGAGCCTTTCGGGGACATGAGCCACTTGTGCGGGGATGATCCGTAGAAATCGCAGCCGATGTCGCGGATGTTGAGCGGCATCATTCCCGTGACCTGTGCACCATCCACCATGCTGATGAGGCCTTTTGAGCGCGCGAGCGCGCAGATCTCCTTCACCGGGAGCATGACGCCTGTCACGGTGGTGATGTGGCTGACGAAAATCACGCGGGTGCGTGGGGTGATCGCGTCGTTGATAGCGTTCAGGACATCGGCTGGCGACTTTACGGGCTTGGCGAGGGGAAACTTTTTCACCACGATGCCTTGGCGTTTAGCGCGCATAAACCAAGGGCTTTCGCCGCTGGGATGTTCCTGGTCGCTCATGATTACTTCGTCGCCGGGCTTGAGCTCGAGGCCGTTGGCCATGATTGCGTTCGCTTCGGTAGCGTTGCGGACGATGGCGATTTCGTCTCTATTCACGCCGACGAAATCTGCCAGCGGCTGGCGGAACTGATCGAAGGGACCATAGCCGAAGAGCGGATAGTCTTCGGGGTTCGGGTCGTCCATGGTTTCGAAGCGGCGGAAGGCGTCGAAGACCGCATTGAGCACGGGGAGTGGCGTGGAGCCGCAGGTGCCATTGTTTAGGTACGCTTCATCGGCGGGAATAAGAAAAAGCTTGCGGACCTCGCCCCAGTATTTCTCTTCGTCGCGGTCATAGAGATCGCGTGGAGGCAGCGACGGGGATTGCGCAGCGGATTCGCCGAAGGCGATATCGCGGAGAGCAAGGGTGCCAGCGGCGGTGGCGGCAGAGGCACGGAAGAAGTCACGACGGGTGAATGGCATGAACGACCTCGCGCAAAGGTATACACCTAAGGGCGGCCGAGGGGATGGGCAAAAAATATCTTTCAGCTCAGGAGAATGACGACGTCGGTTAGAACACCCACTGTCCAACAAGGGGAGATTGCGATCCGGGCGACCGGAAACCGCCGACGATCCAACCCGCCTCAGGATACTTTTCGACAAACTTGATGAACGCGTCAGACGATACGAAAGCAAGCGTGGAGCGCACGAGCACGGTCGCGGAGAAGTGGTAGACCGAGCGCATCATCACACCGGGCAGCCCGATGAGCGCAGATTCGCAGGCCAGCTCAAACTCGTTGGGGTTCTGCTGGTGGTGAACGAGTTTCACTCCACCATGACAAACAATGTAGACGCCGGTGGCTTTCTGACCTCGTTGAAACAGGAGCTCGCCTGGTTCGCAGTCGCGGAACTGAACAATGCGGTTGAGGGCTTCACGGGCATCTCCCTGGATGGAGCACAGCCCTTGGGGATAGAAGGGAAGAGTTGACATCGAAGAAGGCATTCGCGGCTCCAAGCCTCCACAGCTTGCAGCGAAAAAGGAGGAAGACCCATACCCTGATCGTGGAAGTCGTATCCCCCGAACAGCCCGTTAGCGCTACTTAGCGAGATCCGGCTCGACGCGTTCACGGAACTGCCGCAGCAGATCCTGCGAGGCTTCCACAACGTTGTCGTTGCGCGCTTTTTCGCGCAGCGCGCTTTTGGGAGTTTCGGAGGCTGCCCAGAGTGTCATTTTGCTTTTGGCGTCGCGCACAACGACGCTGATGCGTGAGCTGCCGAACTCGTGCGAGCTGGAGGTGGATTGCGACGGGTAGCCGGTTTGCGGGTCCGTCGTGGTTTTGCTGGTGACGGATACGCCTTTGTCGGTCTGGGGCGAGGTGACCTCGACGACGATGTCGGCCTTGTCGGGGCTGTCGACTACCTGGTATCGGCCCCAGCCCTGGATGCCGTCGCTGATGATGTTGAATGGGACGTCGCTGCCACCGCCGTTTTTCAGGAATACGGTTTTGGCCGCTGTGAGCCTCGCAGTGAGAGAAAGCGGCCTGGGAGGCGGGGGTTTCGGCGCCTCGGTCTGTGCTCCGGCAAAGGCGACCGCAAACAGCAGCACGACAACAACTTCGAATGCGAAACGTCGTTTCATAACCACCGCAGGATAGCGCAACCCTGGCGATGGTTGAAACTGCATCGCACGCTTCATGGGACGGCCGTGAAGCCACCTGTGTTTTGGGTATGGAATCCAAATACCAAGCGGAGGACTTATGAAGGCACCATTCCTGCTCGGGCGCATGATTTTCGGGGGATTTTTCCTCTACAACGGATTTCACCACTTCAAGGAATACAAGCAGATGGCGCAGTACGCCGGCGCGAAAGGTGTTCCGGCCCCGGAAGTAGCGGTGCTGGGGACAGGAGTGGCTTTGACGGCGGGTGGAGCGAGTATTTTGCTGGGTGCCAAACCCAGGCTCGGTTCACTTGCGATACTCGGCTTCCTGGCAGGGGTTTCGCCGCTGATGCACGATTTCTGGAACGAGAAGGATCCCGGCCAGAAGCAGAACAGCCAGATCAATTTCATGAAGAACATGGCGCTGCTCGGCGGCGCGCTGGCGTTATTGGGAGTTGAGGAACCGTGGCCGGTAAGTGTATCGAGCCATGGCGACGAAGAAGTGCAAGCAGATGAGGAAGACGAACGTCCACTGCGGTTGAGCCAGCGGCGTGTGCAGCGACGGAAGGCGGCTTAGTTTACTGGACGGTGAGCTCCGCCCACTCGAGAGGCGGGTTGAGGCAAATGAGGCCGGCGCGGGTAATGTCGTCGGTCTTCTCGGCCCAAACGACGCGGAAAAATGAGCCCAGCGTCCCACGGAAAATTGTCACGTAATTGCCGCGGTCGAGAGCAGCTCCGGATTCCACCTTCACGCCCACGCTGCTGAGGTCCACGGTCGAAGCCTGGTGTAACGAGGTGTCGGTGCGGATCTCGATAGGGAGGCGCATGGGCACGCGGCGCGCGCGCGCCGTCATGAGCGCTGAAGCCCAACTGCGGTACTCGCCCATCTCTGCCTCGGTCGTTGGCTGGCTCGAGGCGGAGAGCAGGACCGACAACAGTTGGCGTGCGACTGCCATGGGATCTCCCATAAGAGACTGGCCGTTGGTGACATAAACGTTGCCGTCGCCAAGCAGGGCAAATGGCAATCTACTGCCGAGATTCTCGCGGCCTGCGTCGAACTCCTTGAGTTCGATAGCGTGGTCCATCAAGTCGAGGGTTGCGATGAGGGTGCGGTTTACGGTTGGGTGTTGGATGAGCACAGAGTCGGAGCCGAGCATCTGGCAGTCGAGCTGGGTGTGCGCATCGTTCACGTACTCGTTGATCGACCATATCCGCGATTCCACGGCGGAAAGGACGTCGGCCCACAGCGCGCGGCAGCGTAGCTCAAGGTTCGAGTTATCGTACATATGGCTCCCGATTCCGTTCCGAGGATGCTAACAAGCGCATTCTAACGTTGTTTTGCTCCGGCGCCGCGCGGGGAACCAAAGGAGTACAGGCAAAGAAAAGCCCGGCCGCGAGACCGGGCTGTTGAGGCAAGGCCTGATTTACATAACCTCGAAGACATCAATTACGAAGAACGTGGTCGGGTCATATACGAACACGTAGCCATCAGCGAAACCGTACTGGAAACCATCCGGTGCGGGGCCAAGATATCCCACCAGTTCCATCGGAACCGGCTGGATGACGGTCTGGATCTGCACTGGCAGAACTTCCTGGCGAGTGATAGTGACGCTACGGTCGTGGTTGCCGCCGTGCGACTTGTAATAACTGCGGACCTTGTCACGGCCTTCGGACTTCATCGTGAAGTGCGCATTGCGGTCCCGGTCGTTGACCTGGTGCTCACCACCGCGGTTGTCGCGGTCCTTCATCTCGCGGTCTTTGGCATCCTTGTCCTTGTTTTTGTCCTTATCATCTTGCATAGCCGGTTCCTGGTCGGATTGCGGCATGCGGGACGCGTCGTGACGGTCCTTGTCCTTATCAGCCTTCATGTCCTTATCGGACTGGGGCATCTTGTTGTCGCGTGCGTCTGACTTGCGATCTTCGCTCGACTTCGACTTGTCGGTCTCGGCGGGCTTGGCGGCCTTGTCTTTATCGGCCGGAGCCTGTTGGTGAGCTTTGGTCGCGTCAGGAGCCGTCTTGTCCTGCTGGTCCTGGGCGAAGCTGGGAGCTGCGGTCAGTGCGGCTCCGAGCGCGAATGCGAGTACATATTGAAGCTTCATGTTTCGGGTCCCTCCCTCAGAGATCGGAACAGAAGTAGCGCACTCGAATAGATGGCGCATTTGCGGCGCGTGCCGTAAGGGGCGAGCGGAGTTTATGTCGTAACAGGAGGCAACCTGCTTACTTCGAAGCAGAGTGGCTGCCGGCTAAAGATGGCTGCAGTTGCGGCTGGCGCGAAGGCGCTAACGCGAGCAAGGCGGTGACTACGAAACTGCGACCGGCGCGGCTTTTTGGGGCAACAGCTCTCCTATGCGCTTGATCTTGGCGCCGACGCCGCGCAGCTTTTCTTCGATGTGCTCGTAGCCGCGATCGATGTGGTAAACGCGGTCAATGATGGTCTCGCCTTCGGCAACCAGGGCAGCGAGAACGAGGGACGCCGATGCTCTGAGGTCGCTTGCCAATACGGCAGCGCCGCTCAGTGGAGTTTTGCCACGGACGATGGCGCGCCGGCCCTCGATCTTGATATTTGCGCCCATACGCACGAGTTCTTGCGCGTGCATGAAACGATTCTCGAAAATGTTTTCGACGACGACGGATGCGCCTTCGCATTGCGTGGCGAGCGCCATGTACTGCGCCTGCATGTCGGTAGGGAAGCCGGGATATTCTTCGGTGCTGACGTCGGCGGGCTTGATTGGGCCGTCGGACTGAACGCGGACGGAGTCGCCATTGGCGCGGATTTTCACGCCGTTTTCTTCGAGTTTGGCGAGGAGGGCGGCGAGGTGCGCGGGATCGCAGCCTTGGACCATTAAATCGCCGCCAGTTAGGGCGCCGGCGATTATGAAAGTTCCGGCTTCGATTCGGTCGGGGATTATGCGGTGTTTGGCGCCATGGAGTTTTTCAACACCTTGGATCTTCAGGGTGGAGGTGCCGACGCCCTCGATGTGAGCACCCATCTTAATGAGAAGATTCGCTAAATCAGTGACTTCGGGCTCGCGCGCGCAGTTTTCCATTAAGGTTTCGCCGGCGGCTAAAGTGGCGGCCATGAGCAAATCTTCGGTGCCAGTTACGGTGATTTTCTCGAAAACGATTCGATTTCCCTTGAGGCGCTTGGCTTTGGCTTTGATGTATCCGTGCTCCTGGGTGATCTCCGCACCCAGCTTCTCTAAACCTTTTATATGCAGGTCGATAGGGCGGGCGCCGATGGCGCACCCACCGGGCAGGGAGACACGCGCTTCGCCCGTCCTGGCGACTAATGGGCCTAAAACCAGGGTGGATGCGCGCATGGTTTTGACCAACTCGTAGGAAGCCTCGGGGTTAGCTAAGTTACGACATTGCAACGAGGTACGGTGATGGGCGCGACCGTAGCCGAGTTCGATTTCAGCGCCCATGGCGGCGAGCAGGTTGCGTTCGGTGATGATGTCGCGGACCTGGGGAATGTTCTCGAGAATGACCGCTTCTTCGGTGAGGAGACAGGCGGCCATGGCGGGCAAAGCCGCGTTTTTAGCGCCACTTACGCGTATGGTGCCGAGGAGCGGATTGCCTCCGCGGATGACGAATTTATCCATGATTGGGGTCCGGGCACGCCAAGCTACGGACATTGTAACGCGGGATTTGGCTGTGGATTTGACGACGTTTTCGAGGAAGAAATTGGGCAAAAACGGGGTTGAAGTGCGTTTTGAAGCCTACTGGAGAAGGTTTTTCGAGAGGTAACGCCGGCAGGGCAACCGCAAAAATCTTTAGAAATGCGTGATCATCGCTTTTTATTAGGGCTTACGCTTGCAAGAGCGACGCTTGTCGGAAATCATCCGGATTTTCCGCTCAGGATGAAACGAGGAGGCGTGTTCAGCGCTCCACGGTGCAGATTGTCGCTTGGATACGTTCTATTTTCCAGGACACGCTCTTCGACGGAACTTGCTCGCCTCT
>DASYAU010000107.1:0-29156 GCA_036501185.1 Candidatus Korobacter sp. | reverse complement strand
ATGAGGCGGGTGTGGCGCAGGGGGCGAATGTCCCAGAAAACTCGCTTAACATCGGCCATTCGGGGATCGACCACTGGACCACGTACCTGTGGAGCGGCTTTCAGTTCGACTGGCACACGTTGATGTTGCGCGCGGAATGGTTGGTGGTAGGCGCGGCCCTAGTTCTGGCGGCAGTTTACTTCTTCAAGCGATTCGATCTGGATGCGCGAGCGGCGCTGCGACTGTCAATCGCCGGGCTTTTCCCTCGCAAAAAACAACCAGCGGTGCAGGGTAAATGGGACACCGAACTGCTCAGGCTCACGTCGCTCGACGGACGGGCTGTCCGCGGGCGCTTCCTGGCGGTCGCATGGGCGGAACTGACTCTGCTCCTGAAAAGCATTCCGAAAACGGTGTACGTGATCCTGGCGTTGGCGAACCTGATAGCGCTGTCAGCGCCCGGGCAGGAGAACATCGCTGGGGGAGTGCTCGCGTTCTTATGGATCGTGCCGGTGGTGGTGTGGTCGAACATGGGCGCCCGCGAACAAGGCAGGTACGCGAGGCCACTTATCTTCAGCGCTCCACATTCGTTTCTGCGACAGTTACCGGCAGAGTGGCTGGCGGGATTCGTAATCGCACTGGCGGTCTCATCCGGCGCGGGATTGCGAATGCTGGTGCACGGGGACATGCGGCACGTGGCGGTGTGGCTGAGCGGCGCGGCGTTCATTTCGTCGCTGGCAATCGCGTGTGGAACATGGTCGCGCGGCACGCGGCTGTTCCAGGGACTTTATTCTGGTTGGTGGTACCTTGCGCTCAATAACGCTCCGGGCATGGATTTTATAGGGGTCACAGGCCAGCGGCACGCCATCGGCTTCACGGTCACGGCAGCGATGCTATTCGGGAGCGCCATGGCGCAGCGCTGGTGGAACACAGAACGCGCCGCGGCGATGCGGGCTTTGGGAATGTTCCGCACACGGCGACCGTCGGAAAAAGCGGTAGCGTAAGTCAGCGCTGGCAAGAACACAAAAGCACGCCGTCGAGGCGTGCTTTTGCCTTACGCGAAGTTCGGCTTAGCGGCCGAAGAACTTGGCGTTCTTTTCGGCGTATTCCTTCCACTTTTCCGGCAGGTCATCGAGGGCGAAGATGGCCGAGACCGGACAAACGGGGACGCAGGCGCCGCAATCGATGCATTCGACGGGATCGATATAGAGCATGTTCTCGTTGGCGTGGTTCGCATCTTCTTTCTTGGGGTGAATGCAATCGACGGGGCAGGCGTCGACGCACGCCGTGTCCTTGGTTCCAATGCAAGGTTCCGCAATTACGTATGCCATATCAGTTCAGTCTCTCCACGGAAATCCGCAATATGCCGTTGAAAAAATAATTCTAACAAACCGCGGCGACGGTTGCACACGAGCGGGCTAATTGGCGCTGTCGGAGGAGCTGCCATCATCCTTGGAGTCGAGTCCAGCCTTGCGCAGCAAATGGCGCAAAGCGAGTTCCCCACCGGCACCGTGTTGTTCCGCCGCGACTTTGCCGTCGCGATCTACGACAACATAAATCGGGAAGGAACGGCTGTTGAACATCGCGGCGAGATTGGTGTCGCCGGTGAGAACGATTCGCACGGTACGGGGATTCTGTTGCAGGTACTTCTTGACGGTACCTTTATCTTCACCGACGTCGATGGCAAGCGTCACCAATCCCTGCGGTGCGAATTCTTTGTCGAGCGCATCCACCAAGGGCTGATCTCTGCGGCAGTACTTGCACCAGGTGGCCCAGAATTGAAGCAGGACTACCTTCCCTCTGAGTGAATCGTTGGTGAACTTCTCACCTGCAAGAGTCTTCGCGTTGAAACGCGGCGCCGGCTGACCGATATCGGAATCGGAGCCGGCGAATGCGGTACAGACGAGCAGAACGAACAACAGACATTGACGATGGACGCGCATGGAACGTACCTCTTACTGCGGCATCGTCGCGGTCGAGGCGGAGTTCACCATGGAGGACGCGATGGTCTTCGTGGCTCGCAAATTGTTGCCGTAGAAGCGGACGTTGCTGACGACATCTTTGTCGAGTACGGCGCGGCCATCGGCGGTCTGCAGGTGCATGGTGACGGCGAGCTTGGTCCAGCCCTTTACGGTGGTGACAGCGCGGGCTTGTTCGTTGCCGTGCACGAATTTCTGTACGTCGGTCTTCAGCACAAGCAGCTTTCCATACTTGGCGGCATTCGAGTCGCCGCCACGGAGCACGGCAACGTACTTATGAGATTTCTCCAATTCCTCGATGAGGTGCTCGTAGGTGGCAACGAGAAATTCGGCGGAAACGGCGGTGTCGCCTGGATTGACCGGTTCGACCTCGATGGCCCAGCCGGAATTGTCCTTATCGGCAGCGGCCATAGGCGCGGCCGGGGTTTTCGCGGCGATCTGGCCGACGGCGGTTTGGAGCGAATCGGCCTGGCCCTTTGGGAGATTGAAGAGCATGCCGTGATACCCGCCGTTCTCGTCGCGGTACTCCACGGTCAGGGTGTCATATTTCTCGTGAGCGAAGAGGCTGACGACACGGCCGCCGCCGTAGGGGATGGCCATTTTAGCGGCGGTCATGGGAATGCCACCGGTTTCGTGCTCGTTAGAACCCACACTGAGTCTTTCCAGGGAAGTAGAAGCGATTTTTGTCGTCTTGCCTTTGGATTCAAAGGTGAGACCGTCGGCGCCTGTACCGAGGCTGCCGTGGGCATTGTGCTTGTGACCGCCGAGCACGAGTATGGCGCTCGGATTCGGGTTGGGCGCCGCTGCGGGCGTAGTCTGGTTATCGGTGGCTGCGGCAACGCACGCAAGGGTGGTCGTGATCGCGAACAGCGAAAGGACGCGAGAGGTGATCGCCATCTTCGGTTCTCCTGAATGAGTGCTGAAGGGGCCCGAGTAGCAATTGGGTTCGGAGGAATGCGCAAGCATACACCGGGTTTGCGCCGGAGTCTCTGAAATTATTGCGTGGCGACGTGGGAAAAGCCCAAGAGATAGAGGATGGCGTCCAAGCCGAGGCTGGAGATGGCATGCTGGGCACTTTGGCGGACGACGGGCTTGGCACGATACGCGATGCCCATGCCGGCGAGATTCAGCATGGGGAGGTCATTCGCGCCGTCGCCGACTGCGATGGCGTCTTGGAGGGGAATGCCCTCTTTCTCGGCGATCTGGCGAAGCATTTCGGCTTTGCGTTCACCGTCCATGATGGGCGGAACAACTTGGCCGGTGACGAGGCCGTCCTTGATTTCGAGAATGTTGGCGTGGAGGTAGTCGATGCCGAGCCGGGATTGCAAGTGGTATCCGAAAAAAGTGAAACCGCCGGAGAGGATGCCCGTCTTGTAACCATGGCGCTTTAGAGTGGAAATGAGGACGTCGGCTCCGGGTGTAACGGGGACACGGTCGAGTAGTTCAAGGACGCGAGATTCCGGGAGACCACGGAGGAGAGCGAGCCGGCGGGTGAAGCTCTGCTTGAAGTCGAGTTCGCCACGCATAGCGGCTTCAGTGACGCGCGAGACTTCGTCGCCGACACCTTTCATTTTGGCGAGTTCGTCGATGATTTCGGCCTGGATTAAGGTGGAATCCATATCGAAAACGATGAGGCGTCGTGGACGGCCGAATTCGGATTGGAGTTGGATCGCGATATCGATTCCGAGTTCGTGGGAGAGGTTGAGGAAGGCGGCGCGGAGGGTTTGCGGGTCCGAAGAGAGCACCTGGAGTTGGAAGGCATCGCACTGGGCGGAAGCGGAATTAGAGAGCGGGTCGCGTCGTTCAATTTTCGCGTTGCCCGACGTGATTGCGGAGGAGACGGCGGCGAGATGATCTTCCGCCAGTGCGGGTGCAAGCACAGTGACGACGTAGGAGTCGTGGCCCATGAATCGAGATTACACCAGCAGCAGCGCGGGGCAGCAGCTCACGTGATGCTGTGTTCCTGATACAACGCACTGGGCAGAGCTTCATCCAATGAGAGTTGGTTCAAAAACATTCCAGAGCGCTTTAGGATTTGGCGCCGCAAGGATTTTGGATCTTGTTGCAGCACAGAGGCCTTGGCACGCGGACGTTTCTTCTCTTCCTGCTGACATGGGTTGGAGCAGCTCTGCCCGGCTACGCGCAGGCGGACGCTTCCGATCAAATGATGCAGTCATATGAGGGACAGAACGTCTCAACGCTGGAGATCGCCGGGCGTCCGGACCTCGATACGGCGAAATACGAGCCGCTCCTTCAGCTAAAGCAGGGACAGCCTTTTTCACAACAACAAATTTCAGCCACGGTCGAGGCGCTGAAGAAAACCGGTGATTTCAAAGACGTGGAACTCGTCCTTCAACCGGAGACGAACGGCGTGCGGGTGATGTTTGTGGCTGAACCGGCGGTGTACGTGGCGTTGTATGACTTTCCTGGGGCCTTAAAAGTGTTTCCGTACTCACGGCTGATCCAGGTGGCGAATTACCGGGCGCAGGAGCCGTACTCAGCGGTGGATGTGAAGAACGCGCAGGTCGCGCTGGAAAAGTTCTATCACCAGGCCGGGTTCTTCGAAGCCACGGTGCAAGCCGAAGTCCGGACAAACCAGCAGTTCGGGATTGTGAACGTGCTGTTCCACAGCGACCTGAAACGCCGGGCAAAGTTCGGCGAGGTAAAGATGGAAGGCGCGACGGCGGAGCAAACCGCGTTTTTGGAAGGAAAGCTGCGCGGGGTGCTAGCGCTGCTGCGCGGAGCGAAGATCAAGAAAGGCAAACCGTATTACGCCAGCAAGATTCGGTTAGCCACCGGTTATCTGCAAGGACGGCTGGCGAAGCAGGACCACCTGGCAGCAGACGTGAAATTCGTGCGAGCGGATTACAACCCGGCGACAAACCTCGCCGACATTACGTTTCACGTCGAATCCGGTCCGAGGGTGCATGTGAGCATCACGGGCGGACATATTTGGTTCTGGGACAAGAAAAAGCTGCTGCCCATCTACGCGGAGGGCTCGATTGACGATGAATTAATCCGCGAAGGCCAGCAGAATTTGCAGTCGTACTTCCAGTCGAAGGGCTTTTTCGATGCAGTAGTGCAGACGAATGTCTCGCGGAACTCGGACAATAGCACGCTGATCAAGTACGAGATCACGAAGAACGGGAAGCACAAGGTCGAGAAGGTGGCTCTGCAGGGAAACACTTCCCTTTCGAACGACGATCTTCTGAACCACTCGGCGGTGCAGAAGGCGCACTGGTTCTCGCACGGAAAATATAGCGAGCAACTGGTGCGGCAGTCGGTGAACAACCTGAAGGCGGTTTACAAGAATGCCGGATACAGCGACGTGAAGGTGGAACCGCGAGTGACGCGTGATAATGGCAACGTGCTGGTGACGTTTGTGGTGCAGGAGGGTCCGCGGGATTTCGTAAGCGAACTGAAGGTGGTCGGCAACAGCACGGTGCCGATTGCGCAGCTTGCGCCGAAAGGGTTAATGCTGGGCGCAAACCGTCCCTATTCGCCACTGCTAGAGCAGCAGGACCGGAATGCGATCACCGCGCAATATTTGCTGAATGGATATCTGACGGCGAGCGTGGCGACGAAATCGCAGCCGGTGTCGAAGAGCGATCCGCACCACATGATCGTGACCTACACGATTCACGAAGGGCCGAAGGTGACGACGGCAAAGCTGATTGTGGTCGGCAAACAGCAAACGCGTGAAGACCTGATTTTGAAAACGACCAATATACGGGTAGGCGCACCGTTAAGTGAGGGGGAACTGCTGAGTTCGGAGAGCAGGCTTTACACGCTCGGGATCTTCGATTGGGCGGAGGTGGATCCGAAGAGAGCGATCACCGATCAGAACTCCGAAGAAGTGCTGGTGAAAGTGCACGAGGCGAAGCGAAACACGATTGTGTACGGCTTCGGTTTCGAGGTAATCAACCGCGGCGGCAGTTTGCCGAGTGGCACGGTGAGTGTGCCAGGGATTCCGCCGGTCGGGTTGCCGCAGGGATTCCGGACGAGCCAGAGCACATACTATGGACCGCGAGGAACGTTTGAGTACACGCGACGCAATTTGCGAGGCTCGGCGGAGAGTTACACGGTTGGCGGGTTCGCCGGCCGACTGGACCAGCGGGTTTCGGCGACGTACACGGACCCGTTCTTCGTCGGCAGCAGTTGGAGCACGCAATACTTGATATCAGGCGAGCACGACAGTGAGAACCCGATTTTTACCTCGCGGATTGGGAGCGCGGGATTGCAATTCCAGAAGTGGCTGGACGCGAAGAAAACAAAAGAAGTGTTCTTTCGCTACAACTTCCAGTACACGGATCTTTCGCGCCTCTTGCTGCCGGATCTGGTGCAGCCTGCGGATCGGCGCGTGCGTCTGTCGACGCTCTCGGCGTCGTACGTCCGCGACACGCGAGATAGCGTACTGGATGCGCATAAGGGGATTTATCAAAGTTTTGAACTCGCTATTAATCCGTCGGTGATCGGTTCGAGTGTCAACTTCGCGCGCGCGGTGGGACAGATCTCGTACTACAAAAACATCGGCCACAAAATCATCTGGGCCAATAATCTGCGACTCGGACTGGAAGAGCCGTTCAATGGCAGCCGGGTACCAATTAGCGAAGCTTTCTTCACGGGTGGTGGCGCGACGCTTCGCGGCTTCCCCTTGAATGGCGCGGGGCCACAGGAATACTTGACGGTTTGCGGCACTCCGGGCGATACGGCGACGTGCGGAATCATCACGGTGCCGACCGGTGGAAACCAACTGCTGCTCGTGAACTCGGAGTTTCGTATTCCGCTGAACGGGTTGAAAAAGGGATTGGGCATCGTTCCTTTTTACGATGGCGGGAATGTGTACAAGCACGTGGGGTTCAGCGATTTCACTACCAACTGCAACTCCGCCCCGGTGAGCAGCGTCTCTCCGTTGACCGGCAACACGATAGAAACTGTTACCCCAACCTGCTTTACCAGCTCGGTTGGCATCGGGCTGCGGTATTCGACGCCGATCGGGCCGGTACGCATAGATATCGGCCACAACTTGAATGGCATAACCGGAATCAAATCGACCCAGGTATTCATCACGCTGGGACAGGCATTCTGAGCGGCTCTGACGAGAGCTGCCGCGAGGTATCTGTGGCGCGCTGGAAAAAAGTTGTCGGCTGGAGTGCGGTCGGTGTCCTCGGACTGGTGCTGCTCGTTGTGGTGGGCATCGCTGTGCTGCTGCACTCGGCATCGTTCCATCATTATTTGATTGGAAAAGTGCAGTCTGAGGCCAGCGATTCGCTGAATGCGAAAGTGACGCTGCGAGATTTCAAGCTGAACCTGTCGACGCTGACGGTGGATTTATACGATCTCACGGTGCATAGCAGCGAGGCCGATCCGAGCAAGCCGCTGCTGAGCGTGGACCACGTGGGCGCGAGCGTGAAGATCTTATCGGTGATGCACCGGCAGTGGAATTTGAGCGATATCCAGGTGAACCATCCGGTGGTTCACCTTTATGTGGACAAGAACGGCAACAACAATTTGCCGACGCCGAAGCCATCGAACAGCAACAGCAATACGAACATTTTTGATTTGGCGGTGAAGCGCGCGGCGCTCACGAATGGCGAGGTGTACTACAACGATCGGAAGCTCGATCTTGACGCGAACTTGATGGATGTCGAATTCCAGTCGGCGTACGACGCGACGCAGGGCGGACGCTATTACGGGACGCTGGGATACAAACAAGGCAATCTACGGTTCGGCAGTTATGCGCCGGTGCAGCACGATCTCTCCACGAATTTCAGTGCAACGCGATCGGGAATGACGCTGGATCCGGTGAATTTCGTGGTGGGACATTCAAAGGTGGTGCTGCATGCGGCTTTGCAGAATTATGCCAATCCGACAATCACTACGCAGTACGACGCCGCGCTGGACGCGACGGAAGCTCGGAAGATTTTGAAGAATACTTCGATCCCGGCGGGGATCGTGCACCTTGCGGGGAATGCCGAATATCGCAATCTGCCGAAGCAGCCGCTGCTGAATTCGGTGCGGGTGGAAGGGATTGTCACCAGCCCGGATTTGCTGGTGGAAGAGCCGAGCTTGCGGACAAATGTTCGCGCGATCGATGGGCATTACAAAGTGGAAGGCGGGAATGCAGAGTTGTCGTCGTTCCGCGCGGCGGTGTTTGGAGGGGAGATTACGGCGACGGCTTCGGTGACGGATTTGGCGGGTGCGGGAAAAGGCAAGCTGCATGCGGATGCGAAGGGGATCTCAGCGGCGGACTTGAAGAAGCTGGCAAATTCGGCGTCGGTGAAGGAGGTAAGCGTCAGCGGGCAGTTGAACGGGTCGGCGGATGCTACCTGGTCGGGAAGCATGGATCATCTCGTCGCAAGTTCGGATGCTTCCCTGAAAGCTGAGGTGGCGAACTCCAATAATGGGTCGGCGCAGATGCCGGTGGAAGCGGCGATCCATGCAAAGTACAACGGCGATTCGAAGACAATCGCGCTGAATCACAGTTTTGTGAAGACCCCGAAGACGACCATCGATCTCGATGGGACTATGGCAAAGAGGTCGAACTTGAGTGTGCAGGTGCGGTCGAGCGATTTGTCGGAGATCGATACGCTGGCGGGCCTGGTGACGACGCCGAAGCCGGGGCAGCCGGCAGTACAGCCGTTGGGATTGCGCGGGACCGCGAGCTTCAACGGCGAGGTGCACGGGACGACGGCGAACCCGCAGCTCACGGGGCAATTGGCGGCCGATAACTTGCAGGTGCATGGGACTTCGTGGAGGCAACTTCGCACGAGTATTGCGCTGAGTCCGAGCGGCGCGAGCTTGCAGAATGGGTCGCTGGTGCCGGCGACGAAGGGGCGGATCGCGTTCAACATTTCCGTCGGGCTGAAGAACTGGAGCTATACACCGTCGAACCCGGTGAATGCGACGATCGAGGCGGACCAGCTTTCGTTGAAAGAGATTGAGCAGGCAGCGAATCAGGCGTATCCGGCGAGCGGGACGCTGAACTTAAACGTGAATTTGCGTGGGTCGCAGCTAAACCCGATGGGGAATGGTTCTCTGTCGATTGTCAACGCGAAGGTTGGACAGGAGCCGATCCAGGCGCTGAATGTGAAGTTCAATGGCACGGGCGATGCGGTGCACGCGACGCTCGATGCGAAGCTCCCGGCCGGAACGACGCAGGGGACGTTCACCTACTATCCGAAACAGCAGGGATACGAGACGGCGCTGAAGACGGCGAACTTGCAGCTTGGACAGTTGCAGACGCTGAAGGCGAAGAACATGCAGATCGCCGGCGCGCTCACGCTGGATGTCAGCGGGAAAGGAACGTTCCAAAATCCGCAGCTCAAGGCGTCAATCACGATTCCGCAGTTGCGCGTGCGCGACCAGGCGGTGAAAGGGATCGCGCTGCAGGCGAATGTGGAAGACCACGTGGGAACGTTTTCTTTGAACAGCGAACTGGTGAACACCACGGTGAAGGCCAACGGGCGCGTGAACCTGACCGGCGATTACATGGCCGATGCCACGTTCGACACGCAAGGTATTCCGCTGCAGCCGATTTTTGCGATGTATGCGCCGGAACAGGCCCCGGACATGAATGGCTCGACGGAACTTCATGCGACGCTTAAAGGACCGCTGAAGGACAAAACTCGGCTGGAAGCGCATGTGACGATCCCGGTACTAAAGGTGAGCTACAAGCAGCTGCGGATTGCCGCGGCGTCGCCGATCAAAGCGGATTATGCGAATGCGGTGCTCACGGTGCAGCCTTCGGAGATCACCGGCACGGATACCGAACTGAAGTTTGGCGGACGAATCCCGCTGCAAGGAGCCGCGCCGGCTTCGCTGAATGCCACTGGAAATGTGAATCTGCAATTGGCGCAGATGTTCGTGGAAGGCCTGCAGAGCAGCGGACAGATGAAGTTCGACGTGAAGAGCAGCGGGAGCCTTTCGAATCCGAACATCAGCGGGCGAATTGAAATCGCGGACGCAAACGTGCTGCCGGAGGATGCGCCTGTCGGGCTGGAAAACGGGAATGGAGTACTGACGCTGACCAACGACCGGTTGCAGGTGACGAGCTTTGACGGGAAAGTCGGTGGCGGCGAGGTAAAAGCGAGTGGCGCGGTGGTGTATAAGCCGTCGCTGCAATTCAGCCTGGCGGTGGCCGCGAACGGTGTGCAGATGCTTTACGAGAACAGCGTGCGCATCGGTGCGGACAGCAACTTGACGCTTACCGGCAACCTGGACAACGCGTATTTACGCGGCGCGGTTCAAGTCACTCGGCTCTCGTTCACGCCCGATTTCGACCTCACCAGCTTTGCGACCTCGCTCACCGGCGAGAGCACGGTGTCGTCACCGAGCGGCGGGTTCATGCAAAACGTGCACATGGCGATCGCGGTGCAATCGGCTTCGCAAATCAACGCGGTGAGCAAAGGGCTGAGTTTGCAGGGGAGTGCGAACCTGCGGGTGGTGGGGACGGCGGACAATCCGGTGATTTTGGGGCGGGCGACGCTGACGGGCGGCGATTTGATCTTCAATGGGAACCGATACCTCATCCAGCCGAGTTCGATCGAGTTTGTGAACCCGGTGGAGACAGAGCCGGTGGTAAACATCGCGGCGACGACGACCATCCAGGAATACAACATCAACCTGCGGCTGCACGGCACGATGGCGCAACTCCAAACGACGTATAACTCCGACCCGGCCTTGCCGCCGGTGGACGTCATCAACCTGATTGCACGTGGGCAGACGACGGAGGCCGCGGCGCAGAACACCAGTACGACCTCGCAAAGCGCGGAGTCGACAATTGCTTCGACACTGAGCAGCCAGGTGGCGGGCCGGGTGGCGAAAATTGCCGGGATCTCACAGCTCTCGATCGATCCGGGATTGGGCGGCGGCGGGCAGAACACGGGACCGAAGATCGCGATTCAGCAGCGCGTGACGGGAAACCTGTTTGTAACATTTGCGACGGATTTAACCGGTACGCAACGGGAACAAATCCAGGTGGAATACCACTTGAACCCGAAGTGGTCGGTAAGCGGGATCCGCGACCAGAACGGCGGATTCGGATTCGACGCGAAGGCGCACAAAGACTTCTAGTAGAGCTTGAAGTTGCTTCACCAGCGGCGTGAAAAGACCGTCGCGTTCGTTGTATCATCGTCCTGCTCTTTTCAGGCTTACTTCGCTACAACTTCGTCCACACGAATTCCCTGTTCGAGCGGACGCGCAATATGGATTTGACGACGCGATCCGTCACCGTCACCGCAGCAGGAGACGCATGGACGATTCCTCCCTTACGAAAGTCGCATTTGGAGCTCCGGGCATGGAGCCGCGATGGACGCGCGGCGCGAAAGATGCCGTCGGCACGGCCTATTCCACATCGAGCAAAGTTTGGTACACGCTGGCAACCGGCTGCCTGACGGAAATTTTCTATCCGACGATCGACAGTCCGCAGGTGCGCGACCTTCAATTCCTGGTGAGCGACGGTGAGACGTTCTGCGACGAAGAGCGCCGCAACATGCGGGCGGAGATCGACCACGTGGCCGAGGCCGCGCTGGGATACGAGATCACGAGCCACGACCGGCATGGGCGGTACACGCTGAAAAAGATCGTGCTGGGAGATCCTCACCAGAACTGCCTGCTGATTCACACAACGTTCATGCCGAGCGCGAAATATGAAGACAAGCTGCAACTGTACGTTCTGGCGGCGCCGCATATGGCGATTGGGGGCTGGCACAACAATGCCCAGGTGCATAACTTCAAGGGGCGGAAGATCCTGATCGCGCACAAAGATGGTTTCTGGATGGCAATCGGCGCGACCATTCCCTACCTCAAATGCTCGGTGGGATACGTGGCGGCGAGTGACGGACACACGGACCTGCGGGACAACTTCACGATGGACTGGGAGTTTGAGTCAGCACCGGATGGCAACGTGGCTCTGACGGGGCAAATCGACCTGAGCCACGGGAATGAGTTCACCCTGGGAGTGGCGTTTGGACGGACGCTGCACTCGGCAGTGACGTCTCTGCTGAACTCGATTACGGCGGACTTCGAGACGGTGAAAGCGAACTTCATCGACCAATGGTCGCGCACGGCGAAGCGTTTTGCATTGTTAAAGAACAGCTTGAACAATCACAACGCACACCTTTTCGAGCACAGCGTGAACCTGCTGCTGGCGCACGAGGATAAAACCTACCCAGGAGCGATGATCGCATCGATGGCGATCCCGTGGGGAGAGGACAAAGGCGACGACGAACTCGGCGGCTACCACCTGGTGTGGACGCGCGACATGGTGAATTGCGCCACGGGCTTGCTGGCCGTTGGGGATACCGGGACAGCACTGCGGGCGCTGATTTATTTGACCGTGACGCAGCGGGAGGATGGTGGCTTTTACCAGAATTTCTGGATCAACGGCGAGCCGTACTGGAAGGGCGTACAGCTGGACGAGGTGTCGTTCCCGATCGTGCTGGCCTGGCGATTGTGGAAGCAGAATGCGATGAACGAATTCGATCCCTATCCTCTGGTGAAACGGGCGGCGGGATACCTTATGCGCGAAGGGCCGTTCTCGCCGCAGGAGCGCTGGGAGGAAGCTGCAGGATATTCTCCCTCTACCTTGGCGATCAACATTGCGGCGCTGGTGTGCGCGGCAGATTTGATGCAGGCGCGCGGCAACCACGAGATTGCGAAGTTTGCCTTGGAATATGCTGATTTTCTCGAGCAGCACGTCGATCGCTGGACGGTGACGACGGCGGGAACACTGGTTTCCGGAGTCTCTCGTCACTACATTCGCATCAATCCAGCAGAGGTCGTGAACGGCTACATTGACGAGGACCCGAACACCGGCACGCTGGTGCTAGCAAACCAGGAGCCGGGAACGCGTTATGAATACCCAGCAAAAGACATTGTGGACCACGGCTTCCTGGAGCTGGTGCGGTACGGGATACGCGCACCGGGGAGCAAGCTGCTGGAAGACTCACTGAAAGTGATTGATGCAGTACTAAAGGTGGAGACTCCGAAGGGTCCGTGCTGGCATCGATATAACCATGACGGGTTCGGGCAACGAGATGATGGGACGTCGTACGCGAACTGGGGGCGCGGCCGAGTGTGGCCGCTGCTGACAGGCGAGCGTGGGCATTATGAGTTGGCGGCTGGACGCGAAGCGGAGCGATATCACGACACGATGGCGCATTTCAGCCACGGGGTTGGATTGCTGCCGGAACAAGTGTGGGACGCGCCGGACTTGCCGAAAAAACATATTCATTTCGGTGGGCCAACGGGAGCGGCAATCCCGTTGATGTGGGCGCATGCGGAGTACTTGAAGCTTTCGCGATCGATTGAAGACAAGAAGGTGTTTGACCTGATCGAACCGGTGGCGGCGCGGTATCAATCTGCATCTTATAAGCCAGAACCCTTGGAAATTTGGAAATTTAACCGGCAAATCCGCTCCGTGCCAGCGGGCGCGAAACTGCGGCTTCTAGCAAGTGCTCCTTTTCTATTACATTGGAGTGCCGATGGGTGGGCGACGGTCGAGGACACCCAGTCAACGGCCAACGAGTTGGGATGCCATTATTTGGACCTCAGCCCCTCGACTAACGGAGCATTGCGCTTTACTTTCTACTGGCTCAACGAAAGCCGGTGGGAAGGCAAGGATTATGAAATCGCGATAGAGGCCCGCGAAACTGCGGGCAGAAAGGCAGCAACCGGTGTCGAGTGAAACGGCCGTTAAAGAGGAACAGAAGCTAGCCGCTGAGCCGAAGCGAGGCCCTGAGGGCGGCGTGAGCAGCAAGCAGATCGACCTGCTCGCGATTAACACAATCCGCACGCTCTCGATGGACGCGGTGCAGAAGGCGAACAGCGGGCATCCGGGAACGCCTATGGCGCTCGCACCGGTGGCATATGTTCTCTGGGAGCGGTTCCTGCGGTTCAATCCGAAAAACCCCAACTGGGCGAACCGCGATCGCTTCGTTCTCTCGAATGGCCACGCGTCGATGCTGCTGTACTCCCTGCTCCATCTTTATGGATTTGGGCTTGAGTTGGAGGAGTTGAAGAATTTTCGGCAGTGGGGATCGCGGACGCCGGGACATCCGGAATACCGCCTGACGCCGGGTGTGGAGACGACGACTGGGCCGCTCGGCCAGGGTGTGGCGAATTCGGTGGGGATGGCGATTGCCGAACGCTGGCTGGCCGCGCACTTCAACCAGAACGGGCAGGAACTCGTCGATTACCGGATTTATGCGATCTGCGGCGACGGCGACATGATGGAAGGCATTTCGCAGGAAGCGGCTTCCATCGCGGGACATCTCGGGCTGTCGAACCTCATCTGGATTTACGACAACAACCAGATCACGATCGAGGGCAATACATCGCTGGCATTCAGCGACGATGTGGGCACGCGGTTCATGAGCTATCACTGGAACGTGTTGCGGGTAAGCGATGCCAACGATGTGGAGATGATGGATCGGGCGATACGGACAGCGCAGAAAGAAACCGAGCGGCCGTCACTGATTATTCTTGATAGCCACATTGCGTGGGGGGCTCCGCATAAGCAGGACACGGCGGGCGCGCACGGTGAACCGCTGGGAGAAGATGAGATCAAGCTGGCCAAGAAAGCTTATGGCTGGCCGGAAGATGCAAAGTTCCTGGTGCCGCAGGAAGTTTACGATCACATGGGCAAAGCTGCGGGCCGCGGCAAGCAATGGGAAGACGAGTGGAACCAGAAGCTGAGTGGGTATCGCTCGGCGAACGCGGAGCTGGCGAAGGAGTGGGACACGCTGCAGGCCGGCAAGCTGCCGGACGGATGGGACTCTGAAATCCCGACGTTCCCTGCCGACGCCAAGGGCTTGGCGACCCGCGACTCCAACGGCAAGGTGATGAACGCCATCGCGAAGAAAGTGCCGTGGTTCTTGGGCGGCGCGGCTGACTTGGCACCTTCAACCAAGACTTTAATTAACGGCGCCAGCGACTTCGAAAGAGGCAAGTACAACGGGCGCAACTTCCACTTTGGAATCCGCGAGCATGCGATGGGCGCGATTGTGAATGGGATGGCGCTTTCGGGGCTACGGCCGTTCGGGTCGACGTTCCTGATCTTCACCGATTACATGAAGCCTCCTGTGCGGCTGGCTGCGCTGATGGAAGTGCCGTCGGTGTTTGTGTATACGCACGATTCGATAGGGCTGGGTGAGGATGGACCGACGCATCAGCCGATCGAACAAATGCTGGGGCTGCGGTCGGTGCCGAGACTTGTGGATTTCCGTCCGGCAGACGCGAACGAAGTTGCAGTGGCTTGGAAAACCATTCTGCAACTGCACAATACTCCGGCGGCGCTGGCGCTGACGCGGCAGCCGATCCCTACCTTTGATCGAACGAAGTATGGAAGTGCCGATGGAACGGCGAAGGGCGGATACGTTCTTGCCGGCGGCGATGGAACACCGGACGTGATCCTGATGGGAACTGGATCAGAAGTTCAGCTCTGCGTGGGAGCGCACGAGGAACTTGTGAAGCAGGGGATCAAATCGCGGGTGGTGAGCTTGCCGTCGTGGAAATTGTTCCAACAGCAGGCGGAGGAGTACCGTAATTCGGTACTGCCGCCGCAGGTGAGAGCGCGCGTCGCGGTGGAAGCCGGAACGGACTTAGGCTGGCGCGAGTACGTTGGAATGGATGGGGCGATCGTAGCTCGCAGCGATTTTGGGGCGTCGGCGCCGATCAAGGACTTGATGAAGCATTTCGGCTTCACGGTTGAAAACGTTGTGGCGCAGGCAAAGGCGGTCCTGGAAAAGGCCCGCAAGTAGGGACGATGCGAATTGCTGTTGCCGCCGATCATGCGGGCGTTCCGATGAACGAGATCGTGATTGCCGAGTTGAAAAGGCTCGGGCACGAGGTGGTGGATCTTGGAACGCACGATCCGTCGAAGCCGGACGATTACCCCGATTATGCGAAGGCGCTCGGGACAGCAGTGTTGAATCAAGGCTGCGAACGGGGCATCCTGATATGTGGTAGTGGCGTTGGGGCGTCGGTAGCGGCGAATAAGATGATCGGGATTCGCGCCGGGCTTTGCCATGACCATTATTCCGCCCATCAAGGGGTGGAACACGACAATATGAACGTACTTTGCTTTGGAGCGCGGGTGATTGGCCAGGAGTTGGCACTCGACCTGGTTCGCGCGTTCCTGGCAGCAAATTTCACGCATGAAGAGCGCCACTTAAGGCGCCTGCACAAGATCGATCTGATGGAAGGATCACGAGGCTAATCATGAGCAATCCGTTGGTAGAACTGCAATCCTTTGGACAGAGTTTCTGGCTCGACCAGATTGAGCGAGCACTCTTCAAGAGCGGCAAACTTGCAAAGTTGATCCACGACGATGGGCTGCGGGGAATGACCTCGAACCCCACGATTTTCGAGAAGGCGATCACCGGGTCGGGCGATTACCACGAGCAGATTGACCGCTCGGCGCGTGATGGCAAGACCGGCAACGAGATCTATGAAGAAGTGGTGCTCGACGATATCGGGCATGCGTGCGATTTGTTTCGTCCGCTGTACGACAGCACGAACGGACAGGATGGCTTCGTGAGCCTGGAAGTTTCGCCGCTGCTGGCGCACAACACGGATGGAACGATCCGTGAAGCGAAATCGCTGTTCAGCCGGTTGAACCGGCCGAACGTGATGATTAAAGTTCCGGCGACGGACGAAGGGTTGCCGGCGATCGAGGAATTGATCGCGTCGGGATTGAACATCAACGTGACGCTGATTTTCTCGGTGCATCGCTATGAGGAAGTGGCGGAAGCATATATCCGCGGGCTGGAACGGCGGGCGCAGGCGGGGCAGCCAATTGATCGCATTGGGTCGGTGGCGAGCTTCTTTGTGAGTCGCATTGATAGTGCGGTGGACAAGCAGCTCGATCAATTGGAAAAGGACGCGACCGATCCGCAGAAAAAGCAGGAGATCCATGGGCTACGCGGAAAGGCGGCGATTGCCAACGCCAAGCTGGCGTACGCGTCGTTCAAGCGGATCTTCGAGAGTCCGCGGTTTGAGGCGTTGAAGCGCAAGGGCGCGCATGTGCAACGGCCGCTGTGGGCGTCGACCAGCACGAAGGACCCCAGCTATCCGGACGTGATGTACATAACGGAGTTGATTGGGCCGCACACGGTGAACACGATGCCGCCCGCCACGATTGATGCGTGGCGAGATCATGGAAAGCCCGCGGCGACGCTGGAAGTCGGCATGGACAAGGCGCCGGAGTTGTTCGCGAAGCTGAAGGCGTTCGGAATTGATTTCCAGAAAGTCACCGACAAGCTGACGGCGGATGGCGTGCGTTCGTTCTCGCAGTCGTTTGTGGACCTGATGAGGGCGATTGAGCAGCGGCGAGAGATGAGCCTACCGGGCATCAAGGAGCGACACGTTTCAGCACTGGGGGAATTTGAAGGTGATCTCAAATCAGCGCTCGATGAGATTGCTGCAAAGAATACGGTGGAGCGCTTCTGGAAAAAGGATGCTGGTGTTTGGAGTACCGACGCCGGTGATGTGAAGGTGATCAACAACGCGCTCGGCTGGCTGACCGTGACCGACACGATGCAGAGCCGGGTGAAAGAGTTGAAGGCGTTCGCGGAGGAGATCCACGGCGCCGGCTTCAAACATGCGGTGGTGCTGGGGATGGGCGGATCGAGCCTGTGTCCGGAGGTGCTGCGGCAAACGTTCGGGAAGCAGATGGATTATCCCGAGCTCCTGGTGCTGGACTCGACGGTTCCGGCGGCGGTGCTGCACATCGACAAGCAGATCGATCCGGCGAAGACGCTGTTTATTGTGGCGTCGAAGTCGGGGACGACCACCGAGCCGCTGATGTTCTATCGCTACTACTTCAACAAGGTGAAGCAGGTGCTCGGCGACAAGGCTGGGCAGAACTTCGTTGCGATTACCGATCCTGGCACGCAGATGGAAAGCGATGCCAAGCGCGATAACTTCCGCAAGATCTTCCTGAACATGGCCGATATCGGCGGGCGCTACTCGGCGTTGTCGTATTTCGGGATGGTGCCGTTCGCGGTGATGGGCGGCGACGTGGAATCGCTGCTGCGACGCGCGAAGGCCGCGATGGATGCCTGCTCCAACAATGACGTCACGAATAATCCGGGGGCGAGGATTGGAGCGATTCTTGGTGCGCTGGCGCGCAAAGGACGCGACAAGGTCACGTTCATCACGCCGTCGCCGGTGGATTCGCTCGGACTGTGGATTGAGCAGTTGATCGCCGAGAGCACGGGCAAGCATGGCAAAGGCATTGTGCCGATTGCGGGCGAGACGCTGGGCGATCCGAAGGTTTATGGAAGCGATCGGATCTTCGTTTATATCGGCGTGGCCGGAACCAACGGCGCGAATTACGAGGCGCAGTTGCAGGCGCTAGAGCAGGCTGGCCATCCGGTGCTGCACCATGTGCTGAACAGCCCGCTCGATTTGGGCGAAGAGTTTTTCTTGTGGGAGTTTGCGACTCCGATTGCCGGCGCATTGATCGGGATCAATCCGTTTGACCAGCCGAATGTGCAGGAGTCGAAGGACAACACGAAACGGATCTTGAAGGAATACGAAGCGAGTGGAAAGATGTCGCAGCTTTCGACGGTGGCTTCGGCCGGCAATTTGTCGGTGCTGACGGATGAAGGCAATCGCAAAGGCCTGAATGGGGCATCGACGCCGGAAGCCGCGATCGCGGCGCAGTTGGCGCGCGTGCAGAAGGGCGACTACTTCGCGATTACGCAGTACATCCAAGAGACGCCGGAAGTCGATGCGCTGATCCAGCAGATACGGACGGCGGTGCGCGATAAGACTTGCGTGGCGACCACGACCGGATACGGGCCGCGGTTCCTGCATTCGACGGGGCAGTTGCACAAGGGCGGTCCGGATAGCGGAGTGTTCCTGCAGATCATTGCGAACGATGCGCAAGATGTGTCGCTGCCTGGCGAGAAGTTCACGTTTGGCGCGCTGAAGCAGGCGCAGGCGCTGGGCGATTTCGAGTCGCTGGCGAAGCGCAACCGGCGGGCGATCCGCGTAGATTTGGGCAGTGACATCGTTGGCGGCTTGAAGAAAGTGCTGGCAGCGGTGCAGCAGTTTGAAGGCGCGGCCGTGGGGGCTTCGCGCAAGTAATCCATCCTTGCGGTTCGATCCAGCGGGGCGCGTGGGGCGTCCCGCATACGGGGTCCCCGCCCAGTGCCGTTTTTGCGCTTGGTGGGGTAAGAAGAGGAGTTCGTACAATGAGCACGATTTCCGCGGCGGTAGGCTCCGCGCAGTTCGGGGTCATCGGCCTCGGCGTAATGGGACAGAACCTCGCGCTGAACGTGGACGACCACGGCCAGCGCGTTGCCGTTTGGAACCTGGAAGCCGAGTGGGTGACGAAGTTCCTGCAACAGAACAGCGACCGCAAAATGACAGGCAGCGGCGATTTGAAGGAATTTGTGCAGTCGCTGGCGAAGCCGCGCCGGATTTTGATGATGATCATGGCGGGCAATCCGGTGGACCAGATGCTGGAGAAACTCGCTCCCCTGCTCGAACCGGGCGACATCGTGATCGACGGCGGGAATTCATTCTTCAAGGACACGCAGCGGCGCGAGGCCGGCTACCGGGCGAAGAACCTGAACTTCTTCGGGATGGGAGTGAGCGGCGGCGAGACGGGGGCGCGGTTCGGGCCGTCGTTGATGCCTGGCGGCGACAAGAACGCGTACGAGCACGTGAAGCCGACACTGGAAGCGATTGCCGCGAAGACGGAGTACGGCGCTTGCGTAACGTACTGCGGTCCGGACGGCGCCGGACATTTTGTGAAGATGGTGCACAACGGCATTGAGTACGGCGATATGCAGCTCATTGCCGAGGCCTACGACCTGCTGCGAAAGGCGCTTGGACTGAGCGCGAGCGAGATAGCGGCGATCTTTAATGAGTGGAACCGCGGGAAGCTCGAGTCGTACTTGATCGAGATTACGGCGGAGATATTGACGGTGGCCGATCCGGAAACGAAGAAGCCGCTGGTGGACATGATTCTCGATAAGGCCGGGCAAAAAGGCACCGGCAAGTGGACTCAGCAGATTGCGCTGGACCTGGCGGTGCCGATCCCGACGATTGGGGCGGCGCTAGATGCGCGCGTGCTTTCGAGCATGAAGGATGAGCGCGTGGCGGCAGCGAAGAAGCTGGGGAGCCCGGCGGCGAAGTATAGCGGCGATAAGAAAGAGCTGATCGATGCGGTGCAGGACGCGCTGTATGCGTCGAAGGTCTGTTCTTACGCGCAAGGAATGAGCCTGATCCGCGCCGGATCGACCGAGTGGAAGTGGAACATCAATCTGCGGGAGATGGCGCGTATCTGGACCGGCGGCTGCATTATTCGCGCGAAGCTGTTGGCCGATATCATGCATGCTTTTGACCGCGATGCGAACGTGGCGAACCTGCTGGTTGAGTCGGAATTCACGTCGCGGGTGCTGGAAGCGGAAAAGAACTGGCGCAAGGTGGTGCAGACCGCGGCAGGACTGGCGATCCCGACGCCGGCATTCTCGTCGTCGCTGGCGTACTTCGATAGTTATCGATCTGCGCAACTGCCGCAGAACCTCACGCAGGCGCAGAGGGACTTCTTCGGGGCACACACGTATCAGCGCAACGACCGTCCGGACGCGGGATTCATCCATACCGATTGGCAAAAATTCGTTCACAACAAGTAGAGGAACGTTCATGAGCACTGTCGTACAAGCGACTCCGATGCGGAGCGTTGCGATTCCACCCATGCCTAAGGCGGATCCGTGCCTGGTGGTGATTTTTGGCGCGTCCGGCGATTTAACCAAGCGAAAGTTGATTCCGGCGCTCTACGACCTGGCGTGCATTGGCTGCATCAGCGGGCAGCAGTTTGACGTGCTCGGCACGGGACGGACGGAGATGAACACGGAAGAGTTCCGCGCGGCGATGCGGGAAGCGGCTTCTCAGTCGAAGGACGCTCGCAAGTTCAGCGACTGGAACTGGGAAGAGTTCGAAAAGCGGCTGCACTACATTCCCGGCGATATTAATGACCACGGGTTCTACGAGACGCTGAAGGCGCAGATGGCCGACCTGCAATCGAAGGGAGCGAGCACAAACCACCTGTTTTACGTATCGACGCCGGCATCGCTGGCGCCGCCGATTGTGCAAGGACTCGGGAAGACCGGGCTGTCGAAAAACGATAAGGGCTGGACGCGGATTGTGTTGGAGAAGCCGTTCGGGCGGGATTTGAAGTCGGCGCAGGCGCTGAACAAGGAAGTGCTGCAGGTTTTCGATGAGCAGGACGTTTACCGCATTGACCATTATCTCGGCAAGGAGACGGTGCAGAACATTTTGGTGTTCCGGTTCGGCAATTCCCTGTTCGAGCCGATCTGGAACCGGAACTACATCGACTTTATCGAGATCACCGCGGCGGAGACGCTGGGTGTGGAGCAGCGAGGGGCGTTCTACGAAGAGACTGGCGCACTGCGCGACATGATTGCCAACCACCTGCTGCAACTGGTGACGCTGACGGCGATGGATCCGCCGGTGGCGTACGACGCGGATTCGGTGCGCGAGCAGAAGGTGCAGGTGCTAAGAGCGATCCACCACATGACGCCGGAACAAGTGGCAGAACGCACGGTGCGCGGGCAATACGGGCCGGGAACGATCAATGGAAAACCTGTGCCTGGCTATCGCCAAGAGCCAAATGTGAAGCCGAATTCATTGACGGAGACGTTCGTGGCCGTTGAGTTCCGCATCGACAACTGGCGCTGGGCCGGAGTTCCCTTCTACGTACGCACCGGCAAGCGGCTGGCGAAATCGGAAACGGAGATCAAGGTGCACTTCAAGCGCACGCCGCAGGCGATTTTCGCGCGGACGCCGGAAGAAGAACTGGAACCGAACGTAGTGACGCTGCGAGTACAACCGAACGAAGGAATTGCGATGTCGTTCGCGGCGAAGCTGCCGGGCGCTCAGATGAAGGCAGTCCCAGTGAAGATGGACTTCAATTACCAGGATGCGTTTGGCGGGCAAACGCCGGTGGCGTACGAGACGCTGCTGCTGGACGCGATGCGCGGCGATCCAACGCTGTTTACCCGCGGCGACGAGACGGAAAACCAGTGGCGCATTATCACGCCGATTGAGGAAGCGTGGCAGACGCTGCCGAAGCCGAATTTCCCCAATTACGCGGCGGGAAGCGACGGTCCGGAGGAAGCGGACCGGCTGATTGCGGGCGAGTGCCGGCATTGGACGCGGCTAGCGAAGTGAGCGATCCGGCGATCAAGCTGCTGGTAGCCGATATTGATGGGACGCTGCTCGATCCGGAGAAACAGCTCACCGATGCCGTGCGACGGTCTGTTCGGAAGGTGATGGATGCCGGCGTGCTGTTCTCGATCATCTCGGCGCGGCCACCGAAGGGCACGAAGTTCCTGATTGATGCGCTACAGATCACCGAGCCGATTGCGTGTTTCAATGGTGCACTGATCTGCTCGCCGACGTATGAAATCCTCTCGCAACTCTTAATGGACGCCGCCGATGCCTCTCGGGTAGGGAACCTGATTCTCGATCATGGGCTGGATTTGTGGATGTTTCGCGGCGCGGAGTGGTATGTGAGCCACTTGAATGGGCCGCATGTAGAAGGACACGTCAAGCTGCTTGATGAGTTTCCGAAATATCTGGGACGGGATACCACGCTTTGCCAGACTGCGAACAAACTGGTGGGCGTGAGCGACGACTACGAGGCGGTGAAGCGCTGCCAGGCGGACGTGATCGCGGCGTGCGGAGAGCGGGTCTCGGCGACACGATCGGCGGACTATTATCTCGACGTGACGCACCGCGACGCGAACAAGGGACACGCGGTGGTGCAACTGGCGGAGATGATGAAAGTGCCGCTGGAGAATGTGGCGACAATTGGCGACATGCCGACCGACACGCTGATGTTCGCCAAGAGCGGGATTAGTATCGCGATGGGCAATGCTAGCGACGACGTGAAGGTCGCAGCGAAGTTCACCACAACGAGCAATCGCGAAGACGGATTCGCGAAAGCAATGGAAGACGTGGTTCTGCCGCGGATTTCGCGGTCGGCGGGAGTGCAGGCATGAACGTGACGAAGACGATCGACTTCCGGGAGAAGGGCAAGGTCCTCGTCACGCCCGACGTGCATGCGCTGGACGACGCCTGCGCGGAAATGATAGTGAAGGCCGCGGCAGATGCGATTGCAGCGCGCGGACGGTTCACGATTGCGCTCTCGGGTGGGTCGACGCCGAAGCCGCTTTATGCGCTGCTGGCGACCGAGCCTTGGAGGACCAGGATTGACTGGTCGCGCACGCATTTTTTCCTGGGCGACGAGCGCTTCGTGCCTTCGACATCGAACCAGAGCAACTTCAAGATGGCGAATGATGCGCTGATCTCGAAGGTTCCCGTGCCAGCGGACAATGTGCATCGGATTGATACCGATCACGGCGAGCCGGTGGAAGCGGCGGAGGAATATGAGGAGGAGATCCGCAAATTCTTTGGGCCGAAGCCGCGATTGGATTTCAACCTACTAGGCATTGGAACGAATGGGCATACGGCTTCGCTGTTTCCGGGGCGTCCGACGCTGAAGGTGCGCGACAGGCTGGTTGTGGCGGATGAGATTCCGGAAGTTCATATGTGGCGAATTACGTTCACGGTGCCGCTGATCAACGATTCGCGCTGCATTTTGTTTCTGGTGGCAGGCGCGGATAAGGCGGGAATTCTGAACCAAGTACTGCGCGGACCACATGAGCCGGAACGTCTGCCATCGCAGTTGATTCGCGCGAATGGCGGGTCGCTGATCTGGCTGATGGACGAGGCGGCTGCCGCAAATCTGTAGGGCATTGCAGAGCCTTCCCTGTTTGTAACGACTCCGTGACAACGCGAGTTTCGCGTTTGCGCTATGATTTTGGCCACATTCGGAGGATGGCAATGAAACTTCGTAAAACTCTGCTCATTAGCGCAATTGTGCTGATTCCACTCGTGCTGTGCGCAAAGGTAGAAGTCGGCCAAGCGGCGCCGGACTTCACTCTGACTTCACAGGACGGCAACCAGGTGTCGCTCAGCCAATTCAAGGGGCATTGGGTGGTGCTGTACTTCTATCCCAAGGATTTCACCAGCGGCTGCACGATGGAAGCTCACAAGTTCCAGGACGACCAGGACAAGTACAAGGAACTAGACGCGGCGATTGTCGGCGTGAGCGTGGATACAGCGGATTCGCACAAACAGTTCTGCACCAAGGAAGGGCTGACGTTCAAGTTGCTGGCGGATCCGAGTGGGAATGTGCCGAAGGAATATGACTCGGTGATGGATTACCAGGGCCAAACGTACGCGGCGCGGCACACGTTCTTGATCGATCCGAGCGGAAAAGTGGTGAAGAGCTACATGAAAGTCGATCCGCGGAACCATAGCGAAGAGGTGCTGGCGGATTTGAAGACGCTGGAAAAGAAGTAGAGGTTTTGGAGTGAGTGAGGCGCTGGGAGTTCCCCGGCGCCTTTTTGTTTGGCGATAATCAGCGGTGGTGGCCGCAGATTTTGCAGGAGCGTCTGGAATCGAGCGGCGGGGCAGGGTGGACGAGGTTATCGCGAGGATGGAACTCGTGGTAGAGCTCGCACTCGCGTTCGTAGGCTTCCGCTTCGTCACGGCAGTAGGTGAAGATGAATTCGGGGTGGCGGTAGGGCGTGTGGAGCAGGAGTTTGCGGCGGAGGTCGTCGGCGGAACGGCCCACGAAATCCACGTCGAAAATTCCGTCGGCCACGGTGAAGCCGAGGGCGTAGGCGCCAGCCAGGGAGCCGGAGACGTTCGCGCGGATGTCGTCATCCGTGAGAGCGTATGGACCGTAAGGGAGATCGAGTTCTTTGGCCATGTGACTTCCCCGCCCCATCGCCCTCCAAATAAATGGCGGACGATGGAACGGGGCACCCGAAGCTGGTTAGTGGGCGGTGGCTTTTTCGGCACCGAGCCCTGTGTTGGCGCGCACTTGGAGTTCGAGGAACTTCTCTTCGGCCATGTGATCTGCCTTACCGAAGAAAGTCCCGAGAACTGCGCCGAGGAAGCCGATCGGGACGCTGAGAATACCGGGATTCTCGAGCGGGAAGATGGGGGCGCGCTGGATGAAGTGACGAGCGGCACCAACCACCGTCGGCGGATCGACGCCCATGATGCTGGGGCCGATGAAGATGAGAACGATGGAGCCGAGCAGGCCGAAGGTGAGGCCCATGACGGCGCCGGTAGTGTTAAAGCGCTTCCAGAAGATAGAGAAGATGATGACCGGAACGTTGGCGGAGGCGGCGACGGCGAAGGCCAGCGCGACTAAGAAGGCGACGTTGGCTTTCGGTCCGAGGACGATGGCGATGGCAATGGCCATGGCACCGACGACGAAGGCGGTAATGCGGGCGACCAGCTTCTCTTCGCCTTGTTTGCGCTCGACGCCGTTGTGGATGACGTTGGTCCAGACATCGTGAGCGAAGGAAGTGGAGGCGCTGATGGTGAGACCAGCGACGACCGCGAGAATGGTGGCGAAGGCAATGGCGCAGATGAAGGCGAAGAAAACGCTTCCGCCCAGAGCCTGCGCGAGGAGCGGCGCGCTCATGTTATTGCCGCCGTTCTTGGCGATGAAGTCGCGACCCACGATGGTGGCAGCGCCGAAGCCGAGGAAGGTAGTCATGATGTAGAAGCCGCCGATGAGAACCATCGCCCAGACGACGCTGTTGCGAGCGGTTTTGGCGTCGGGCACGGTGTAGAAGCGGACTAGGATGTGAGGCAGTCCGGCGGTGCCGAAGATGAGGGCCACGCCGAGCGAAATGAGTTCAAGCGGGCCATACGGCGGCTTGAACCGCAGGCCGGGCGTGAGGAAGTCTTTGACGACTTCTTTGCCATCGGGACTGTGGTAGGTGACGTGGCCGACCGCGGCGAAGAACTCGTTGATGCTGAAGTGGAAGTGGGCCATGACGAGGATGCTGAGGAGGACGGTGCCGCCCATCAGCAGGATCGCCTTGACGATCTGGACCCACGTGGTGGCAAGCATGCCGCCGAAGACTACATAGACGATCATTAATATGCCGACGCCGACGACGGCGGTGGTGTAGCTGATGTTGCTGCTCTTGAGGAGGAGCGCGACGAGGGCGCCGGCTCCGACCATCTGGGCAATCATGTAGAAGGTGCTGACGGTGAGGGTGCTGACGGAGGCCATGGCGCGCACCGGGCGCGGGCTGAGACGGTAGGCAAGGACGTCGGCCATGGTGTATTTGCCGGCATTACGGAGGGGCTCCGCGACGATCAGGAGCACGGTGAGGTAAGCGACGAGCCAGCCGACGGAGTAGAGAAAACCGTCGTATCCGAAGAAGGCGATGAGGCCGGCGATGCCGAGGAAAGAGGCGGCGGACATGTAATCGCCAGCGACGGCAACGCCGTTCTGCCAAGCAGTGATCTGGCGTCCGGCGGCGAAGTAGGCGGTGGAAGAACCGCTACGGCGCGAGGCCCAGAAAGTGATGCCGAGAGTGACGGCGATGAAACTGAGGAAGAGAACGAGGGTAACGTTCATTGCTGTTTGCCTCCGTTTTCGTCGTCGACGTGGAACCAGCCCTCGCGTTTGAGGTGCTCCATGATGTGGCGACCATACTTATCGAAGGTCCTGGCGGAGTTGACGTAAAGGGCCGCGATCGCCCATGCCATGAAGAACTGAGAGAGAGCGAAGAGATACGCGAGGTTGACGGGGCCGATCCTTTTGCTCATGAAGGCCGGGGCGTAGCCAACGAGGATGGGCAACGCGAAGTAATAAACGATGAAGAAGATGGTGGCGGGCACGACGAAGCCGATCTTGGCAAGAAGCAAGAGGCGGAATTCGTCCATCTCGGACACGCGGTCCCACTGAGTTTTGCCATTGATGACTTTTTCAGCGGGCTTGGCGGATTGGGTTTGCAGCGCATTCGCGGATGCCATACTGCGGTCTCCTTAACGGCGGACGAGGCAAGGATGGAGGGCATGGTGGGGCCGTCCTCAGTTCCCTGCCAAGTGGAGTGGAATTGTGCTGGAGGGATGGGGGTTGGTCAGTGATTGAGGTCACAGGAAATTGTGTTAGTGCGGAAATAGAAAGGGGGATGCGGAGCTAGGAAGGTGACTCTGGACTAACTCCTCACTACCGGTCGTGACAAGGCGACACTACGCGATGTGACTTTAGTACAAGCCGGAACGGGAAGGGATGATAAAAGACCGACTCTGCGCAGTGTACAGAAGTTCATAGTGGAAGCACGTCGTCGAGGTGCATCATGACGCGATATAGACGCGCACGGAACGTGCTGGTTGAGATGGTGGTGATTGGCTTGGCGCTGGCAAGCGCAAGCTGGGCCGTGGAGATTTCGAAGAAAGGGCTACGCCAGTCGGCCTGCGCGAGCGTTTCCAAAGCGCGTCCCCGCGACCTGGCGCGGATGGACGGGTGCAAGGAAGGAGTGAGCTACCTGGGGGCTTACTTCTCCGACGGCAAATTTCGAAAAGGGCAAATGGAAAGCTGGTGGGCGCAAGACCGAGTGAACCATGCGGACGGAATTCTGAAGACGCGTCCGAGCGAGGTTCCACCGGAAGTGAACCTGATGCCACTGGAGCACCGCGCGGAGAACCTGCAAGGGAATGCAACGTTACACCGGAGCTTACACGGCCAGTCGGCGGTGGCGGAGTTTCGGGACCGGGTGATCACGTTCATGTATGGGCACGAGCTGGAGATGGTAGCGCCGGAATACGTGACGACGAACACGCGCGGGTGGCTGATTGTGTCGGATCCCGGAGCGAATACAGTGCATGTGCTCGATCCGGAGCATCCGTTTCGGATTGTGGGCGGCCCGTCGTATCGGCTGGCGAATGTGGGACCCGTGGCGGCGGACGTGGAGAACAATATTTACGTAGCCGATCCGGTGAATGGGGTACTTGAAGAGTTCGATGAGATGGGCCACTTTCTGCGGGAGATCGGACGCCTGGCGCCGGATGAAGCGATCTTTCACGAACCAACCGCGCTCGAGGTAGACCGGCAGCGGAACGAGCTGTACGTGGCGGATGCAGGGCGGGAGATGATCCTGATCCTGGATGCAGACGGGAACGTGGTGCGCAAGGTGGGAGGGCGGCGGCGCGAACTTGGGGTGAGCTTGCATCGTCCGACGGCGATGGCGATACAGAACGAGCAGATCGTGGTGCTGGACTCGGATGGCACACGGATACAGGTGTTCGATATGGAGTTCCATCTACGCCGGACGATCGAGACGCATGTGGTGTCGAGAGAAGTGATGGGACTCGATATGGATCGTGCGGGGAACATCTACATCAGCAATTCCCCGCCCGGACGGGTGCGGGTGTTCGATGCGGCGGGGCGATTCAAAGGAGAGTTTGGGATTATGGGGAAATCGCGGGGCGCGCTGGAGGCCCCGACTGGCCTGCATATTGAGCAGGGCCGACTTTACATCGCCGACAAACAGAACCGGCGGGTGGATGTTTATGAACTCGTGCCGCCGGAGCACAGAATGTAGACCGC
Organism: Candidatus Korobacter sp.; assembly: GCA_036501185.1. GTDB lineage: Bacteria > Acidobacteriota > Terriglobia > Terriglobales > Acidobacteriaceae > Korobacter. The sequence continues at coordinate 728 of DASYAU010000107.1, read as the reverse complement.
GGAAACCCGAAGGGACAGGGGCGACCTAAGCAGGCCGCCTTTTCTATTAGTCGCCTTCGGGGTTGGCGACAGGTTCTAAGACGGTGGCGGGCGCGGGGAGGAATGCGCGGACGATTACGTAGAGAATCGGGATGATGAACAGGTTTAGGAAGGTGGAAACGATCATGCCGCCGAACACCGTCGTGCCGACGGAGTGGCGTCCGGCGGAGCCTGCGCCGCTGGCGAAGACGAGCGGGAGGACGCCGAGAATGAAGGCGACCGACGTCATGAGAATCGGGCGGAGGCGGAGGCGGGCGGCTTCGACGGCGGACTCGAAGAGTCCCATGCCCTTGGCCTGAAGCTGCTCTGCGAATTCGACGATCAAGATGGCGTTTTTGCTGGCGAGACCGATCAACATCACAAGACCGATCTGGCAATAGACATCGTTTTGCTGGCCGCGAAGCCACTGTGCGCCGAGTGCGCCAAAGATGGCCATGGGCACGGCGAGCAAGATGATGAACGGGAGCACGAAGCTCTCGTATTGCGCGGAGAGCGTGAGATAGACGACCAAGAGGCCGAGGGAGAACAAGAGCACCGACTGGCTGCCGGACTGAATTTCCTCGAGGGTGAGGCCAGTCCATTCGTAAGTGTAGCCGCGGGGAAGAGTTTGCTTGGCGACTTCCTGCATGGCGGCAATGGCCTGGCCAGAGCTGTATCCGGGTGCGGCGGCGCCGTTGATGGCGGTGGTG
>DASYAU010000106.1:0-32787 GCA_036501185.1 Candidatus Korobacter sp. | reverse complement strand
AATGGTCGGGGAGAGAGGATTTGAACCTCCGACCCCCTGGTCCCGAACCAGGTGCTCTACCAGGCTGAGCCACTCCCCGACACGACGAAGCCACGGGCGGGAACATCTGGCTTCGTGCAACTTACCGATTATATCAAAGTCGCAGCCGGCGTTCTTCAGCGGCTTTCACTTACTAAACTCTGCATTTTCGAGTGCTTCTGCCATCTCTAGCAGCTTGGTTACGCTATTCCAGTTGCGGCCAGTCACCGTGTCTTTCAATACGCGGTCTAGTCCGGGGACGAACTTCGAGCGCCCTTGTCCATCGGGAAAATAAATGTAGAGCTCACGGCCCACCAGATGAAGTTCTTCTGGCGACGGCTTCAGCGCCGCAATCTTCGCCTTTAGTTCTGCGCCGGGCAGTTCGCGAAGGAAATCCACCAACAGCTTGCCTGGTTCCACATCCTTGCGCTTGGCGAAGGGATTCGTCTTCACAACAGCACGCATTTCGGCGGTTGTGCGGAGCATCACAGGAGGTGCGAAACCGAATTCCTTCTCAATTGCGTCCTGGATTTTCGCTGCGAGCTTGGTTTCGTTCGCTTCTCTTGACCGGAAGACCACGTTTCCGCTCTGCACGTACGTTTGTGCGCCATGGAGTTGAATATCCCCGCACAGCGCGCGCAGGGCGTCCATCTTGATCTTCCCGTGGCCGCCCACGTTCACTCCCCGCAGCATGCAGACATACACCGGCATGCTGCGGAGTATAGCGCGCTAGTCGCCGGCCGGCTGCATCCGTCGTCGCTTGCGCCACTCGTCGGTTTCAAAAATCTTCGGCCCGACTTCGATCAGCCGCGGCAGCATTTGAAAAACTGAGATCGGCGTCCAGCGTTCACCGTTGCGGGTGCGATATCCGCGGCGATTCAACTCCTCGGCAATCGTCCAGTACGGACCTTCCTGCACCGTCATCTCCATCATTAGGATGAGTGCGTGCCACTCTTCCGGTTCCAGTTCGAGCGTGGCTGTTTGCGGCGAGAGCCGCAGCCCAAACGGGGCTTGTTCCGGAGCAGTGCCGTGCATCGGTTCGACCTCGCGTTCCCACTCCACGGCAACCATGCGCCAACCTTCCGCCGCACGTTTCTGTACCTCGGTATCGCTCGGAGCCGTGTTCAACAACTGGCGCTCGCGCTGTGTGCGTCCACTCATTGTCCCTCCACCCCGCTCAAGCGAACGCATTTCAAATGCCACGCCAAACCGTCGATGACCTGCTTGAGGAGCAAGCCTTTAGCGACGGCTGTCGTTGGGGTCGTTGTCCAAGGAAGAACTTGGGTGTGCGGAAATGGGCACTCATTGCGTTGGGTACCCGGTTCGGATGGCACGCCCCCGGCCGGTGGAGAGCACCACCTCCAACGATCCACTCAAAACATTCCATGACTCGTTCGCGGCTTATCGCGCACAAAGGGCGGGCCCGTTTGTAACATCGTCAATAATCGTTCACAAACCCACCACCGGGTGGTTACTACCCGTACCTTGTGGCTCGCAAATCGCTGGGATACGCTGCTCCCCAGATGACTGCTAGCAAGGTTCCCGCCAATGTAGATCTGACATTGCCTGCTGCGCGTGGCGCAGTGGCATTCCACGGCTTTTCGTTGCGGGCCAAGTTCCTGCTGGCCATGGTGCTCATCACCAGCGGACTCAGTATGGGCGCTCTGCTCATCGTCCGCGACCGCGTCACCGCGCACATTCATAGTGAAGTCGAACGCGATCTCAAGAGTTCTTCCGAATATCTCCGCAATTTCGAGCAGCGCCGCACCGAACTCGTACAACGAATGTCGGTTCTGGTGAGCGATACGCCGTTGCTCAAGGCGCTGATGACCACGCGCGACCCCGCCACGATTCAAGACGGCACTGCCCGCATTGCGGCATCGAGTGGAGCGCAATTGTTCGTCGCGGCCGATGCCAGTGGCAAGATGCTCGCCCTTCACGGCGCCGCCCACAAGAGCGATTCGGCGCAGTTTGAGAAGGCGCTCCTTAAATCCGTCCAAGCAGGTCGTGAACGCGACTGGTGGCTGGTGAATGGCAAACTCTACGAAGTAACGCTCGCCCCGATCACGACGGGTGCGGGCGCGGAACGCGTCGACATTGGCGTTCTCGTCACCGGCTTTGAAATCGATTCACAGTTTACCCGTGAAATCGCCAGCCTCGCGGACTCCGAAGTGGCCATCGGTTACGACGGCGTAGTGGTCGTAAGCACCCTTCCCGCACCGAAGCTCAAGACGGTGGATGTGGCGATGCTCGGCGGCCCGGGCGTACACGATGTTCGGCTCGGCGGCGAGCGCTTCCTGGCGCGTGAAGTGGCTTTTGGAGACGCCGATTCCAGCCCGGTGCTGCTGTTGCTCAAGTCCTACGATAAGGCCACGGCATTCCTCGTGCGCCTGAACTGGATCGTGCTTTCGCTTGGCATCATCGCGGTGCTGACTGGTGCTGGGCTGGCTTACCTCATCTCGAATCGGTTCACTATGCCGCTTCGCCAGTTGCTCATCGGTGTGCAGGCACTCGAAGACGGGCATTACGACTATCCATTACATCCCCGAGGACACGACGAGGCGGCGCAGCTCACCGGAGCCTTCGCGCGCATGCGCGAAACCCTGCGCAAGTCGCAGGAGCAGGTGCTTCGCTCGGCCCGCATGGAAGCTCTCGGCCGCTTGGCCGGCGGAGTGGCCCACGACTTCAACAACATTATTACGATCATCAGCGGATACGGAGAGCTTGCCTTGGACCAGGCTGCGTCCGACCCGCAACTCACATCCTTTATCCAGGAAATTCGCAAAGCCGGCGAGCGTGCTACTGGGCTTACGCGGCAGTTGCTGGCTTTCAGCCGCAAGCAGGTGTTGCAACCGCAGCCGCTCGATCTGAATTCCATTCTTGCAAGCATCAACAAGATGCTCCGCGTCCTCATGGGCGAAGATGTGCAACTCGTGATCTCACAAGCCGCGAAGATTCCCACGGTCATGGCCGACCCTGGGCAGATCGAGCAAGTCATCCTGAACCTGGCTGCAAATGCGCGCGACGCCATGCCCGGCGGCGGCACGCTCACCATTACCACCGGCGTGGTGGGTGCGGCGCAGTGTCCGGTTGCAGTGCCGGGGCCGCCAGCCGAGAGCTACGTCGAGCTCTGCGTGACGGATACCGGAACTGGCATGTCGCCTGAAATCGCGAAGCAGATCTTCGAACCGTTCTTCACCACCAAGGCACCGGGCAAGGGAACTGGACTCGGTCTCGCCACCGTATACGGCATCGTTCAGCAGAGCGGCGGTTCCATCGACGTCCAAAGTGAACTCGGGAAGGGAACATCCTTCCGCATTTATCTACCAGCCGTGGCAAGGAAAGCTGCGTCCATTGCGGAGTTACCGCAGGAAGGCCAGAAGACTCGTGGCAGCGGCGTCATCCTGGTTGTGGAAGACGAAGAACCGGTCCGACGCCTGGCGATTTCCGGCCTTTCGGATCGTGGTTATACCGTGCTGGCGGCCGCCAACGGACGCGAAGCTTTGCAAGTCATCGCCGATCGCAAGCAGACCATCAACCTCGTCGTTAGCGACGTCATCATGCCCGAGATGGGCGGACGTGAATTGTTCGAGGTGTTGAAGCAGATGTACCCGCAGATTAAGGTGCTGTTTATCTCCGGCTATACAGACCGCTCACTGACGGAGCTAGGCGTGGAACTCGAAACTTCGCTATTGCCCAAGCCGTTTACGCCGCACTCGTTGGCGAAGAAGGTGCAGGAAGTGCTGGGCGGCGCCAAGGCGGCGGCCGCCGCGAATTAAGCTCCCGCCCCGTTTGCGCTCGCGTCGGTTTTTTCGCCTTCCGCTTCCAGCGCCTGGACGATTTGCTCTAATTGCGTTCGGGCCTCCGGCGAAAGCTCTGTGATCGCCACCGCCATGCCTACGCCGGGATGGGAGGTTCTCACCTGGCCCGCACCTTGGATTTCTCTACCCTCGAAATCGAGCTTGAAGGAAACTTCAGTGTTCACAGCCCACGGCCCCGCAGTCGATAGGTAAAAGCCGCCGAGGCAAACATCGCCGACCTGGCCCCAAAGCCGTCCCTTGGCTCCATCACTTAAATCGGCCGTACCATTACATTGAAAACGAGGATGCTTACGAGTGGATTCCATCCGCCAAATGCCGCCTTTCCGATCTTGGATCCGCGAAAACGGCTTGCGCGGAGAGATGTCGTTCAGAGCTTATCCCGGTTCCATGTGAATGCCTAGCCGAATTAACAGGGCGGCTGCCACTTTTTCGCGAGCCGCCCTTGCATTTTCGTACACTAGTAGCCTTGCATGCCGCCTGAAGCACCGCATCCATCGCGCTGGTCCGTTACCCTGCTGAGTTGGGGGTCGTTCGCGCTTGCCTTGGCTGAGAGCATTTGTGTGGCTGCCGTTGCGCTCAGCGGCATTCGCGTCGCCATCGGTATGACCTCGCTGATTGCCGCAACTGCCGCCGGCCCGGCGCATGGCTTTCATCGCAATGCCGTGCGCATCCCAATCCTGGCCATCGGGGCCATCGGTTCGATCGTGGTATTGCTGCTGGTGTGGAATGAAGGACGGATGCGAAAGAATCCCGCCGCAGCGTGGCGCTTGCAGCCGCTCACTGCGAAACAAAAGCGTAGCCGGCGCATCCAGGTGGTTCTCGCGATCCTAAGTCTGCTTGTAATTGCAGCCGAGCTCTTCAGTCATCCGTGGTTCCATCATGAACTTTAGCCGCCTGGCGCTTCCTCTACCATAATCTCCGACAATCTCGCGTGCAGGCGGTCGCTGTAACCGACGGGCAATTCGAACGTGCGGTCATCGCCCACCAGTACGAGGATATTGCGCGTGGAATCGAGCACGGCCGCGCAGTGGCGGCAATGCGCCAGGTGAGTCTCCACCGCTTCGCGCAGCTTGGAGTCGACGGTGCCCTCAATATAGTTCGAGATCTCGCGCCACACGTGTTTGCAATCTAGAACCATGACGCACCCGCCTCTTTCCGCAGGAAGCCGAACGGCCCACTCCGCTTCGTCTGCAATCTCGGCGCGAGAGATTTTTGCATCATCAATCGCGCGCGCAGCAATCGCACCTTGACCAGACCCTCGGTAATTCCGAGCGCCTCCGCAGTTTCGGCAATGCTGAGTTCCTGCACATCGCGCATCACGAACACCTCGCGGTACTTTTCCGGAAGACCCGCAATCGCCTGCTGGATGATTTCGCGCACTTCCTTGCGTTCCAGAACTTCCAGCGGCACCTCGCGCCAATCCGAAATCACGGCCGGGGTAAAGGACTCGTCTTCTTCTGGCTCGTGGTCAATCGATTGGAACTCCAGGACGCGGTCGTGGCGGAGGCGCCCCCGGGCAACGTTCATCACGATCGTCGCCAGCCACGTGCTGAACTTCGATTCGCGCCGGAACGACGCGAGCGCGCGATAGGCCTTCAGCACGGCATCTTGCACGCAGTCTTCCGCGTCAGCCTGGTTCTTCAGTAGCGAGAACGCAGCGAAGTAAAGGCATTTCTCGTATGGCTGGATTAGCGCATGAAAAAGTTCGCGTTCGCCGGCGAGGATGCGCGCGATCGTGTTCGCTTCGTCCCCGGCAGGGCCGGTGGCCACGGCAGTTTTAGGGTTTTCCGGCAAACCGTCTCCGCTACCCAATCCAGTGGGCGCGCCCGTCACTAGTCATTGACGCGCGAGCTAGTGCGGAAGCTACAGGGCACAAGAATTTTCCTGGATTCACATCCCGCGAAAAGCGTAAGGACCGCGAGAACGAGCTAGGAGGCTGCTCCGGCGCTCCCGGCACTTCCGCCCTTTGACTCGAGTGTGTGCACGAGTGCCTTCAGGATTTCCTGGTTCTCCGAGGAGAGATCCTCGAACAAAACCGCCATTCCAACCCCGGGATGCGAAGTGACAACGACGCCGGTCCCGCCGACGACCATCTCTTCGGATTGAAGTTGCACCAGGACCTGTTTGCCAACGGGCCACGGTCCGAAGGTGGACATATAAAACGCTGCCGAGGAAAGGTCAACGAGCTCGCCCCATATGCGGCCCGTTCCACCATCGCTCACTTCCGCGCTGCCCGCGCAAGAATATCGCGGATATCTGCGGGTTGATTGCATTGTCTTGCCGCCTTTCGGCACCGTGCATTCCGCGAGTCGGCCGTCACGGAGCGGATTTCAAAGTAAGTCTAACCCGTGTACCGTCCTATGGCTAGCCCCTTGTGCACTATCGAAAGTCCAATGCACTTGAAGGGGTTTCTGCGGCTGACCGAAAATTTCCGGCAACACATTCGCTTGCCATAAATCCAGTGGGCATGCCTGCCCGTACTAATTGACGCGTAAGGTGCTCGGCAGGCTACAGATGACAATCCTCGAATTTTGAATACAATTTTCAAGATTCGTTGTAACTTCCTTCGGGCACGGGCGTCACATCCCGCAAAGGCCACCAACAGTTTGTGCTCGGGCAAGCCTGGTTGGATGTGCATTCAATAGGATTCTTAGGCGGGGTCGCTATGCCAAGGCCGCCTGGGAATTCGGGGTTCACCTAAACACAACAATTTGAAAGGAAACAAGAGATGAAGAACACCTCGATGAAAGCCCTCCTGCTGAGCGCAGCTATGACTGGTTTGTTGGCTGGCGCGAATGCCGCCACCACACCCGCCACCTCTACCTCGAACAGCCAGAACAACGTGAAGGCCAGCACCAACGCTGCCAGCGTTCTTCTCGCCAAGTCCGGCGACACTGACAAGGACAAGCATTCCTGTAAGGGCAAGAACGACTGTAAGGGCAAGGGCGGCTGCAAGAGCAGCGACAATGGCTGCAAAGGCAAGAACAGCTGCAAGGGCAAGGGCGGCTGCGCCACCGACGGCTCGAAGATGCCTTCGTAGTTCAACGCTCCTGGAGGGCCGACTGCGGCAAGCACGCCGGCCCTCGGTTTCACTTTTTCAGGTGTGACCACGGTGCGTCTTGTATCCGACCACGACATCAGTTCATAACCGCCCAAGCACTCTTACAACTGGGCAAGACATGTATCAGGGCACGACTTCAGTCGTGCCGTAAACATTGGAATAAAATGGGGCTTTAGCCCCTGCGGCTTCAGAGAACACATGCCAGCCAATCGCTTCAACGGCCACACGGACTACGGGATCGGCATCGGTCTTCGTATCCCGCACTACCGGCACATCCTCGAAAATAAGCCGGTGGTGAGCTGGTTCGAAATCATCTCCGAAAATTACATGCTCGACGGCGGTCGTCCGCTCGCCGTTTTGGATGCCATTCTCGAGCAGTACCGCGTCGTGCAGCACGGCGTCTCCATGTACTTCGGCTCCGTCGATCCGCTGAACCGCGAGCACCTGAAGCGGTTGAAAACTCTCACTCGCCGCACCAAGACTCCATGGCTCACCGACCACCTCTGCTGGGGCAGCGTGGACGGCCGTTATACCCACGACCTCATGCCGCTGCCCTACACATGGGAAGCCATCGACGTCACGGTTCAAAAGATCCGCCAAGTTCAAGACTTTCTCGAGATCCCCGTAGCCGTCGAAAACGTCAGCAGCTACGCCGAATTCCACGAATCCGAAATGACGGAGTGGGAATTTTTGAACGAAGTCGTTGAGCGTGCGGACTGCGGCATTCTGCTCGACGTCAACAACATTTATGTCTCCTCGGTGAACCACAACTTCGATCCGCACGTGTATGTCAGCAGCGTGCCCACCGAGCGCGTGGCGCAGATTCACATCGCCGGCCATTCCAAGTACGAGAAGTACATTCTCGATACCCATGACCACCCGGTCATCGATCCCGTGTGGAAGCTCTACGACCACGCTATCCGGCGCTGCGGTCCGACCGCCACGTTGCTGGAGTGGGATGACCGCATTCCTTCGTTCGAGGAAGTTCATGGCGAAGCGCTGAAAGCGAAAAAATTCCTTGACCAGGTCGAGTCTGAAAACCGCCGGCAGCCTGCCATTGCCGAGGCGCGCGCATGAGCACCCTCCGCGAAATCCAATATCGCTTCGGTGCGGCAGTCATGCATCCGCTCACCGCAAAGGATGAGACTCCGCGCAAGCTCACCGGCGAAGCGGAAGCGATCATCAAGCCTAACGATCGCCTCACCAGCGTGGAGCGGCTCGAAATCTACAGCCGTTCTTACTGGTATCGCGTGCTCGATTCTCTGGTGGAAGATTTTCCCGGCGTACGAGCCATCGCGAGCGTGCGCGAATTCCACGCCATGTCGCGTGATTACCTCACACAACATCCGTCCACGTCATTCACGCTGCGCAATCTTGGTTCGCATTTCGTCGAATGGCTGGAGAAGAATGCTCGTCGCGTTCATCCGCACGAGCGGTTGGCGCTCGACATGGCCCACCTCGAATGGGCCCACATCGAGGTCTTTGACGCCGCGGAGATGCCGGTTATCACGCCCGAAGCCTGGGCGCGCGCCGGAGAAGCCGCCGTCCTGAAGCTACAGCCCTATATAAGGTTGGTCGCCGCCGAATATGCGGTCGATGATCTACTGCTCGAAGTGCGCAAAGTCGAAGACTCGAATCGCAAAATTGCCAACTGGCACCGCAAAAGCCTTCCGCGGATTCAACGCGACAAAGCATTCATCGTGTTGCACCGCGTCGAGTATTCCGTCTGTTATCGTCGCGTGACGCACGAAGGTTTCCGCCTGCTTCAGGCTCTCCAGGAAGGGAAGCCGCTCGGTGAAGCACTTGAATTCGCCTTCCACGGTAGCAAGCTTCCGGAAGATTCCTGGCCCGCATTGGTGCAGGAGTGGTTTGGCTCATGGATGAGCCTCGGTTGGTTCTCGGCCTGAATTCCCCAATAAGAGGAGAGTCCGCATGAGCGCATCGCAGCTCGTGAACAATGCTTATCGTCTGCTTGTGCGTGTCGGGAACGCGCTGCAATCTACGTTGCTTCTGCTCGTGCGTCTCTACTGGGGATGGCAATTCGCTCAGTCCGGCTGGGGTCGACTCCACAATCTCGGCCGCGCCACCGACTTCTTCACCTCCCTCGGTGTCCCCCTGCCGCACTTCACTGTCATTTGCATCTCCAGCCTCGAACTCGTCGGCGGCATCCTTCTCGCGGTCGGCCTCGGCTCGCGTCTCGTCGGCCTCTTGCTCGCAGGCGATATGACCGTCGCTTATCTCACTGCGGCGCGCGATGCCATCGCAGCGATCTTTTCCGATCCCGGCAAGTTCTATAACGCCGATCCCTACACCTTCTGGTTTGCGTCGATCCTGGTCTTCTGCTTCGGCCCCGGCGATTATTCACTCGAGGCGCTGATCGAAAAACGGCGCGCGAAGAACGGCTCGCAAACTAGCGCCGTCGCGCGCAACGTATGATCGATGCCTGAAACTTGCCATCTAAATATTTAGATTTTTTAGATTGGGAGGCTCACTTCAAAAATCGTTACTTAATCGATTAAATAGGGCATTTTTTGATGACATCCCGTCTCTTTTGGGATACAAAGGTGTGGCATTGGCTGCATTGGTCCCGCTGTGGATTGGGAGACATCATACCGCATGAATCGCGCGCTCCGGCTTTCCGTTCTGTTCATTTGGCTGCTGACGATTTCCGCAACTCTCTGGTCGCAATCTTCTCCACTCGAATCGCCCGCTATCGATCAAAAAGTCGAGCAACTGCTTAAGCAGATGACGCTCGAAGAAAAAATCGGCCAGCTTAACCAGTACTCCGCAGGTGAACCCACCGGGCCCGGCACCGGCCGCTCCGACTACCCTGACATGATCGCCAACGGCCAGGTCGGTTCGCTTTTCAATCTCATCGGTGCAAAAAAAACCAACCACATGCAGCGCATCGCGATGCAGAAATCGCGCCTGCACATCCCGCTCATCTTCGGTCTCGACGTCATCCACGGCTATCGCACTACATTCCCGATCCCGCTCGCGCTCTCTGCGACGTGGAACACCGCGCTCGCCGAGCAGACCGCCCGTCTCGCGGCGCATGAAGCCGCCACCGACGGCATCCGCTGGACGTTTTCGCCGATGGTCGACATCGCGCGCGACGCACGCTGGGGCCGCATCACAGAAGGGGAAGGCGAAGATCCGTTTCTTGCTTCTGAGTTCGCTAAAGCGTACGTCCACGGGTACCAGGGCAATCTCGACTCCCCGTTCGACATCGCTGCCTGCGCCAAGCACTACGTCGGCTATGGCGCCGCTGAGGGTGGTCGCGATTACAACACCACCGATATCTCCGAGCGCACTCTGCGCGAAATCTATCTCCGGCCGTTCCACGCCGCCGCTGATGCGGGCGCGCTGACCTTCATGAGCGCGTTCAATGCGCTCAACGAAGTCCCCGCCTCCGCCAACCCCTTCACCTTGCGCGAAATCCTCCGCAAGGAGTGGGGCTACAAGGGCATGGTTGTGAGCGACTGGAAATCGGTCGAAGAAATCGAAGCCCATGGCATAGCCAATGACGGGCGCACCGCGGCTCGCAAGGCGATCCTTGCCGGCGTCGACATGGACATGGAAGGCAATCTCTACGAGACCCACATGGCCGATCTCGTGAAGTCCGGCGCCGTCCCGATGAGTGTCATCGACGACTCTGTCCGCAACGTGCTCCGGGTGAAATTCGCGCTCGGACTCTTCGACCGTCCTTATGCTGACGACAGCAAGTCTGCCTTCGAGGGCCCGATTCCCGCGGAATCCCGCGAATTGGCCCGCAAAGCAGCGGAAGAGTCTTTCGTGCTTCTCAAGAATGCTTCCATCGGGGGCCATCCGGTCCTGCCGCTCGCCGGGGTACACAAGATCGCCGTGGTCGGTCCCGAAGCGGACGATGCCGAAAACATGCTCGGCGCGTGGTCCGCGCAAGGCAAAGCCTCTGACGTCGTCACGCTTAAGACGGCACTCACGGCCTACGCCTCCGCACACAAGCTACAGGTCACATTTAGCCCCGACGCCAACAATATTCCCGCCGACGCCGATGTAATTCTCGTCACTGTCGGCGAAAATGCCGGTTTGATGACGGGCGAAGCCGGATCGCGTGCGCATCTCGGCCTGCCGGGCGCGGAGCTCGTGGAGCAAGCCGCCAAGTCCGGCAAGCCCACCGTGCTGCTCGCTTTCAACGGAAGGCCCCTCGCGCTTACCCCGATCGAGCCGAAGCTTGCAGCCATTCTCGAAGCGTGGTTCCCGGGCGTCGAAGCCGGGCCCGCTCTGGTCGCCACTTTATTCGGGGAATCCAACCCCAGCGGACGCCTCACCACCAGCTTCCCTCGAAGCGTCGGACAGGAGCCGCTCTACTACAACGCGCTCAGCACCGGCCGGCCCGCCGAAGGCGTCGACCTAAGTCATCCCCCGAAAGACAGTCTTGAGAAATATCACTCGCGCTATATAGATGAACAGAATTCGCCGCTTTATCCGTTTGGCTACGGGCTCTCCTACAGCACGTTTGACTTTTCGCCGACGCAGTTGAGCACCGCGAGCACCAGCGCGTCGTTGCTGAACGCCAACGATCCGGCTGCCGCCATCCACGTGCGCGCGGTGGTGAAAAACACCAGTGATCGTCAGGGTGAAGAAGTTGTCGAACTCTACATCCGCCAGCGCGGCACCACGGTTGCGCGCCCGGTACGCGAACTTAAGGGCTTCCGGAAGATCGCGCTCAGTGCGGGCGAAGCGAAGACCGTGGATTTCACACTTTCGCGCCCGCAGTTCGCGTTCTGGAACATCGATATGAAGGAAGTGGTGGAGCCCGCCCAGGTGGAGGTCTGGATCGCGCCTGATTCCACCAGCGGTACTCCGGCGCAGTTGGAAATCAATCCCTAGCGTTGGCCGGCCGCTGCCGCTGCCGCCGCGGCGCCATTCGGCTGGAACCCGGCCAGCTGCATCGCTCTGATCGTCTCCGGGTTCTTCATGAAATAATTCCATACGAACTGCGTGCGGTAGTTCTCGGCCATCAGCATCGAGACGCCAAGATCGATGCCGAGCACATCGGCGTTGAAATATCCCTTCAGCGGGTTGAATGCGTCCACGAAGCCGTAACGGCTCCACGCTCGCGGATAAGCTCGCATTTGCCGCAGCACCTTGATGCAATCGTCATACGCGAACGGCAGCGATCCCGCCGCCGCGCAGGGAACCACCGTGCCGTCGATCGGTCCCTTCGCAGGAGGCCCGCCCCACGCGACGTATCCGTTGATCGAATCACTCGCCGTGATCCCCCAGAAATTATCCGCGTAATCCGGGAACTTGCCGGTCAACGACAGGCAAAACTGCTTGTGTGCCGCCGTCGCGCTCACCGAATTGCGGAAGTAATCTGCATACGCGTCGTGCTTGTTGCGGAAGTCGAAAAACGCGTGCGAGTACTGGTGGGTGAACAGTGGATCGCCCCCAGAGATATACGTGATTCCCTGGTAGGTGTAGGTCGGACGCGTCCATGAGTCCCACGTGTCCGGCGAGATCGGGTAGGTGTTCGACCCGATGGCGAGGAGGTAGAGCATCATCAGCTCGCAGTAACGCGTCCACCGCGCCGAGAGGAAGCCCGACTCCGGCTTCCAGCCCATCGAGAGCGCTGTCCCGCCGTTCAGCATCCACTGCCAGTTCACGTTGTCGTAGAGTTCGGTCGCCAGCTCCACAATCTGGCTGTTTCCGGAGTAATACTGTCGCGCAGTCAGGATCCCGCAGATCAAAATCGCCGTGTCGATCGACGATAGCTCGCTGCTCCAGATCCGTTTCCCGTTCGTCCAATCGAGGAAGTGATAAAAGAACCCCTCGTTCTGGTCCGCGTTATACAGCAGGGTAGTGAGCGTGGTCACGATCCGCGCTTGGATGTCGCTGGCTGTGCCGTAGCCGCGCGCATCGCCAATGCACAGAGCCGCCAGCCCGAAGCCCACCGCGGCAATGCTGCACCCGAAGTACGTGTCGGTGTCGTTGGCGTGGGTACGATCTTTGATCAGTCCGGTCGCCGGATAACCCTGGTCCCAGAAAAACTGGTATGCCGTTCTTTGCAGATCTTCGAGCAATTGCGTGTCGGTGCCGACAAAAGGCGTGGTCGGCTGGATGGCGCTGGATGCGGCAACGGCGCTGCCTGCGCCGCCGCATGCGTTGCAGCCCACCAACATCGAGAGCGGAAGGAAAAGTGCCGCCTGCCCGGACAGCCGAAGAAAATCGCGCCTCGAGTATGCTTGCCGAACCTCGTCTTCTGACTTCTTATCCATCGGGTCCTTGCCGAATATTATTGCAGACAAGAAAGGCGGTGGACTGTGATGTCCACCGCCAAAGTTGAGGAGTTGCGTTTTAGAAGGTCAAATGGATCTGGAGATCGATGATCCGACCTGCCAAAGCCTCGAACGGTTGTCCGAACGTTGCACTGTTGATCGCGGTTGACGGCGAGTCATATCCGTACGGCGCGAAGTTCAGGCGATTGAAGATGTTGTAGCCATTCGCCCGAAGGTCGAGTTGCGCCATTTCCGACCCCCACATCGGGAAGCGGAACGTCTTGCCGAGCGCCACATCGATGGTCTGGTAGTTCGGCCCACGGAAAGAGTTGCGATGAATGAACGGCGGTCCGGTCGGCATCTGCGCGATCGAATTGCCGTTGCACGTGCTCGGCTGGAAGTATTGATTGATCGTGTAGGTGCTCGTGCCGCACGTTACCTGTACCAGCGCGTTCGGGAACAACCCGCCGTGCAGGAACGTGTCATTGCTATAATCGCTGGCGCCAGCCATATACTGCGCGGTCACCAGCGTCGGGCAGGGTTGCCCGCCAATCCCGGGGATGGTCGGGCAATCGTTGGTCTGCAACGGGCTCCACGGGAAGCCCGAGTGATACTGCGTGGTGCCGTCAATGTGCCAGCCACCCAGCATCCCTCCCAACAGGTCGTGTCGCCCCTTCATGAACGGAATGTCCCACATCGCCGTGAACAGCAGGTTTTGCGTAGCGTCGTAATCGGACGGGCCGTAATCCCAAGTCTGGTTGGTCGGCCAGAATTGGTTGTGATTGAATCCGGTTCCGTCGTTGCTCAACGTGTCCATGCTCTTGCTCCAGCGATAATTGGCCATAAATTGCAGGCCATTGCTGTAGCGACGGTTCAAGCTCGCCAACAACGCGTTGTAGTTGCCGCTGGCGCTGCTCGAAAGGAAGTACACCGGGTTCACGTTCGGGTTACCGTTGAGATAGAAGTAATCCAGGTTGTTGATGCGCGTCAGCTTGCGGCTTTCGCTGCCCGAAAAACCGAGGTCCATGTACATCTTCCACGGCAGTTCGTGCTGGATGTCGAGCGAGTAGTTGTAGATGTACGGTGTGCGGAAGTTCTGCGGCACGCCATATATCTGCACCGTTCCAGCGTTCGGGAAGCCGGTGGTTGGATTGTATCCAGCCGCCAGTGCCGGGCTCGCCCCGTAGTTGTACATCGAGGTGTAATTCGTTCCCACGATGTTCGGATCAATCAACCCGCCGACGTACGGAGTGCCGAAACCTGCCGCCTCTGTTCCGCAGCAGATTCCATAAGTATTCTCGAACGGCGGGTTCTGCCGCACGATGCCGGAAACCGTATCGGTGGTGCGGTCGTACGAGACGCCCATGCCGCCGCGGATCACCGTGTTGCCGTCCGCGAATGGCTGCCACGCAAATCCAATTCGCGGAGCAAAGTTGTTCCTGTCCGACGGATACAACGAGTCGGTCGTGTGAACCGACGCGTCTGTCAGGCCGTCGGCCCCTGTTCCCAGGTACACGTTGCTCATGTGTCCGTATTTCTCGTTCAGAGGCTCGAAATACTCATACCGAATGCCGAGATTCAGCGTCAACCGCGGCGTCACCTTCCAATCATCCTGGAAGAACAGCGCCCAATCGTGCTGCCGGAAGTACGTGTGATTGACGAGTGGCAGACCATTTGTCGGGTTCGCGGTGATGCCTTCGAAAATAGGCGCACCGTTAAAGAAGTTCCACAACTCGTGGTACACGAAGATCGGACGCTGCGCGCCGAAGTCGTAATTGTTGTTGTCCTGGTTGATTGTGTAATCGCCGCCCATCTTGAAGGAATGGCGGCCCTTGTTCCAGCTCAGGTTGTCGCGGAATTCAAACTGATTCTGCGAAGCCTGGAACGGCGAGTTTGTGCCCTGCGACGGTCCCCACTGGATACGGTTGTTGGGGATCTGTTCGATCTGCAACTCCGGGATGCCCCAGTAGTCGTTCTTGTTCGTGCTGTACTGATCTACGAACTCGCGCGTTCCGTTCACGCGGAATTCATTCAACAATGTCGGTGTGAACGTGTGGTTCCAGAGGATTGCGCCATACCGATTGCGAGGATCGAAGGTCAGATCTTCGCCCGGCCGGCCGCTTCCAGTAGCAACGTTGTCGTTGCGCGGCGTGTAGTAGCCGCTGAACGCCAGCAGGTCCTTGCTGCTCATGTTGTAGTCCACGCGGATGTTGTACTGGTTGCCATTGCTCTTGCTTGGCATCGCAGTGAACGCATCTTCCATGTCTGGGATGCCGTCCAGTCCGCCGCCCGTCGAGCCGGCGCTGAACACTGGCGCATAATTGCCGTAGGTCGTGCCGAACGGCGAGCCCACGTCCAGCATGCCGTTGACCACTTGGCACCCGCTGTAGCCTTGTCCAGCCGCCGCCAGGCAGTTCGTTTGGGGAATCACCGAAACCACGCGCGGATAGCCGCCTAGCTTTACCGCTTGGCCAATCAGCGTGTTCGGATACATCTGCTGGACCATCGAATCGAACTGTTGTGTCTCGATCCACTGGCTTGAGTACGTTGTCTGGTTAATTCGCGCACCTTCGTACGAGAAAAAGAAGAACAGCTTGTTCTTGATGATCGGCCCACCAATGCTGCCGCCGAAGTCGCGTCCTGCCAGGTTCACGCGCTCCGTCGGCGTATTGTTCGCGCCGTTCCACTGGTTGTAAGCATTCAGACCCGGCTCCTGGTAACGGAAGAACCCGGTCCCGTGGAACTGGTTTGTGCCGCTCTTCGACACCACTTTCACTTGCGCGCCCGAATTGCGGCCATCTTCCGCCGAATAGGTCGAGCTCGTCACCGCGATTTCTTGAACGGAATCTTCGTTCGGCGTGAGGATTGCCGCACCGCCCCACGTCAGGCTGTTTACGCTCGTGCCATCGATCATGAAGTTGTTCGAACTGGCACGCTGACCGTTGGCTGTCGCCTGGATGTAATTCTCATTCTGGAAGATTCCCGGCTGGTCGCTGCCGCCGGGTCCAGAAGCATTCGGGAACCAGTTCGCTTGCCCGTTTGCCGAGAGTGATGCGTCACCGAATACGCCCGGCGCGAAGCGCAACAGGTCATATGGGTTGCGTTGGTAGGTCGGGATTCTCTGCACTTGCTCCGATGTAATCGTGGCATCCGTGTTAGCTGATTCCGTCTCCAGCCCTGCCGCTTCCGAACTCACGTCTACCGTAGTTTCCGCAGCGGCAGCGCCCAGCGTGACGTTCAAGCCGCGCACGTTTTCCGCCACGACCACCACGTCTTTCGTCTCCGACTTGCCGAACGACTGGGCTTCCACCACGACGGTGTACCTGCCCGGAGACAACGCGTTAATGTTGTAGAACCCGGAGCCCGAAGTGACCGTATGGCGCGTCACTCCCGTGGCGTTCTCTGTAATGGTGACGTTCGCGCCGGCAACTACGGCACCGCTTTTATCGGTCACCGTGCCTTGGAGACTCGCACCGTATTGTGCGAACACGGGAGCTACCAGCAGGCAAAGCGCAAGGGCGATTAGGGTGAGTCTTCCGAGACTGCGAGACATAGCGACAACCTCCGAAATTTTCTGCAACAGCGCGACCCACACACCGCGATTGGCCCTGAATTCGGACTCTGTTTTCTTACTGCAATGACCGGTTTGTGGGACTCAATTAAACCGATACTTAATCGATTTAATTAGCGGCGCGAGCATACCACTTTTAAATCCAGAGTCAATCCTTAAATTTCTTCATTTGACCCTTGCATATTCTTGATAACGCCACACCTGTGTGCGACACTTCGCCCATGACCCGGCGAAAGTCGTCTTCGCCTGCCCGGCCCATTCCCGAGCATCACAAACAGCCCATCAGTCTCAAGCGCCTCGCCGAACATCTTGGGCTTTCATCGGCCACGGTTTCCATTGTGATTAACCGCAAGCCCCTCTCCGACATGATTCCCCAGGAAACCAAGGAGCGCATCTGGGACGCTGCCCGCCGTTACAATTACCGGCCAAACATCATCGCGCGCTCGCTTCGCCAGCAGCGCACTTACTCCATCGGCGTGCTTTTGCCGGAGTTTAGTGATGGCTACTCCGCCCTCGTCCTCAGCGGTATCGAAGATTACTTGTTAAGCAAGGGCTACGCCTGGCTCGCCGCCAGCCATCGCCACAAAGACGAGCTCATCCGCGAATACCCGCACCTGCTCTACACCCGCGCCGTCGAAGGATTGATCACCGTCGATACGCCCTACGAAGAGCACCTGCCGTTCCCCGTCGTCTCCGTCTCCGGACACCGCCAGATCGACGGCGTCACCAACATCGTGCTCAATCACGAGCGCGCCGCCGAACTCGCCATCGGCCATCTCTGCGAACTCGGACATCGCGAGATCGCTTTCATCAAGGGCCAGTCCTTCAGCTCCGACACCTCCGTTCGCTGGCAATCCATCCGCAAAGTCTGCCACGCCATGGGCATCGAATTGAAACCTGAGCTCACGGCACAACTGGAGGGCGTTTCGCCGTCACCCGAACCTGGATACGCCGCCGCGAAAAAACTGATCGCCTCCGGTGTGCCGTTCACCGCCCTTTTTGCATTCAATGACGTCTCTGCGATCGGCGCCATACGCGCGCTCCAGGAATCCGGCCAACGCGTACCCGACGATGTCTCCGTCGTTGGGTTCGACGACATTTACGGCGCCGCCTTCCACATCCCCGCGCTTACCACCATCCGCCAGCCGTTAGTCAAAATCGGATGCCTCGCCGCGGAAACCCTGATCGAACGCATTTCTTCTCCGAACGGAGGAAAGACTTCCGGCGCCGTCGAAGTCGAACCCGAACTGATCGTGCGTGAATCCACCGCACCGCCCAGCCGTGCCCAGCGCCCCGTCACGCCGAGCCGCACATGAAGCGTTTTCTTATCAGTGCCCATGCCGTCTTCGCGTTCGTGGGCATTGCTACCACGATCATCGGGCCTCTCCTGCCGCTCCTCGCACACCGCTGGCTTCTCTCCGACCGCCAATCCGGCCTGCTCTTCGTTGTCCAATTCGTTTCCGGATTCACCGGCGCAATTCTCTCCACGCGATTAGCGCGCACGTTCTCGCTGCACATCATCGCGCGCGGTGGAATGCTCTTCACCGCGCTTGGCTTTTTCGGACTTTCCACGCCGTCCTTCGCGCTTGGCATTGCCGGCATTGCCGTTTACGGATTCGGCATCGGTCTCGCCACTCCATCAATCTCCGCCGCCGTAGCGGAAGCTGTCCCGGAAAAGAGCGCGGCGCTGCTCAACCTCTTGAATTTTGCCTGGGCCGTCGGCGCCATCACCGCACCCAACCTCGTGCTCTGGGCGCTGCGCCATTCCGCGTTTCAAGTCCGTGGCATGCTCGCCGGCTTTGCGGTTGTTCTCTGCGGAACGGCTTTCCTTATCCCCCGCATCGCGGTTACCTCTTTGCCGGAAGAAACCTCGACCGCAAAGTTACCGCGTAACACCCTGGGCCTCATCATCGCCTGCGGCATATTGATCTTCATCTATGTGGGGATCGAGAACGGGGTTGGCGGCTGGCTTCCGACCTTCGCCACCCGCGTCCACAACTTCTCGATCGAGAGCCGTGCGCTGCTGCAAGATACCTTCTGGGTCACGTTTCTTCTCGCCCGTTTTGTCGCGCCCGCGTTCCTCGAATACATCAGTGAGCGCCTGCTGCTTACTCTTTCCATCGGCGTGGCCGCTGTGGGTACGGTCGCCATGATCCTCGTGAGCGTGCCGTGGGCCCTGTTTGTCTCTGTCGGCATCGTCGGCATCGGTTGCGCTGCCATTTTCCCCACTGCCATCGCCATCCTCCTGCACCGTCTCCACGGACAATCCGGTTCGAAGCTCGGTTTCATGTATGCCGCCGCAGGACTCGGAGGCGCCGCCCTCCCGTTCTGCATCGGCACTCTCTCCGCCGCCACCCAGAATCTTCGCATCGGGATGTCCCTGCTCGTCCTCGCCGAACTGTTGCTCCTTGCCGCGCATTTCTTCATGTCCCAGGTCGCTGCTCGACCCGACGAATCCGAAATCGCCTCACAGAAAATTGCCGCTGCACGCGCCTGACCTATCGAAAGTGCAAGCCCCAAAACCCGCGTTTTCCTGCCATCCGAGCTTTGACACTCTTCTACTCTGCCGCAACAATTGAGCAATGGCGTCTGCCATCCAGCGCGCAAAATCCGTGTTTCTGCTTTCCGCATTGGCCCTGCTCCTTTGTGCCGCCGGCATTTCTGCACAGACCACCCCCACCTGTCACTCCATGGTTCCCGGTCAGGAAGGCAGCCTCAGCGGGTTCGTTCCATTCAGCTCCAGCCTCTGGAACAAGGACATCTCTACCGCCGCGGTCGATCCCAATTCCACAGCCATCATCAATTTCATCGGCACGTCCAAGCCCCTCCATCCGGATTTTGGTTCCGGCACCTATGACGGCTCCTCCATCGGCATCCCCTATATCGTGACCTCGGGTTCGCAGCCAAATGTTGTGATCCACTACACCGACTATCCCGACGAAAGCGACCCGCAGCCAATGCCCATTCCCAGCTCTGCTCCGATCGAGGGGTATCCTGCGCCCGGCAGCGGCGACCGCCATGTGCTTGTTCTCAACCAGGGCACGTGCTGGTTGTATGAGCTCTACAACGCCTACCTCAACCCTGATGGCACTTGGAATGCCAGCAATGCGGCTGTGTGGGACCTCACCACCGCTGGCCGTCGCCCCTACGGATGGACCAGCGCCGATGCCGCCGGACTTTCCATCCTCGCCGGACTTGTCCGCTACGATGAAGTCGCCGCCGGCAAGATCAGCCACGCCCTGCGCTTCACATTGCAGAACAGCCGCGCCGCGTTTACGCCTCCTGCCACCCACTGGGCCGCGAATTCCAGCAACCCTCTAGCGGCGCCCATGGGCATGCGCCTTCGTCTCAAATCCAGTGTCGACATCTCCAGCTTCTCCGCCGCTAACCGGGTCATCCTTACCGCCCTCAAAACCTACGGCATGGTCATGGCCGACAACGGCAGCAGCATGTTTCTCTCCGGTACGCCCGATAGCCGCTGGAACAACGACGATCTCCACGAACTTAATCAGCTCACCGCCGCCGACTTCGAAGTCGTGAAGATGTCCTCCGTCTCCACCACCATTCCTTCAGGCGCCGCGCCCAGCATCACCAGCTTCAAGTCGTCTGCGTCAAGTGTCGCCAAGGGAACCAAGGTCACGTTCACGTGGGCCGCCATCAACAAGTCGTACCTCCACCTCTCGCCCATCGGGATGGTCCGTGGCAGCAGCACAACCTACGTCGTGAACGCCACGACCACGTTCACCCTCACCGCTACGGGCCCTTACGGCACCACCTCTTCGAGCATCACCGTTACCGCTCACTGATCCGTCCTCGGCAATCCGCGCTTCCATCCAAAAAGATATGGCGGCCAGAAGGCCGCCACTCTCTTTTTTCTAAAACGCTGTTACAGCCTGCAAATCAGCAGTTCGCGCTCGTACACCATCTCCGGTGGCAGGTGGGCGTGCAGCAGGATAAACAGCTCCTCGTGCCCGATCACCTCTTGCTTCCACTCGTTGCGGTCGACGTGCTCGAGTTCTTCAAATGTTTCCTTCGAGAATTCCATGCCCTTCCAGTGGATATCCTCGTAAGCAGGCACCCACCCGATTGGCGTTTCCTTGCCGAAACCGCGTCCATGCACGCGGTCCACGATCCACTTCAGCACGCGCATGTTCTCGCTGTAGCCTGGCCACAGGAACTTCCCATCCGCTCCCTTGCGGAACCAGTTCACGTGGAAGATCCGTGGCGTGACTGCCAGCTTGCGCTGCATCTTCAGCCAGTGACGGAAATAGTCGCCCATGTGATATCCACAGAAGGGAAGCATCGCCATCGGGTCGCGGCGCACTTTGCCGATTGTTCCCGCGGCCGCGGCCGTCATCTCCGAGCCCATGGTCGCCCCGGTGTATACGCCGGCGCTCCAGTTAAACGCCTGGTACACCAGCGGCATCGTGGTCGCACGGCGTCCACCAAAGATAAACGCGCTGATCGGCACGCCATCGGGGTCTTCCCAGTGCGGGTCAATCGTCGGACACTGCCGCGCTGGCGCGGTGAAGCGCGCATTCGGATGCGCTGCCTTCACGCCCGTCTCTTTCCCGATCTGCGGCGTCCACTTGTTGCCCTTCCAGTCCAGGCATTCCGCTGGAGGCTCGTCCGTCATGCCTTCCCACCACACACCGCCTTCGGGAGTCAGTGCGACGTTGGTGAAGATCGCGTTCTTCGCCAGCGCCGCCATTGCGTTCGGGTTCGTCTTGTTCGACGTTCCCGGCGCCACGCCGAAGAACCCGGCTTCCGGATTGATCGCGCGCAGCATCCCGTTGTGGTCCGGCTTGATCCAGGCAATGTCGTCACCCACCGTCCAGATCTTCCAGCCATCAAACCCCTTCGGCGGAATCAGCATGGCGAAGTTCGTTTTGCCGCAAGCGCTCGGGAAAGCCGCCGCTACATACGTCTTCTCGCCTTCGGGCGATTCCACGCCCAGGATCAGCATGTGCTCGGCCATCCAGCCTTCATCGCGCGCCATCGTCGACGCAATTCGCAGGGCGAAGCACTTCTTGCCCAACAGCGCATTGCCGCCGTATCCCGAGCCGAACGACCAGATCTCGCGCGTCTCAGGGAAGTGCACGATGTACTTTTCTTTATTGCACGGCCACGGCACATCCTTCTGTCCCGGTTCGAGTGGCGCGCCCACACTGTGCAGGCAGGGAACCACTCGCTTGATGTCCTTATCGATCTCGTCGAACACGCGCTTGCCGATGCGTGCCATGATCCGCATGTTCGCGACCACGTACGGAGAGTCGGTCAGTTCCACGCCGATCTGCGACATCGGTGAATCGATCGGGCCCATGCTGAAAGGCAGCACGTACATTGTGCGTCCCTTCATGCAGCCCGCGAACAGCCCGCGCAATTTCTTGCGCATCACGTACGGGTCTTCCCAGTTGTTGGTCGGGCCCGCCGCGTCTTTCGACAGCGAGCAGATAAATGTGCGGTCTTCCACGCGGGCAACATCGCTCGCGTCGGAACGCGCGTAATAGCAATTTGGCCAAAGTTTTTCGTTGAGCTTTATGAAGGTTCCGTTCTGTACGAGTTCGGCGCAGAGTTGCTCATTCTCTTCGTCCGATCCATCCACCCAGTGAATCCGGGCGGGGGTGGTGAGTTCCGCCATTTTTTCCACCCACCGGAGCAGGTGTTTATTCTTCGCCAACGGCACATCGTGCCGCGTCTTGGGGTCTGCAAATGTAGAATGTGCCATTTTTTCACCTAGCCGCGATGCGCGGTCTTTCCCGAGGCTCCATAGGGCGAGCCTTCGGAAGGGGGTCCGGAGACAATAAGTGCAGCGCTTGTTATTTTATTAGACCGACAAAGCCAGCGATGTGCGCTGGCTCACAAATTTCTCGGTTTTTCCCGAAAACCCTATAACTGTAAGATGCTCAAACACATAACCGGGATTCCAACCAGCAAAAAGCCGATCGCAAGCCGTCTTCTGTTAACAAGATGGCTTTATCGAAGCCCTTCGCCTTGGGGCATCTGCCCCGGTCAGAGCGATTGTTTCGCGAGTGCAAAGATATCAACGCCGGTCATCGTCCGAAGTCACGGAAAAACCTGCATCAACGATCTGTTAACGCTCGCGAGGCAAGTTCATCTCAGCTCTTGGAATCCAGCAGTTCAATCGCTTTTTTCAACCCTGCTTGCAGATCTGCGCTCGATTCGAATGGCACAAACACATTAATCAGCCCGTTCCCGATTCCCAAAGTTTCTTGTTCAGTATTGTCTTTGAATGCCGTGACATTGAACCCGTCCTTCGAATGAAATGCGGTTTCGATGTGATCTCCTGCCGACTTTGCCCGCCACGAGCTATCGGAGGCTCGCAGGTATGTCATCGCCGAATCCAAGTCGCGCAGTTCGTCAACATCGAGGTACACCTCTGCCTTCTGGCCCTCGCGGACGCCATAGCTTTCACGAAGGTCTTCATCATTTAGGTAAATCTTCGCGCCCTTTCGACCATCCTTTTCCTTTCCCGGTTCGTAAATCCAGACCGGCTCCACGACTACATTGGCAGCCTTCAAAACGATTGAACGAAACTTTGGATCGACGGGCGCGGTCAGCGTAACGGTCCTTTCATAGAAATGTTTTACGAGGACGACGTCGCTCCTGGAGAGCAATTGCTTTATTTTCGGTTGTTCCTTCGGCTCTCCGTTAGCCGAACCCGCCTGTATCGACTTACTCTGTGCGCTGCAACCGGCTCCTGCCACCGCCATCAACAACAACGTGAAGCCGAAGAACGTTTTCATGCGTCGTCCGCTTTCTGACCGGCCAGCAAGCGCCGATCATTGCTTCGTATACCTAGGATTAAACTTCCGCCTCTAACATTGCACCTACTGCGTTTTCTTCAACACTGCCGTGTTTCGCTCATCCGCCGCGATCCCGCGCATGAACGCCTTTAGCTCTGAATACTCATCCACCGGGATGCTCAGGTCTTTCACCGTATACGAGCGGTTGTAATACAGCACATTGTCCTTCGCTTCGATCTTGCTCTTGTACTCGGCAAACTGCGTCTTCACGTCCGCGCCCTGCGGAAGTTCATCAACCTTGTATCCCTGCGGCAGCTTGATCTCCACCACGTCGCTGCGCAGCGAAGTCGTGGAATAAGTGATCGGATATTTTCGCGGCTTTTTTTCCTCGGCAATCGACGATGCCATCTGCCCTAGCACCCGCGGCCGCACCATCAGCAAATCTCCCGCCGACGTCGCATAATCCGCAGCCACGAACTTATAGTGCAGCGTCAGCGGCTCATCGTACTTGCTCAGCCCGCCAATGCCCGCGTAGGTCAGTTGGGCGTGATCGAGATATTGCGCCAGGTACTCCTCTATTACCTTCAGCTTCTTCTGTTTGTCCGCGGTCAGCAGCGCCTCTCGCATCCGCGTCGCTTCCTGTCCCATGCGGGTCTCCTCCACGTCACCGGTCAGGCCGCCATTCGGCAGCAGTTCCAGGTGCGAGACCCGCAACAGCCGGTTGATCGGCGGAGCCAATTGCGGCATCTTGACCAATTCGCCGCCATCGCCTGTGATCACCAGCCCGTAGCTGTTCTGCTCTCCCGCCGGCAAAAGCCCAAATCCCGTCACGTCATAGGTCGGATCGAAGAAGAGCAGTTTGCCGAGCTTCTGATCGTCCACTGTTGCGTACACCGCGCTCGTGTCCGCATCCGCCGGCAGTTTCACCGCCACGATCATGTGGTTGAAGGTCCATGGGGTCGGCAGGGCGGGATTCACCACTCCACGCTCCGAGTCCACCAGCACCATGTACGCATTGATGCCCGCCTCATGCAGCATTGTCACCAGCAGCGTGGCTTTGTCTTTGCAGTCGCCATAATTGTTGTCGAATACTTCGCCTGCCGCATGTGCCTGCCACGCCCCCGTCCTAGTTAACTGGATCTCGACGTAACGGATGTTGTGCTGGACGTACTCTCCGATCGCCCGAACTTTGTCGATTACGGTCGTCTTTCCGGCAATCAGTTCGGCGACCTTCGCCTGCAACTTCGGCGTTCCCACGCGGCGGCTCTCGTTCAGCGTGTTCGACCACGCCGCCACATCATTCCAGCTGCTCATTCGTTTCGCGATGCTCAACGACGGCGAATAGAACGCTACTGCCATTTTCCCCGCCAGCGCACCCCATGCGGGCATTTGGTCCTCATCTGAAATCGGATCGATGTCGTGCACCTCCCATTGCCAGATGTTGCCGCCCATATTTTTCGGTTTCAGGTCGCTGAAGTTTCCAAAACGATATTGGTATTCCCATCCCGCCGGAAGGTTGATCGTATATCGCGCTGTCTTGACGGGCACTGTCTCCTGGAAATCCCACGTGTCCCAAAACGTCAGTGGCCGCTGCTTCTGCTCGAACTCGAATGCGACATACGCGCCCACCTCCGCGCCCGGTAGCTTCATCAACTTCTGCCGGTCATCCTCATACATTGCGTCCGCAAAAGGACTCGTTTCCACACTGTCCTTTTCCTTCAGCTCGTACTCCATCCCGTCAGCAGAAATGCTCCAGCCGTGGATTTGCGTCAGCTTCGTGTCCTTGTCGAACCCTGCTTCGAATACCGCGAGCCGTTTTCCCCCCGGACGCAGGATCTTCACCACGCGGCGCGAGTGCAGGTACGTCTCACCGTTCGGCTGCACTGTGTAAGTCGTTTCGTCCAGCAGCACCACCGCGTCGGTCTCTTCCGAATACTTGGCCAGCGGTTCGTGAGCGATTTGCCGAAACCAGTCCGGTACGGAATCCTTCGCCTGCGCGTGCTGCGGGATTGCCAGCACGCACCCCAATCCCAGAAGCGCTAATGCGCTAATTCGCAATCGTAAGAACAGCCTGTTCATTGGCACCCGCCTGTACGGACTGGTAGTAATTCCGCATCGCCCCGTAGTATTTCTTATCGAAGAACAGCCCTTTTAGCTTGAATTCCCGGGTCAAATGTAACGATCCGTTGTCGCTCGCGGAGTGCACTGCCAGGTCGGCAAGAGCGTTCTGTGCACTCATGTCCTTGGGCAACGTGTCGACCTTGAACTTGTCCGGCAGCTTGATCTCGACATCGTCCTTGTTGTCATACGCGTACTCCATCACGATCGGGTAGTCTCGTTGGGTGGCGGTGAACCGGTTTGTGTAGGCTCCCGCGAACAGCGCCGACGGTACCAGCACGTGGTGGCCTGCCCGGCTCGCAAATCCGAGCAGCGTGACTTTGTACGTCGCCACTAGCGGCTCGTGCGACGACTTCCAGTCATTCACCTTCTCCAGCTCAATGTCCGCCTTGTACGACAACCATCCCTGCATTAGGTCCTGCATGTCTTTCTTCTTGCCGGCGTCGTCTTCATTGCGTTCCCATAGCCGCCGAAGGTAACTGTCTTCTCCCGTGAATGTCACCTCGACCTCGCCAGACAGAGACCCGTCATCGCTCAGCGCCATGTGTGCCACGCGGTGGATGCCCGCCGTCGCCGGATCTGACGCGGGGATCTCCGTCCAAACCGGTGCGTTCTTGTCGAGCTGCAATCCGGTGATCATCGTGTCTTCCCACGGAAGAATGCCGAACGGGCAGAACGGCGTTCCGGGATCGAGAAAGATTGTCTTCCCGTCCAGTTTTGCCAACGCGATCTCCCACTCCAACTGCGAGCCCGAAGGCCAGTCCTTATGCAGAAGCGAATTGTTCCGCTCCGCCACGCTGACCAGCGTCGCGTCCAATCCCGCCGCCCGTGCGAGAGCGACAAATGTCCGGTTCAGCTCGTTCCGGTATCCCGACTTGCTCTCAATCACCGATTCGACGTTCTTGATTTCCCGGATCTTCAGAGCCTTTATTTCCTTTTCCGACTTGCTCTCCTCGAACGTCATGTTCTTGAACGATTGCACATGGTCGTAAATTTTGTGCAACTTCACGTCCGGGCTGTCGCTCGCCGAAACCACCTGCTCCAAGTCACGTGACACCGCCCCTTTCTTGTTCATGAACGATTCCGCGGTGTTGTGCCAGTCCTTGCCGTAATTCTTCCAGAACTCATCGGCCGCCGGAATCCGCTGCTGCTGGTAGAAGAAGACCACCCGCGCGGCGATTTCATCCTTCGGCGGCATGTAAGTCTCTTTCTGCACCGCCGGCAGGTTGTTCACGTCCAGCGTCACGATCTGCCGGTTCTTGTCGTAGTTTGTTTTCGCTTCTTCCGGAAGGTTCTGCGTCCGCAGCGCCCAGTACATCTCTCCGCCACGTTGTAACGGCTTGAAAAGGAAATGCGCGACCCGCTCGTAGAGGTCGGCCGACACATCCCACTCGGAATGCGAGAAATACAGGTTGTTGTCCCATCGCACCGTGTACTTGTATTCCAGGATGCTGCCGGGTGTTACGTCTGCCAGCGTGAACGCTTTGGTGTAGTACTTGAAATCTCGCGATTGCACCACCAGCTTCTCGAACACCTTTCCGTTAAACGGAACGATGGATCCGTCCGGGTGAATCGTCCTCGCGGCGATGGATTCTATGTTTACTTCGCCGCGGTTATAGAGCGGCAACGATACATCGCCGTATTCCTTGCCTTCCTCCGTGAACACCTTAATGCGCACGTACTGCGTTTCTTTGCCCATGTCGTCATCACGTTCCACCGACCGGTACAAGATCATCGCCTTCGCGCCCGGCTGGGCAGGGTTGTCCTTCAGCGCCAGGTCTTCGGGCGGAATCGGTTGCCACTGTGCGTGTGCTTTTTGTGTCAGAAGTGCGGGAGATATGGCCAGAATGCTGCCGAGTAGCAGCGGCGTGATGGTTCGCATCGGGAACTCCAAGGCCCAGACCGATTTGCTCTAGCCGTGCACTTCTTTCGTGCCGGTTGAGAGTACCCGATTATGCCCCTAGTCCCGTACTAAGTGAAATACAAATTCTGCTGTTCTGCATTCGGAACAGGAAACTTTGGTTACAGTTCCCGTGCCACCAAGCTATTCGCCCGCACCTTGCATAATAATCGGCATGGTTGGCGTCTCCGAGCCTTCCTGGTTCTCAATCGTTACGGCAAACCCCTTAGGTTCCATTCCGGAAGGCATCGTGGTCTTTGTCATGGCCACGTTCCCACTGGCGTCCGGCCAGAAGGTTCCCGCAGCTACCGGTGCCCCCTGTTTCGGCACCAGCCACAACTCATATGCCTTCTTTGGAGGAGCCGGCGGCAGGTTATTAGCAATAAAGATAAGACGCCCCATCTTCGGACTATAGATCGTCTTGGCCTGCGCCTTCGGCTTTTCGTTCCACATGGTCAGTGTCACGCGCACTGCATCCGGAGACTTCAACATATCCAGCATCTCGCGCGCCTGCGCCAGTTCCGTAGCCTGCGTCTGGGTGTCCGCGCGCAATGCGGCTGCTTCATTCCTGATCTTCAAATTGGCGAAGTACATCACCGCCGACAGCAGCGCGAACGCCAGCGTCGTAAACCATGGGATCCACATCCATCCCCTGCCGATTTGCGGCGGCCGCTCCGCCCGCCGAGGCTCCTTGACTATGGCCGTCAGCAGCCTCTCCCGAGATCGCGCAGCCGGCTTCGGCCCCGCCGCGCTCATCGCCAGCAGCCCCAGGTCCTCACGCGTATTCAGCAGCTCACGCCGGCACTCCGCACACTCCTGCAAATGTGCCTCGAACCGCTGCCGCTCGCCCTCGTCGAGCGAACCGAGAGCGTAGAGCAGCACGTCTTCCGCGAATTGGTCGTGTGCGCTCACCCTTGCTCCCCCGGCATCAGTTTCTTTCGCAATTGGATCAGCGCGCTGCGTATGCGCGTCTTCACTGTTCCCAGCGGCTCTCCGGTCTTCGCCGCAATCTCCGAGTGAGTCAGCCCTTCGAAGAACGCCATCTCCATCGCACGTCGCTGTTCGGGGAACATCTCGGCCATTGCTGCGCGGACTTTTCCAATGATCGCGTTGCGCTCCGCTTCGCCGCGCAGGTCGTGGCTCGACGCGATCACCACGTCTTCAAAGTCCGTCTGCGGCTTGCGCTTCCGTAGCACGTCAATCGCCCGGTGCCGCGCGATCACCCCCAGCCACGCCGGTAAGTTTCCCCGGCTCGCATCAAATGCCGACGGCCGCCGCCAAAGCTGCATAAAGACGTCTTGCAGCACGTCCTCCGCGGCCGCCGCATCCGCTAAAACGCGCAGCGCCGTGGCATACACAATCCCCGCATAGCGGTCGTACAACGCCGCCATCGCGTCCTGGTCGCCCGAACGCACGCGTGCAATCAGCGTCGCATCCGTGGCATCGGGTTGGAGTGCTCGCCCGCTCAGTCGTCGCCCTTTACTCTCCCATCAAACGTACGCAGGCCAACCGCAATTGGATTCAGGGAGTTTGGTGTGGTTCTCAGAACGGAGAAGGCTACCAGCTATCGCGTGCGGTTTACAAATTGGATAGAAGCCGTCGGTGCCCCGTCCGTATCTCCCGTTTTTGGAGAAAGAGCGGGGAAGTTGTTTTTTCGCGAGAAAGCTACGCTGCCGCCCGCGGCCCAGTCGGCTGCGACCCGGGTCCCTGCGGCTGCGCTAGCAAGATCTGCCGCAGCTTCGAGCGGTCGCCCAGCGCGATATCCGCGATCTCGAACGTGAACTCGTTGCCAACCACTTCGCGCACCAGCACCTGGCTGTTCAGCTTCCGCAGCGCAACTTGCAACTGAAGCGTCACTTCGGTTCCCGCCTGCAATTTCCCCTGGCGGAGGGCCCGTCCGCCGCCCAGGCTCAGCGCCACGATGTCCAATCCTGCTTTGCCGGCCCGCGAAGTCGCCATTGCCGTCACCGGCTTCACCGGGAACACCCGCGTATATCTCCGTTGCCGCGCCCACCGGTTGTTCGGATCAACCGCCAGCGGTCCGATGGAAAGCTCCCGCTCCGAAAGCCCGCTCGCTGCAATCAGCCGCGTTGCCTGGTCCGGGTCGATCATGTGCATCGCCTGCAAGGCCGCAATCCTCAACTCATGCGGTTGCGTCCACTGCAACAGTTTGCGCTGGTGCAGTAACTCTTTTAAGGCGTCCAACGCCTTCGCTGCTTGCAACCGCCCCAGCGCCTCGATTGCCTTCACCTTGCTATAGGCGTTGAAGCGCTGGCTTTCTTCGCTCATCGCGATTTGCATCAAGTCGTCGGTCGTGTCCTGCGCGCCGCTCAGTCCGATTTCGTCAATCGCTTCCGGCACAATCAGCGGGTCCAACTCCGGCAATATCTTCAGCAGCACACTCCCGCGTACCGGTGAGGTGGCAATCGCCAACTGCCGTACCAGCGTGTCCTGCTGCGAGCGGTCCCACTCCGACGTCCGCTTCGGCAGCAGCGTCAGCATTTCTCCCGGCGCCAGCGAACTCAGCAAGCCTACCGCGCCGAGCGCTTCTTCGGAATTGCCCGTCTTCAGCCGTCGCAACAATTCGTCCCGCGCTTCATCGCCTAAGTTTCCCGCCAGGCTGGTCAGCCGCTCACTCTCTTCACGCAAGCTGCAGTTCAACGATCGTACGCATAACTGCTGAGTTACCACTGCCGCATGACGCTGTAACAAGTTCACCAGGTCCGGTGCCACCTGCGTCGCACTCAGCGCCTCGTCCACGTATTCGGGCAGCCGGTTCTCCACCGAGATCCTCGGCCGCAACTCCATCCCGAGCGCCGGACGCCGGTGCTGGATTTCATCCATTGCGTCCACCGTCGCCGCCGTCGCCACGTAGTCTCTCTGCTGCTGCACCGTGTAGCTCAGCCGCACCAGCGCTGCGCTCAGCCATGACTGCATCCGCAAGTCCGATTCCCGCATCAATTGCCGCGACACCGATTTCACCAGGTTCGGTACATAGTCCGGCACGACTAGCGCAAACAGCTCAGCCAAGTCGCTGATGCCGCGCGCCGAACGACGCCGGCCTTCGCCGTCGCGTCCATCCACCGCTGCACCATAGTTCTTCAGGACCGTTGCTGCTACCAGTTCTTCCCCATGCGAAATTAGGCGTTCCAGGTAAGCGACAATGCAGGGCGCCGGCACATAAAACGGCGTATCGAACAGCAGCACCATGCGCTTGGCCGCGTCCGGCGCGGTGCTCCACATCTCGTGTTCCAGCGCCTCCACCGTTTCGTCCAACCCCGGGTTCGGAGTTTTCTTATCGTCGTAGCTCGGAAGGACGCTGTGCAGCGTCTGTAATTGCCTCCCCAGCCGTTCCAGCAGCGGAGGAATATCCGCCGCGAAAATGTCGCCGTTCTCAAGCTTGGTGAGGATGTACCGGATCACCACCTGCTCGCCCGCCCGCAGGATGAGCGCATCGCCTGCCAGCAGCGAATGTTCTCCCGGCAACTCCATCAGCACTTCGCGCAGCAGGTTCAACAGGGGATGCGGAATTCGTTGCAACTCGCGCACCGCGCCCAGGGCCGCGCCTTCGCTCTCGCTGCTGCCAACCTTCCCCAGAACCAGCAGCACCCGCCCCACATCTTCAGTCGCCTGCTCGGCCAATCGCGCATGTTCGCCTTGGTCTCTGGCGGGATCGTCCGCTACTCCCACCCCATGCAGGCCCACGTTCACGAAGTAAAGCAGCTTGGTCGCATCGGTTAACCATACCCGTGCGTCCTGGCTCTCTACTGGCGCAAGTTCCTTCTCCGGCGTTTCCGGCGCCAGGCGCTCGAATGCAATCGCGCTGACGATATCTTCCAACGTCTCGCGCGTGAATTGTTCGCCGAATGAAATGGCGTTGCGTTGGCTGTGGCGCAGAAAAAGCGCAAAGCTCTGTTCTGCAATCGTGCCGTCCAGGGGAAGGGAATCGATCGTCAGACGGTCGCCGGCCAGCGATATCGTCAAACCAGCGGCTGGAATGAAGCCCTGGACGCGCGCGAATGCCGACTGCATTTGTGCGCCGGTGCGCGAATGTCCCAGGCCAAATAAGCGCACGTAGCGCGACAGCGCGTACACGCTGCGTACAATGCCGCGCCCCGCCGCTACTCGAGCTTGCGCAATCGACGACAATGGAACCTCGGCCTCCCGGGGGGATTGGCCATAAGCGTATCTCTTGATGTTGTCCATTTGGACGTTACGAAAGGATGAGTCCTATGGGCCGCCGTCCTAATACTCGCGCTACTGACCCTGCCTTCGTCTATCTTTCATTTCGCGCAGCATTTCATTCTGGGACCCTGCGGGGATTGCCGGGAACAACACCTTCTCTTCCAACTCAAGGTGCCCCGCGAACACCTCTTCCAGCGACTTCGAGAGCCCACACAGCTCAGCATGCGCCTCCGGCAGCTTCGCCGGATGGTTCGCAAGCATCACCAGCAACGGCATCATCCGCTCCAGAAGATCGTCAATCGCCTGGTGCTGGTGCGTCATTGCCTCAACCGCCGCGCATACCTCACCGCTCCCACTCTCCAGCAGCCGCGGACGTAAACTCTGTTCCTCATCCGCCTCGTGCAGTGGAAGCGAAATCGTGAAATATCGATAGGCCGACTCCGCCGCCGCGCTGATCTCCGTGTCCGCTACCCCTTCGGCATGCGCCAGCTTGCGCACCACCGACGTAAAGTGCCGGATCCGGTCATGACATCCCACCAGCAATTCGGCCGGCGTCTCGCTCTTACCAGCTTGTTTCGATGTAGTAATTCCGTGCAGCATATATTTATAAGTTTCTACTTCGCCCGGGAGATTGGTTTGCCCGTCCTTTTATATATTCGACGAGTCTCCCTCCCTCGCCGTTGCAAAAACAAAGCCGCGGATCACTCCGCGGCCCTAACCGTGACGCCGAAACTCAGCGCCTTTTACCCTTTTTGCCCGCCTTTTTCGCGGCTTTTTTGGCTCCGCCCTTCTTCGCAGCCTTCTTGGCAGGCTTCTTTGCCGCCTTTTTCGCTGCTTTCTTGGCTGCCTTCTTCTTCGCAGGAGCTTTCTTCGCGGCCTTCTTAGGAGCAGCTTTCTTCGCTGCAGCCTTCTTCGCCGCCTTCTTGGCAGGTGCCTTCTTCTTCGGCGGAGCCGCCTTCTTCGCTGCCGGCTTTGGCTTCGGAGCAGCCGCGGGCTTCGCTGCCGCCGGTGTTGCTGCCGCCGCAGGTTCCCCTGCAGGCGCGCCGCCGCCCGTTGTCATCTCGGTCTCGTCCTCATCGTCCATGT
>DASYAU010000105.1:0-14587 GCA_036501185.1 Candidatus Korobacter sp. | reverse complement strand
GCAATTTTCGCAGGACGACGAATCGCTGCGGCTGGTCGCAGCGCTCGACAAAGAATTCAGCGCCGAAGTGGAAGTGGTCGAAGGCGACAGCGTGAGCGATTTCCAGATGACGTCGGCGTATTCGCGGTTCGACGAAATCGCAGGACATCCGTTACGCGATGGCTTCCATCTCGGGCAAACGCTGGTGAATGATGAGGGCCGCCCGTATGGCGACGGTCTGAATAATGTGACGGGCCTGGGATTTTCGGCCGATTCCGGTATGTTCACCGCGGTGCTGAGCGGTGAGTTCCAACATTCGGCCGGCGGCACTTATTACTCTCCTGCCGCGAGTGCAGAGTTGGCGACGTTGGACAAGACGCCGCAACTGATCTATCCCGACAACCACAACGTGAGCCACGGCGGCATGCTCGACACGTACGTCGGCGCCACATGGCATGGGTGGAGTGTTTCGGCGGGCAAGGAAAGCTTGTGGTGGGGCACGTCGGTGGACAGCGCACTGATGATGACCGACAACACCGAACCGATGGCGATGGGAAGGATCAATCGCACGGTGCCGTTCCATTTTCCGTGGGTCTTCAAATATCTCGGCGAAGCACGCATGGACCTCTTTATCGCGAAGCTTGAGGGCCACCAGTATCCGGCGGGACCGTGGCTGCACGGCGAAAAGATCAGCGTGATGCCGACGAAGAACCTGGAGATTGGGTTCGCGCGAACCGCGGTTTGGCTGGGAACGGGGCGTCCGTTTAGCTTTGGCGGGCTGGTGCGAACCTATTTCAGCGTGGGTGACCAGAAGACCAATCCGAACAGCGCGGCGAATGATCCGGGCGACCGGCGCGGCGAACTGGATTTTCGTTACCGCGTTCCGGGGATTCGGAATTATGCGACGGTGTACTTCGATTCGCTGGTGGACGATGACCCATCGCCCCTGGCGGCGCCGCAGCGCGCGGCCTTTCGTCCTGGAATTTTCCTGACCGAGGTGCCGGGAATCCCCAAGCTGGACCTACGTTTCGAGGGCGCATTCACGGAACTGGACACATTCAACCGGCACGGGCAGTTCTTTTACTGGAACCTTGTGTACCGCGACTCCTACACGAACAGCGGCATGCTGCTGGGCGACTGGGTGGGACGCGAAGGGATCGGCGGCCAGGCAACGGCACGGTACTGGTTGTCGCCGAAGACGGATGTCGAGTTGTGGTATCGGCGCAACCAAGTCGCGACAGACTTCATTCCCGGCGGTGGCTACCTAGAGGACGTTGCGGCTAAGACGACTCTCCACGTAAAGGGCGATGTGTATTTCACGGGAATGCTGCAATGGGAGCAGTACCAATATCCCATCCTTGGAAACGGCCAGCAGCACGATTTCACGACATCGCTGGGATTCACGTGGTATCCGGGAGCGCACAGCCGGAGCCCACAGCCATAGCTACTTCGCTGCTCCACAGGCCTCAGCCGCGGCACGCAGCTCGGAGTTGAAGCGTTCGGCCGTGAGATGGCCGTCGAAGACGACCGGGCGCGCGGGTTTTCCACTCACCGTCGATAAAACGACACTCCAACCATCCATGGTGTAACGCAGCGGGTCTTGCGCCGGATGCCGCTCGCTATATCGGAGGACCTGCGTTTGCTGTGGCGCGAGATCGCGCAGATCGAGCGAGGCGCGGGCCATGTCATGCTGAATGCGATCAGCGGTGGCGATGTTGCGATGCTCCACGTACATAAGATGGCAGGGGTCGGTGAAGCGAATATCGGTGTAGAAGAAGGAGTCGCGGACGAACTTGTTGTGAGTATCGCTGATGTACACGGTGGCGTGGGTATTGGCGAGAATCTCGGTGATCCAGCGAACCGGCTCGGAGCGCGGCGCCTGGGCGGGCTGCTGGGCAAGAACAATGCCGGCCGCGCAAAACACAAAGAGGAAAGCACGTTTCATTGCGAGAGGCCGTCCTGGTGGAGCGCGTGTTCTACCGCGTCGCAAATCATGTGCGAGGCGAGCGTATGGCATTCCTGGATGCGCG
Organism: Candidatus Korobacter sp.; assembly: GCA_036501185.1. GTDB lineage: Bacteria > Acidobacteriota > Terriglobia > Terriglobales > Acidobacteriaceae > Korobacter. Next base: position 12,578 of record DASYAU010000105.1, on the reverse strand, counting down.
CAGTTTCTTTGGAAGGCGCTGCAAAGCAGAATTCCGCGAGCGCTTTCATCTTGCCGCCGGATTCGCCGGTAAAGGCGACCGTGTGAGCACCGAGCTCGCGGCCTTTTGTAAGCGCGCGGCAAACGTTCTCGCTGTTCCCGGAGGTAGAGAGCCCGATGACGACATCGCCCTTGCGGCAGAGGGCCTCGAGTTGACGGGCGAATACGCACTCGTAACCATAATCGTTGGCGAGCGCGGTGAGGATCGAAGTATCGGTGGTTAGGGCCACGGACGGAAGTCCACGGCGTTCACGGCGGAAGCGACCGATTAGTTCAGCAGCCATGTGCTGGGCATCCGCGGCGCTGCCTCCGTTACCGCACCAGAAGACGGTGTTCCCGCTGCGGAGGGCGCCAATGATGGTCTCGGCGATGGATTCAAAAAGCGGGAGGCTCGACTCCATCTGCTGGACGGACTCGATGTGTTCCTTCCACGAACTGGTAAAAAGATTGTTCGCTGGTACGGCTCGCGCCATACATGCCCCTTGTTGAGCTGGTGTTTGTCCTATCTTCTTTCATCCTCACCAGAATGTCCACGGACTAACGCTGGGTATTGACCAGCAAGCCGGATTCCTCGACGAAGAGCGCGTCAACGGTGTTTTCGACAGTGGAGCGGAATGCAACGAGTTGACGGGCAATTGCGCTTTCGTAACGGCTTCGCCTTTCTAGAACTGCGATCAGCTGTGAACCAAGTTGGCCTGAACTCGAGGTGTCGAGCGCGGGAATTCCAAGATTGTCGACTAATGCCTGGACTTTGGGCGTCTCGGCAATGGCGATGGGTACGGAGCCGAGAAGCGACGCGAGGATAAGTGGATGCATTCGGTTGCTGATAACGAAATGGCAAGACGCATACAACTGCAACAACGAGTCGAGACTGTCGGGGAAGACAAATGACACGTCCGGCACGTCGCGCAGCTCAGCCTGTAATGCCTCGAGCAAATAGCGATCGTATGCGGGTCGAAGATCGTGACCGGTGAGTTCGACGTGAAATCCGGCGGCAAGCAACTCCCGCACTAGTATCGCGACGGTCGAACAGTCCCCGGGCTTACGCATGGGATCGTGGCAGACAGCAATGGCAACGTGTTTTCCGCCTGGCGCAGCCGCGCGACGCGGCAGGTGGTGGGACTCGAGGGCGAAGACGATATCTCGCGTAACTTGCACCCGGCTGGGCCGGATTCCGCAGTCCACGAGTGCCGCGGCGGAACCCTCGTCGCGGCAAGTACACTTCGTAGCCAATGAGTAGCCGAAACGCACCATCGCGCGGACGAGTCGGCGATGCACCGGGTTGGCGCCAATGCAAAGCAGCACGGGACGATTGGCAAACAAACGGTTCAAACCCAGTAGCAAGCAGGTATAACCCCCAGGCCAGCCAAGGGAATGGTCATCGAGGAGTTGTCCGCCACCCGCGACCAATTGAGTGCGGACAAGCAATTTCAGGCAGCGAAAGGAAAACAGAGGCACAGCCTCAATCCCCGCAGCTCGGTAGTGTTCCGCAACGGCCGGCGAGAGCTTGCCAGGCATGGTGACGTACTGACGGGCATTGGGGCGGACCCGGCGAAGCTGGTAAGAAACCGCACGAAGGATCGCTTCGTCGCCGAAATTATGACCTCCGTACGCACCCCAGACGAGAAAGTCGGCGTCGTCACCGCGGCTCGGGCCTGCGCTCATTTCTGCGGGTTGCGGCGCGCCGCGCCCGTTTCCGCAGCAACGCATTGCTCGAAATAGGAGAGCGAGAGGCGTAATCCTGATTCGAGGTCAATCGAGGGCTGCCATCCGAGGATGGTCTTGGCCTTGGTGATGTCCGGCTTGCGCTGTTTGGGATCGTCCTCTGGCATGGGAACGAACTTAATTGGCGCACTCGAACCAGTGACCTTCTTCACCAATTCGGCGCAGGCGAGAATGGTGAACTCGCCGGGGTTGCCGATATTGGTGGGAAGGTGCTCGTCGCTGGCAGCAAGTCGGAGGATACCTGCGACCTCGTCACTCACGTAACAGAAGCTGCGAGTTTGAGTACCATCGCCGTAAATGGTGAGATCGTCTCCGAGTAAGGCCTGTTTCATGAGATTGGAAATCACTCGTCCGTCATTGAGTTGCAGGCGCGGGCCGTAGGTGTTGAAGATTCGGACGATGCGCGTATCCACCTTGTAGTAGCGGTAGTAGGCCATCACCGCGGCTTCCGAGAAGCGCTTGGATTCGTCGTAGACCGAGCGCGGCCCGATGGGATTTACGTTACCCCAGTAGGTCTCGCGTTGGGGATGTTCGACGGGATCGCCGTAGCACTCCGAAGTGGAAGCCTGGAGGAACTTGGCACCGTGCCGCTTGGCGCATTCAAGTGCGTTCATTGTTCCGCGGGAGCCAACCAGCAAAGTCTCAACACCAAGGCGGTTGTAATCGACCGGGCTGGCGGGCGATGCGAAGTTAAAGATGAAATCGACTTTGCCGACGTCGAAGGGCTCAACGATATCGTGGCGCACGAATTCGAATCGCGGTTCGCGATCGAGGTGGGCCAGATTTGCCATGTTGCCGGTGGCAAGATTGTCGATGCCGACGACTCGATGGCCTTGAGCCAGAAGTGCGTCGCAGAGATGAGACCCAATAAAACCCGCTGCACCCGTTACCAGAGCGCGCATGTAACTTGACCCTCGCTGTAAATCAAATCACCGACCTGCAAAACTGGGCGATCTCCGCGGCATTGCAGGACCCGGAGCTCTGACAATTTAATCAGCCGATGCGGAGGCATGAGGCCGCTCCGGCTTCCATTTTTTGCTTCTTGATCTACCGTCAGCGTGCTCCGGCTCCAGATCGGGGCGGCCGACGCTATGATAGGCGAACCCCGCCTTCGCCATCACGGCCGGCTTATAGAGATTCCTCCCGTCAACCACAATTGGGAATTTGAGGGCGCCACGCAGCTTCTCCAAGTCGAGCTGAGCGAATTCCTTCCACTCAGTAAGGATCAACAAGGCATCGCTGCCAGCGGCGGCATCATAGGAGTCTTTTGCGTAATAGACCTTGTCGCCGAGCACTTCGCGCGCTTTGCCGATGGCGGCCGGGTCGTAAAGACGAACTTGGCTTCCCTGTTCGAGAAGCTCGTGCACGATGGCCAGCGCGGGCGATTCGCGGATGTCGTCGGTGCCATCTTTGAAAGCCGCGCCAAGCACCGCGAAGGTCTTGCCACGCAGGGTCCAGACGGCGGCACGAACTTTTTTGAGGAAGCGGCGGCGCTGTTCGGCATTAATCTGCATGACTTGTTCGAGAAGGTTGAAATGATAGCCGCATTGTTCAGCGACGGCGCGGAACGCCTGCACGTCTTTGGGGAAGCAGGAGCCGCCATACCCGATGCCGGCATGGAGGAACTTGCTGCCGATGCGTGAATCAGCCCCAACTCCAGCGCAGATTTCGTCGATGTCGGCACCGACCGCTTCGGCGATGTTCGCCACAGCGTTGATGAAGGAAATCTTCATGGCGAGGAAAGCATTCGACGCGTGCTTGATGAGCTCTGCGCTCTTAGCGTTGGTAACAATAATGGGAGCTCGCTCGTACGGTGCTCCATGGCGCTGAAGCGCGTCAGGACGGCGATAGTAGTTTCCGCTGGTGAGGGGCTCGTAGATTCGCTGCAGTAGAACGGAGCTGAACTCGTTGTCGACTCCGACGACGATGCGATCGGGATAGAGGAAGTCCATCACTGCCGAACCTTCGCGGAGGAACTCCGGGTTCGAGGCCACGGAGAAGGACTCGGGAGGCGCGCCGCAAAGCAGCAGCACACGCCGGATCGCGTCGCAGGTGCGCACCGGGACCGTGCTCTTTTCGACCACCACCTTTTCACCTTGGATGGCGCCGGCTATCTCGTGGGCAACCGCCTCCACGTACGAGAGGTCCGCTTCGCCGGTGGCAGATTGGGGTGTGCCGACGGTAATGAAGACAACGTCTGCGAGTGAGGTAGCTTCGGTGATCGAAGTAGAGAAAGTGAGGCGCTCGCCGCGGTTGCGCTGCAACAACTCGGGAAGCAGAACTTCGTGGATGGGAACTTCGCCACGTTTCAGGGCGGCGATCTTGGCGGCATCGCTATCGACCGAAATGACCTCGTGCCCGATTTCCGCAAAACAGACTGCTGAAACCAAGCCGACGTATCCCGAACCAATTACCGCAATCCGCATACTGCCCCCTTGATCCCTGGAGAATCCATTACACGCCCCGCGCCGCAAATAGCGCCGTGTGAAACAGGATAGCAAGATCCAGGAAAAAGCTGCGGTTCTGGGCGTAGTAAAGATCGTACTCGATGTTTTCGTGGATCAGAAATGCACGATCGGCGCTAAGTTGCCACAGCCCGGTGAGCCCGGGCGAAACATCAAGGCGGCGGCGCTGCGCGGGCGTGTAGCGCTGAACAATGAAATCCATCTCCGGCCGCGGACCGACGAGCGACATATGACCCAGCAACACATTGAAGAGCTGCGGGATCTCATCGAGGCTGGAGCGCCGCAGCAAGCGGCCAATGGGCGTAATGCGTGGATCACCCACGTGCTTGGGCGAAAATGCATACTTCGGGGCATCCACATACATGGTGCGGAACTTGTACATCGAAAAAGCACGGCCATGACGACCGATACGTTGCTGCACAAATATGATCGGGCCCGAAGAGCCAAACCTGATCAGTAATGCAATACCGCTCAGTACCGGCGCTGTCAGCAAAATCAAGACAGAGCTCACTACCAGATCGAAACCACGCTTGAGTGCTTCGTAAAGCGGCGACGGAACATTCCGTGTGGCACGCGCGAACATGAACCCGTCAATCTCCATGTATTCGAGCGGCGGGTCTTCACGGCGCATGAGGGCGGGCGAGAACAGAGTGGAGACACCCACCTCGTTGGCGGCCTTCAGGATTGCATCGAGATCGGATGAGTCTTTCGGACTGCTGGTGAGAATGAGCGTACCGATCTCCAGGTCGCGCAGCATCTTCGCGGTGAGTGGTCCAGGAAGAACTTTTGCGCTGTGCTTGCGACGATAAGACGCCTCGAACACTTCGCGGCCGGCGTGTCCGCTGCCGTCATCTACAAATGCCACCGGGTACATTGCGAGCTTCGGCGAACGAAGCAATGCGGAATAGACCTTCCGCGCGGTGCTGCCGCTGCCATAAATCAGCGCAGGACGGGTTGTGTTGCATCGCTGGCAGAGATACTGCACCACCCCGGTGGTGAGTTGGTGCTCAAGCAACAAGAAAAGCGGCGTGATGAAGGCCGCGAAGAGAAGGACGAGTCGCGAGTAGGCATGCCCGGAGAAGAATGCGATGGGGAAAACCAGTGCCAGCGCCTGCCAAGTGGTACGCAACACCCGCTCAGTTTCGCGGACGTTGAGCAGGCTCGCGGACTTATACTCGCCATTTTTTTCCAGCAGCAGCACAAATAAAGCGGCAAACGAGACACCGGAAATCACGACTTCGGAGAGTGGATAATGGAGATGACGGCCGAGCCCCGTGATGGCGTACGCACCGTAGGAGAGAGCCGCTGCCATCGCGACGGCGAGCAGGTCCATGACGCGCTCGATCATGCCTACAAATCGCGCAATGCCTGACTCGTGAGAACGAATCTCCGCGACGGAGATATCACCGGTTTTCGCAAACGGTCGGAGGATCGAGTCAGTTTTCGTCGGTGCTGGAGTTGCCATCCGTTCAGGCGCTCAACTTTCGTCCTTACTTAACCCCACAGCGCCGGTGCGAGATCTCCGGGCGACAAGTTACTAAATAAGCAACAACCTAACGCGGCCAAAATATCCACCACGCAGGGTCACTGCGGATCGGGTCGATCAATTTGCCGTTTTATAACGCCCCGCCTTAGTTGCAGGAATCCTAGCACAATTTCCGTAGCACTCCCGTGCGTTCCAGCAACACACGAGCCGGTAAACGCTTGCAAATACATGGGTTATATCGACGCGCGAGGTTTTCATCAGACTGAAATGATGCCGTTGAAAGGATGCGTGAGCTAAGCTTGCATGGTGAAAAAAGTCGCTCGCTGGTTTCAGAGCATTGATCTGTTAGCCGAAAAGATAAAAAGTGGCGCTTTGACTGCATGCCAGCTTGCAGAGCTATTCCTGGAGCGGATTGATCGCTACGACGCCCGACTGCACGCTTATTTGAGTGTCAACCGTGACGCTGCGGTCGACGCCGAGCGAACCGCGGCTGGGTACTCGCTTTTGCGTGGCATGCCTTTGGCGGTGAAGGACCTGGTCGATGTGGTTGGGCAGCCCAATACCGCAGCCAGCGCTGTGCTCGCCGGGAACATGGCGGAAAGTGATGCAGAAGCGATCATGAACCTGCGACGGGAGGGAGCAGTCCTCCTGGGAAAAACCAATCTGCACGAATTTGCGTACGGCGGCAGCGGCCTCGTGGGATCGACAGACCCGGCCCGGAACCCGTGGAACACTGCGCACATCACGGGTGGATCGTCCTCAGGATCGGCGGCGGCTGTGGCGGCAGGACTGTGCGTGGCGGCGATCGGATCCGATACTGCCGGGTCCATCCGCCTGCCCGCAAGCTTTTGCGGCATCGTGGGATTTAAACCGACGTATGGACGCGTCTCGGTAAAAGGGGTGATTCCACTTTCCGTATCGTTCGACCACTTGGGACCGATGACGAGGAGCGGGGCGGATGCGCGCATCTTGTTTGCCGCAATGGCCGGAATCGCAGCGCCTTCGCGACGCGAGCGAAGAAAGTTACGCATTGGAGTGCCGCGCCACTACTTCTTCCGCGAGTTGGAACCAGAAGTTGCCGACGCGACCGAAGATGCAATTTGCAAATTGAAAGTCGCGGGACATGATGTGCGTGACGTGGACTTCGAGGTGAACGAAGACCGCAGCCTGCAAATGTGGGAGTCGTACCAGTACCACGCAAAGCGGGCGGCGGAGTCGCCCGAGCTGTACCAACCGGAGACGCTGCGTCGCATTCGCACAGGAGCACAAGTGACGGAACAAGTTGCGCGAGACGCGAAAGCGAAGCTCGAAACCATTCGCGATACCGCAAGCGAGATATTTACCGACATCGATATAGTGCTGACGCCAACGGTGCCGATGGTGGCACCCGAGAGAGAAATGCTGCTCGCCGAACCTGACACACTGCGGCAGCGCGAACTGCTCATGCTGCGCAACACGCGCCCTTTCAATGTGCTGGGAACTCCCGCGATCAGTGTTCCATGGGACCAGTCGAGCGACGGAATGCCAATCGGCATCCAATTTGTGGCAGCCCCGAACCACGATTTCGAACTGCTCGATTTCGCGGAAGAAGTGGAAGAACTCGCCCCATGGCAAGGGCGAACGCCACCTGAATTCAGCTAACGAGGCTGCTTTTCGCGGACCTGCGCGGCGGGCGCAAAGAGTCCATCGATTTGATAGCCGGCCTCGGCGGCGGCGCGAGTTCGTGCCTCAATTTGCTGCTCAAGCGCCTCGATGGCAACAGGATCGAGCGTGGGCGCCGCAGCGATGCGAAGCAACGCAGGCAGCGCCATCCACCAGAGCAGTTGCTCGTAGTCTTCTTTTCCGAAGTAGCGCACGTCCTGGTACGAGTGCACCCCGATAAGCCACGCAACATCTGGATCCTGCAGCCAGCTGTAAGGTGCGCGAACCGTGCGTGTGTCGTCTCCCGGGCCCCATGGCTTATGCGCGAGAAGCGCATGAACACGAGCGGCCGCACGCCAGCGGTCGTCGCCTTCGAGGCCGAGATGACCGAGCGCGTCGGCAATCGGTTCACGGAGACGCTGTTGGTCGAGCACACGGGCGGCGGCACACTCGGGATCCTTGGAATCCGCGTACTCTCCGACGGCCAGCATGGCCGCCCATGCAATGAGTGACGCCAGCACGCTACGCACTTGCGTTTTCGCGGTGAGCGACGACGGTAGCACCTGGTGTGCTTGCTCGGGCCAAGGTGACGCGAAGCTCTTCTCCAATTCGGCAAGTTTCAGCAGCAATGCGAGCCGCTCTTCAAAGTTGGCAACAGCTTTTTCGATGTCGCCGTCCCAGAGCTCGGTTGCAGTCGACGCTGCGCGTTCGCGATCGCTGGCAGCGAGTTGCCGCGATTCCTGCAAAACTTTGCGCAGCCGTTCGCCAAGCTGCTTATTGACGTGACGCCCATCGGAAGCAGAAGTCTCGACAGATTTCTTCGTGCTCTTCTTCCCTGCCAACTGGTGCTTCTTGGCAAATGCGTCGATCAATATGGGCGCTAATAGTTCGCGCATGGCGTGGTGTGCAGGACGCAGCTGCAGTCCGCGCAAAGCGTCATGAAGGCTGGAAACACCTCGACCGGCAAGCTCGTAGCAGAGCTGGCTCCACGGGTGAGAAGCATTGTCGCGAAGCTCTCGCCAATCCACGAAGACGTGGCATTGATAGGCGTGCAGGTGGAAATGCAGGCCTTTTTCGGAGAAATCACTTCCGTTGTAGAGATACTCGAGGCCGGAAACGGCATCGCGCGCGGCGAGGAACAGTGATCCCTCGCTCGCCGTGCCGAACGAATCGGAGATGTTCCGCTGGCGCAGGTGACGGCTGCCGTCAGACTTCTTTTCGGCGTACGCGGTGGATGCCTTGATCCAGCCGCTGGTGTCGCCGTAGCGGTTATGAAACACGACGAGGGCTTTCTGGTCGCCGAGCCGGTTGGAGTATGCAAAGACGTTTTCGTCCACGTGGCCGAAGTCGGTGTAGAAGTCGTAGAGAAGGAAGTTTTCAACCTCCGCAAACAATGCGCGGCGATGCAGTAGCGGAGAAATTTCGCGCTCGTGGCGCGCGACCAGCCAAGTGTCCGGCGTTTCGTCGTGGTAAGCGCGCCGATACTCCATGCCATAACGCTCGTTGAAGCCTTCGATTTGTCCATGCCCGAACATCGGTAGGCCGGGCAGGGTGGACATCAACGTCGCGATGCCGAAATACTTGTCGCCCTTACCGAATTGATCGACGGCAGTGCGCTCGTCCGGATTGTTCATGAAGTTCACGTAGCGCTTGAGGATGTCGGTATCGAATTCGATAGTGTTCTTGATCACCGTACGATAGTTAGCGTTTTCCTCATCGCGCAGCATGTTCATGAAGGCCGAGTTGTACACGCGATGCATGCCAAGCGTGCGCACGAAATAGCCCTCGAGCAGCCAAAAGGCTTCGGCGAGAAGAAGGGTTCCCGGCACTTCCTGGGCGACGCGATCCACCACTTCGCGCCAGAATTCGTTGGGCATGGCGCGATCAAACTCAGGCTTTGTGAGTCCATGCTCCGCGCGCGAAGGAATGCCGCCACCGCTGCCCGGCGGTGGGAACCAGAGGCGCTGGTAGTGCTGCTTGGTGAGCGTCATCGCCGCATCGAAGCGGATGATAGGCGAGAGCCGCGCCACGTGCAGAATGTTCTGGATGACCGCTTCGCGCACATCAGGATTCAGGTAATTCAGCTGTGCCGTGTCATTCCAGGGAAAGCTGGTACCGTCGTTGCCGTGATAAATAAAGCGAGTGTCGTTGGTCCAGCGATCGCGACGCATGAAGACCACAGCCGCATCGGTGCGGTTGTAGTAGTGGTCTTCGATTTTGATTTCGACGCGGTCGTCGTCCGAGACGTTCGGCCCATGAAACGCATATGCCGGATAGGGGGGATACGGAACCGAGAGGAACCACTCGGGATGCTCGAAGACCCATTTCGAATCGATTCCCATGTGGTTGGGAACCATGTCGCTGCCGAGGCGGATACCGCGTTGCCAGGCGCGATCGCGCAAACGAAGGTACGCTTCTTCCCCGCCGAGATCGTGAGCCACGGTGTAATCGAACAGTGAATAAGCGGAGGCAGCGGCTTCGGGATTTCCGGTGAGCTGCTTGATGCGTTGCGACGCTTTGCTGCGCTCCCATAATCCGATAAGCCAGAGTGCGTTGAAACCGCGGCGCGCCATGGTGTCAAGTTCTTCGTCGGGCACTTCGTCGAGTCGATGGATGGGACGCCGATAGAATTTCGAGAGCTGATCGAGCCAGACGAACGTGCTCTTGGCGAGCATGACGGTGCGAGGCATCCAGTCAACGTCCGGACTGAAGCGCTCGTATTCGGGTTCCTTGGCAGAACCGAAGTGCGGGATGGCGGCGGCGCTGGAGTCGCCTTCCATATGCTTGCCGGCGTGCATGCGCTCAGGCGACGGATGAAACTGCATCCAGACCGCCAGCTCTTCTTCTTTCAAAACATCGAGCGCCGTGAGCAGGCGGCGGACCATGTCGCCGAGAACTCTGGTCCATTTCTTCTGGATGAATGCGAGTTGCCCGTCCAGGGAATCTGGCGCGGCGAGCGCAGGAGCCCGGAGCATCTCTACCAAGTTCTGTGCGTCTGGTCCGAACTTGGGGCGAGTCTCGAAATATTCGCGGAAAGATTGCGTAATCGAGGGATAAACAGTTCCGTGCCGCAGTTCTTTGTCGTCGAACAGCTCGCAGAATTTTTGGAAAGCTGGGTTGGCGTTAGAAAGCCAGAGCATCAGCATCTCTTCCAAGGCCGCGGCGCGATGCGAGGAGCCGCCGGTGCTCTGCTTCAGCCACTCCGCGGCCGATTGCTTGCCACGATAGACATCAATGCCAGGAAATTCTTCAGCGAAAACCAGCAGCGCCTTGTCAAGAGATTCGCGTCCGAGCCGGGCTTCGAACCAGGCCAGCGCATCGGTCATCGCCTTAGGATCGCGCTCGCGCCGGTACTGCTCCATGACGGCGTGCAGAACCTCGTCGATGAGGCCCATGGCATTGAGCGCCCCGGGATGCATCGCGAGTTCCGGGTTCTGCTGCGCTCGGCGGACCTCGTTGATCTTGTTCGCGAAGCGACGCGAGGCCGCCACATTGGCGAACAACACGTTGCCCGTCCAGGAAAACAGCTCCTCTTCGAAATTGTATTTCGCCCGCACCGCGCGAGCGACGTGAAACTCAAATTTCGGGGATTCGGTCATCACCTTATTAGAGTAAGACTTTCGGGCAAAAGCTGTTTGTGGAACCGATCGAAGTTCGAAGGAAAACGAGCGATCTACCACGATATAGGGGATTAGGGCGACGGGCAACCCGCGGAGCTCAGCTCCCGAAGTAGAAGCTGCGGCAGTTCTTGCAAAGCCCGTGGGAAGTATTCGGCGGTAGATTGGCGACGAATCTCGGGACCCAATCCCAACGATCGGTATCGGGGTGACGAGTGCGGCGACAGTGCGCACACATGACCACCATGCCTCGCGAATCGGTGTAGCAAAACTCGGTTGTGTCGACGGCCACAGCGGTATGGGGGCGTTCCACGCGCACGGAATTTTCGACCAGGAGGAAGGACTTCGGCAGCGGAAAGATGCGCATCCTCAGCATCCGGTACTGTTCATCGGACGAACATTCGAAGTTGTACTCCCACGGTTCACGTGCCTTTTTTACTTGCGAATAAATGTGTTCGTAAAAACCGCGCAGAGGATCAACAGTCACGTCCAGAACGGAGGTACCGATGACTTTTTCGCGGACCAATTCAGGGGCGTCGTTGTCGTTCGCGAACCGGTTCCAAGCCAAGTTGCAATAAACGATCCGGGACTGTGGATCGAGCAGGTACATGACCGCGGGATCGGCTTCGACGCGCTCATACGAGAAGGCGCTCCCAACGATGCTGCGAAAGGTTGACAACGATTTTTGGGGCGTGAGCATGCATACTCCCGAGGAGCGGGGTAGACGCAGCATCTCACGAGGCGAGAAATGGGAATATCCCACAAAAAGGGCCGGGGAACATTCCCGCCCCTGGCCTACCAGACGTGGCAAACCTTATCCGGAGGTTTCACCATGGGTGAACCCGCTTTGCAAGAGAATGCCTTACCGAATTCAGGCATGTTCACTACCACGCCATTGATGCGGTACTTGCCGGGTGAGTGTGGATCGGTCTTGGCGTGCAGGCGCAGGTCCTCGGGACGGTCGTTTTCGCAGGCCCACTGGGCTAAACCGATGAAGAAGCGCTGGTCCGGTGAGAGGCCATCCACATCCTGCAGGTTCTTGTCTTTCGTCGCATCTTTCCACGCCATATAGGCGAGGATCGTGCCACCGAAATCGGCGACGTCTTCGCCTTCGGTCAGCTTCGAGTTGATGTGGATGTCGTCAACGACAACATAGTTCGCGTATTGGTCGACAACGCAGTCGGCGTGCTTCACGAACTGCTCGGCATCCGACTTCGTCCACCAATCCTTCAAGTTTCCATGGGCGTCAAACTGGCGACCTTCATCGTCGAAGCCGTGGGTGAGTTCGTGGCCGATAGTCGAACCGGTGTTGCCATAGTTCGGCGCATCGTCCATCTTGGCGTCGTAAAGCGGCGGTTGAAGAACGCCGGCCGGGAAGTTGATGTCGTTCATTTGCGGATCGTAATAGGCATTCACTGTGGGCGGCGTCATGAACCACTCACTGCGGTCGACTGGCTTGCCGATCTTGTTCAGATCGCGGCGTTCTTCAAACGCGGCCGCGCGCATGACATTGCCCGCGAAATCGTCTGGCTTGACTTGGAGCGAGCTGTAATCGCGCCATTTATCCGGATAGCCGATTTTGTTGACTATGGCATCGAGCTTGGCG
>DASYAU010000104.1:0-19820 GCA_036501185.1 Candidatus Korobacter sp. | reverse complement strand
GCGCCACTTGTCGGGATAACCAACCTTGTTACGGATAGATTTCAGCTTCAGCAGCGCTTGTTTCTTGGTTTCGGGGCTCATCCAGTCGAGCTGCTGGATTCGAATGGCCATGGCGTCTTCAATGCGGCGGGTCATGTCGAGCGTGGATTCTTTTAGTTCGGGCGAAAATGTTTTCTTCACGTATTCCTGGCCGAGAGCTTCGCCAAGCAGCAGGTCCGTCCATTCCACGCAGCGCTTCCAGCGCGGCTGCTGTTCTTCCGCGCCGCGCAGGTACTTGCGATAAAACGCGAAGTTCTCGTCCACGAATGGTGTGGAGAGATAGGGCGAGCGCGAATTGGCAATATGGAAGCGAAGATACGTCTTCCAGTCAGCCAGCGGAACGGTCTTCATCTGGTCGCTGACGTCCTTAAAGAAGACCTTGGAGTTCAGGTTGAGAACATCGAAGTGCGGGACGTTGCCTGCGGAGAAATAGGCACTCCAATCGAAGTTCGGCGCCATTTTCATGAGTTCCGCCGGCGACATCTTGTTCTTCACCTTGTAGGGATCGCGGCGTTCGACGACCGTAAGTGAATTCTTGGCCAGCTCGGTTTCCATGCGCATGATGACGGCGGCATCCTGCTTTGCGACTTCTGGCGTATCGCCGAGAAGTTCGAGGACCTTTTGCACGTGCTCGAGATATTTCGCCCGCGTTTCTTTCGATTTGGCATCGTCGGTGAAGTAGTAATCGCGATCGGGCAGCCCGAGACCGCCCTGTTCCATACCGACAATCATCGACTCGGAATTATCCGGATCTTGCGCGGCGCTTGTCCCGAAAATGGCGCTTACGCCATCGATATGGAGCTTTGCGAGCAGCGGAGCGATTTCACTCTTGTTCTTGAGCGCAGCCACGGCATCGAGTTCGGGCTGCATCGGTTTTGCGCCGGCGGCGTTCACCTGGTCTTCTTCCATACACGCGCCGTAAAAGTCGCCGATCTTCTGCTGGACAGGGTTGCGGTTCTTAGCGTGCGCATCCTCAACCAGCACGTCGCGCAGGTACTTGATATTGTCCTCATAAAGCTTGCCGTAAACACTCCACGAGGTCTGGTCGGCGGGAATCGGGTTTTTCTTCATCCAGCCGCCACAGGAGTAGGTGTAGAAGTCCTGGCAGGGATCGACCGATTTGTCCATCGACGAAAGGTCGAGACTTGGTGAATACGGGAGAACGGGTTCTGTGGATTGCTGGGCGACGGCAACAGTGGCGAACAGGCAACACGAGAGCACAAGAGCAGTAAGACGCAAAGAGACCTCCAGAATTGCGGGAATCGAGCATAGCAGGAGAGCCATCTCCCTGAAAACGCATGGCGTTGCGTTCGGGACGAACAGCTCCGGGGTGGGAAAGACGGTGATGCCCCAATAACCTTTGTTGATAGCGGCAATCAAGACTTTGAATTTCCCTGCTCTCCAGACTGCCTGTATCAACTACCTATCTCGATTCCTGATCTGGAGAGTGCTGAAGATGCGTCGAGCGGTAGCCAAAATTCTGCTGTGCATCACGTTGATGGCTGTTGCCCTTCCGGTTCTGCATGCGCAAATGCCTGCGGCGGGTGATCGCCTTGCTCAACTCGAGGCCAAAGTTGCCGATGCCAAGGCCTCGGCCGACAACGCCTGGATGCTGGTATGCGCCGCGCTCGTGCTGATGATGACCGCGCCCGGGTTGGCTCTCTTCTATGGCGGCCTAGTGCGCAAGAAGAACGTGCTGGCGACTATGTTGCAGAGCTTCTCAATGATGGCGATCATCACCGTGCTCTGGGCGCTGATTCTGTACAGCCTCGCGTTCGGATCGGGGACATCGTTCATCGGCGGAATCCATAATGCGTTTCTGCATGGCGTTGGACTTGCTCCCGACACCGATTACGCTCCGACCATTCCGGCGCAGACTTTCATGATCTACCAGCTGATGTTTGCCATCATCACGCCGGCGCTGATTACAGGCGCCTTCGCGGAGCGCATGAAGTTCAGCGCGATGGCCGTGTTCATGGTGTTGTGGTCGATCGTTGTGTACGCGCCGATGGCGCACATGGTTTGGGGCAAGGGTGGATTGCTGAACGCTTCGCTGGGCGGCCGGTTCCCTACTCTCGACTTTGCAGGTGGAACGGTGGTGCACATCACCTCGGGCGTTTCGGCCTTGGTTTGCGCGCTCTTCCTCGGCAAACGCATTGGATATCCGAAGGAAGCGATGCCGCCGCACAGCGTGGTGCTGAGCTTTATTGGGGCGGGACTGCTGTGGGTGGGCTGGTTCGGATTCAACGCGGGCAGCGCATTGGCAGCAGGAACGCTGGCAACGAGTGCTTTCGTGGCGACGCATTTCGGGGCGGCTGCGGCGGTGATTGGATGGTCGGCGGCGGAGTGGATCCACAACGGCAAGCCAACCACACTGGGTGCGATTTCGGGCGCGGTCGCGGGATTGGTAGCGATTACGCCTGCGGCGGGATTCGTGAGCCCGATGGCTGCTTTGCTGATTGGATTGGCGGCGGGCGCTTTCTGCTTCGCGATGGTGGCGTTCGTGAAAGCAAAGTTTGGCTATGACGACTCGCTGGACGCGTTTGGCATTCACGGTGCGGGTGGAACGCTGGGAGCGATCCTGACGGGCGTTTTCGCCTCGAGCGCGATCAATCCGATGTTCAAGGATTCTGCGGGGAATACGCTGGCGTCCGGATTCATTGAGGGCAATCATCATCAGGTGCTGAACCAGGCGGTGGGCGTGGGGATTGCATGGGGACTGGCGATCGTCGGGACGCTGGTGATCCTACTCGTGGTCGACAAGGTGATCGGCTTGCGGGTGAGCGAGGAGCACGAGATCGCCGGACTGGATCTCTCGCTGCACGGCGAAGAGGGCTATTACTGGGAAGCCTCCATGAGTCAGAATTCGTAGTTGGAGACCAGCCACGATGATGACAAAAGTGGAAGCGGTAATTCAGCCCTCGAAGCTCGACGCAGTGAAAGACGCGCTGCTTGCAATCGGCATTGATGGCATGACCGTGCTGGAAGCACGTGGCCACGGACGACAAAAGGGCCACACCGAGTTTTACCGCGGCCGCGAGTACACCGTCGATCTACTGCCGAAAATCAAGATCGAACTGGTGATTCCGGCCGAGCGAACGGACGAGGTAGTGAAGGCCATCACCGAAGCAGCGCGGACCGGCAAGATCGGTGACGGCAAAATCTTCCTCTCGAAGATTGATGAGGCAATAAGGATTCGCAATGACGAACGTGGTCCCGGTGCCCTTTAACGAACAGCCTGCGAGGCCGGTGGCTCCGAATTACGATGAGCTTCCGATGAAAGAGCTGTATCGTCGCGGATCGGCGGAGATCCAGCAGAAGTTTGCCGAGAATCGCAGCGGGCGCGAGGCCATCGAGAGCCGCACCGCGCTGGTGGATGAGGTCATCCATCGGCTCTGGAACACACACCTCGGTTCGTCGTTTCCCAAGGGCGTTGCGGTGGTCGCCATCGGTGGCTATGGGCGCAGCGCGCTTTATCCACACTCCGATGTTGACCTTCTGTTTCTCTGCGAAAAGCAGGAAACGCCCGAACTGAAGGCGAAGATCCGCGCGCTATGCCAGGAACTCTGGGACATGCGGATGCGGCTGAGTCCGACGACCAAGACCGTGGACGACGGCGGACGCTTCGATCCCAGCAATACGGAATCGACCATCGCGCTGCTCGACGCACGCTATGTGGCAGGTGAGGCGCAGCTGGCGGACTACCTACGCACGAAGATCATTCCTAGCGTGATCGTGCGCGAGTCGCAGGCGATCCTCGAGCGGCTCATCGAGATCAACAACGAGCGCAAGGGCAAATACGCAAACACCATCTTTCACCTTGAACCTGATGTAAAAGATTGCGTCGGAGGGATGCGCGAGTTTCACCTGGGCTGCTGGGCAGCGCGGATTCACGGGCTGCTGGGCGAAAACGTATGGATCAATCCTTTGCACTACGTTCGGACGTCGGTGCGTGGGCAAACGGAGCAGGCGGTGGATTTCCTCGCGGCGGTGCGCTGCTTCCTGCACTACCGTTCGGGCCGCGACGACAACAAGCTCTCCTGGGACGCGCAGGAAGAGGCGGCGAAATCCGGCGTTGGTGGCGAGGTACTGGCTCCGGCGGAATGGATGCGCGCTTACTTCCGCAATGCGCGCGCGCTCGACCGCTTTGCCAATCAAATGGTGGAGATGGCGGCTTCGCAGCGGCCATCGTTGTTCAAGCAGATCCAGAGCTGGCGCTCGCGGGCTTCGAATGCCGATTTCACGGTGGTGAATGGACGCGTACGGCCGCAACAGCCTATGGCAATCGACGATCCCGACCTGATGATGCGGAGCTTCGAGTTCGTGGCCGAACATGGCGTTCCGCTCTCAGCAGCAGTGGAGCACAGGATCGAAGAGAACGTGCCGCTTCTACAGGAACAGAAGATCGATTGGTGGCGGTACCTGGGGTCGATCCTGATTCGTCCTTTTGCGGGCGATGCGCTGCGGGGGATGCAGCGGGTTGGGTTACTGACGCTGATCTTTCCGGAATTCGCCAACATCGACGCGCTGGTGCTGCGCGACCTGTATCACCAGTACACGGTGGATGAGCACACGTTTCTCGCGATCGACGCGATCCATCGTCTCTCGGATTCGCAGTCGGACTGGGAGAGCCGGTTCCTGGCGCTGCTGGATGAGATCGAACAGCCGGAGTTGCTGGTACTCGCGGTGCTACTGCACGATGTGGGTAAAGGTACGGAGAGCGACGACCACGTGAGGACTGGCGTGGGGCTGGCGCGCAAACAGTTGCGGGATATTGCAATCGATCAGCGGGACGTCGAGACCGTCTGCTTCCTGATCGCGAACCATCTTGAAGCTTCGCTGGCGATGCGGCGCGACATCTTTGATCTCGCCAACATCCGCGACCTGTCCAAGCGGGTGGGCACCCAGGACCGACTGAAGATGCTGGTGCTGCTCACGTATGCCGACATCAAAGCTGTAAACCGGCACGCCCTGACGCCGTGGAAGGCCGACAACCTGTGGCAGCTCTACATCGCAACTGCGAACTTCCTCAGCCACTCGGTGGACGAAGAGCGATTCCACGCCAACGCCGAAAGCGAGCAACTGGCGCGGATCCGACTGCTTACCCCGCAACTCGGCAAGAAGCTGAAGCGCTTCCTCGAAGGCATTCCGCAGCGATACATGAGCATTCATTCCGCGGAGGAGATCGCGGCGCACATCGAGATGGCGTCGAGGGTCTCGGGCAACGGCGTGCAAGTGAAGCTCAACCGCCAGGGACAGCTCTTCCTGCTGACAGTGGCGATGCAGGACCGGCCGATGATTTTCTGCAACATTGCCGGCGCGCTGGCCGCGTGGGGAATGAATATCGTGAAGGCCGATGCGTTCGCCAATGGCGCGGGCATGGTGCTCGACACGTTTTACTTCGCCGACCAGTTCCGCACGCTCGAGCTGAACATGGAAGAGTGGACGCGCTTCCATGAGAGCATCAGCGACGTACTGAGTGGGAAGATTCAACTCGAGACGCTGATGAAACGCCGGCGAGCTGAGGCGAAAGGACCGAAGGCGACGATCGAGACGAAGTTGCTGTTCGATGATGACTCATCGAGCCGGAGCACGCTGCTCGAGGTGATTACTCCGGACCGTCCGGGGCTGTTGTACGAGATGGGCCTTGAGATCGCGAAGCTGCCGTGCAACATTGAGGCGGCGCTGATCGATACCGAAGGACGGACGGCGATCGACGTTTTCTACCTCACATCAGAGGGGAAAAAGCTCGACTTGGACCAAAAAAAACGGCTGCAAACCATGATTGCGACCGCGTTGGCGACAAAGGGCTAGTCCCCACCATCACATTTGAACGGTGCCCGGCGGTCGGTTGAAACTACGCAACCGGCGAGTTGGGCTTTTTCATGAACTCGTAGTCCTCGATCGCGCAGGCGATAAGGAATGCCGGTGGAGTCTTGGCCCCTGTTTCGATCTCCGTCACACGGGCGACAGTGGCACGACATAGGACTTCATCCTCGCCGTCGCCGGTGATTTCAGACGGCATCTCGAGCTTGATGTGCACCGACTCGCCCAAGGCCGCCGTAGCGTTCCCGAGGAAGAGCAGACCGGAGCGACTGAGATTTTCAGAAGTGCCTTCAATCCAGTCGCCGGCAGTGCCGATGCGGTAGAGCAAAGGGACGACGTGGCGCAGACGGCGTTCGCGCGCGATCCATGTCGGCTTCGTCGTCCGATGCGAGCGCCGTGGCTCAGGAGGTTTGTTGTCGTCCACCCGAGCAGTACGACGCATACGCTTCCAGTCGTAGCGATACTTGGTGCCACAATTCACGCACCACTGGTAATAGTCGCCGGCATCATCGCGGCGAGGCCACGAGAACTGGTGCGGGCACGTCCAGAGGATGCGGCTCAGCAAGCTGCTCATGGCGGAATGATGTCCCGAAACCGGTGGAAAGAATAGTTACCAAGGTCGGTACCTCGGGGTGGACTGTCGGTGCGGCCTCAAGGTCACTGCTTTGCGACGGTCAGTCGCGAGCCATCTGCCGCCGGTAAAGTAAAGGATTGATTAGCTATTAGCGGTCGTAGAGTTTGCTGAATTCCGCCAGGCGCTGGGCGTGATCAGGACGCAGGGAGTTGGGCGGCATACGCCATTTCCAATTGCGACCGAGGCTGCCAGGGAGGTTCATCCGGGCTTCGCCGCCAGCGCCGAGCACATCCTGCATGGGAAATAACACGGTGTCGGCAACGGACATCATGACGGCGCGGATGTAGATCCAGTTGACGTTGCGGTCCATTTCATCGACCGAAACGCCAAAATAAGCGGCCGCGTCGTTGTGCTCGCGCTCGACTTCGGCCTGGGTGCGAGTGCTGTCGGCCGCGCCGGAGCGCCACCAGCCGAACATGGTGTCGTTATCGTGGCCGCCGGTGTAGGCGACGAGTTGGCGCTCGTAATTGTGAGGTCGGAATGTGGGGGCCATGGGATCGATGCTGAAGGCGAATTGCAGGATCGCCATGCCGGGAAAACCAAACCGGTGGCGGATCGCCTCGACTTCCGGGGTGATGACGCCAAGGTTTTCAGCGATGATCGGCAGTTCGCCAAGCGATTTGGTGACAACTTCGAAGAGGTTTGCGCCAGGACCTTTGACCCATTGTCCGCGGATGGCGGTGTTCTCGCCGCCGGGGATTTCCCAGTAAGCCTCGAAGCCGCGGAAATGGTCCACGCGAACAAGATCGAACATGGTTAATGCCGTGCGGAACCGGTCGATCCACCAGGCGTAGCCGCTCTGGCGCATGAGGTCCCAGCGATAGATGGGATTTCCCCAAAGCTGTCCGGTGGCGCTGAAGTAGTCGGGCGGCACGCCGGCAACTTTCAGCGGATGCCCTTGCGGGTCGAGCCAGAAGAGGTCGGGTCGCGCCCAGACGTCGGCGGAATCGTGCGCAACGTAGATGGGGATGTCGCCCATGATGCGGATGTGGCGCTGGTTGCAGTAGGCCTTGAGGGCACGCCACTGGCGGAAGAACTCGAACTGCCAGAATTTGTAGGCGGCGATCTCGTTGGCTAGCTGGCGGCGCCATTTGGCCAGCGCGTCAGGCTTACGCGCGGCGAGATCGCGATCCCACGCGGTCCAGACGACAAGATCATGGGCGTCCTTCGCGGCCATGAAGAGCGCGTAGTCGTCAAGCCACGTGGCGTTAGCGGCAACGAACTGCTGGAACGCGAGGTTCAGCTCGCCGGATTTTCCATAAAAGCTGGTCGCGGCTTTTTGCAGGGCAGCGAATTTGCGCGGGATGACAGCACCGAAATCAACGTCGCCATGATTGTCGCTGAAGGCGTAGCGCAAATCGTTTTCGCTGAGCAGACCTTGTGCGTGGAGATTGTCGAGCGAGATGAGCAGCGGGTTCCCTGCGAATGCGGAAAATGACTGATACGGCGAATCGCCGTATCCGGTGGGATTGAGCGGCAGCACCTGCCAGATCTTTATGCCGGCGGAGTGAAGGTAGTCGGCAAAGCGATAGGCCTCGGCGCCCAGGTCGCCAATGCCGTACGGGCCGGGGAGCGAGGTGGGATGCAGGAGGATGCCGGCGGCGCGCGGAAATTTCATCGCGTGATGATCTTAACCCAGTTGCTCGAGGATTCCGTGCACGGGGATGCGGACCCAGTCAGGCCGGTGTTCGAGTTCGAATTCAATTTCGATGAGTGCCTTCTCGAGCGTGTATGCCTCGAGGAGGACGGCGCGTTCTTCGAGCGAACGCGGCAGGAAACTGCCGCCGTCGGCACGCTGGAGATAGCCCTTGAGGAAGATGGCGCTCACCCACAGGTACCACTGAGCCGCCCAGCGTTCGAGTTGCGGGAAGGCGTCGCGGCTGAGAACGATGCCGGGGACCTGATCGAAAAGCACGGCGTGCGAAACGTAGTGGAAGCTGCGCATCATGCTGGCGATGTCTCGCAGTGGCGAGCGTTTGATGCGGCGTTCGCCCATGGGCCGCTCGGGATTGCCTTCGAAATTCGAGATGATGAAATCGCTGCCGGTATAAAGCACGTTGGAAAGATGGAGATCGGCATGATGGCGGATGCGCGTGCCGGAAATGCGGGTGTCGCGCAGGCGCTGGAGACGTGCTCGGAGTTCGGATTCGCGGCCGAGCAGTGCTTCGACGTCGTCGTGCGCAGGTCCCGTGAGCGACCGCAGGCGAGCGCGAAGTGAATCCATGGCGCGGCTCGATTGTCCGAGCATCCCGTGATAGAGACTGTGGCGATAGAACTCGGTGAAGGGCTCCGGAGCGAAAGCCGAAATGTCGGGCCGGCTGGATAACGCGAGATGCAGCTCAGCGGTGCGCTCGCCGAGTTGGCGGATGACGTCGGAATAGCTGCCCAGCAGTTCGGCCATGATATGCGGCAAGGGCTGGTTGGCGAATGAGAGCGCCGGGCCGACGGTAAGCTCCTTCAGGCGCGGGTCGTTGGTGGCAACGGCAAGAGCGCGTTCGAAGAAGATGCCGAGGTGGTCGAGGGCGTGCGTCCAACCGTTGGTTGCGTTGCGGGCGTGACCGAGCAGCAGGCCGATGGTGGTCTGCTCAACATACTCTTCCTCGCCAGTGCGATATTCGAGCCAGCCGAGCGCGCGGGGGACCTGCGAGAAATTCGTTTCCTCAGTGAGGAACTCTTCCATTTCACGGTCGGGATTAGGACCACTGTCAATCTTGCGGTAGAGCTTCAGGTTGAAGTTTTCGCCGTACGTGATCACCGAAACATTGTGCTCGCCGGGCTGGGTGACCGGCTGCATACCGGCGCGCTGTGTCTCCCAGGCTTTGCGGAAGGCACGGGTATGGCCGGCGAGGAGCTCGCCATGAAGGCCGCGGAAGCGTTTACGTTTGACGATCGCTTTCAGGATAGCGTCGGCAAAGTCGCGATCGTAAACGGCGGCATACAGAGCGACCCGCGTGCGACCGTCGTCCAACATGGCTAGAACAGCGTCGGGACGTTCCTTAAGGATTTGGTCTATTTTTTCGCCGCTGGCGATGGACATGGGCGTGAGATAGGTGTCCGGCTCACCATCCGCGTATTCCACGCTGAGGAGCACGGCGTAAGCGGAGGTCTGCGGGAGCTCGATGGCATCCAGAAGAACGATGTTGCGAATTGTGCGGCGCTTGCCCTGGAACCACGGACGCGTCGTCAACATCTTGGGCAACAGCCGGAAGAGGGAGGCGCGGGTTGCGGGCGCGAACACGTCGGCGGTGGAGGCGACCGTGAGCACCGGCACCGAGGGCGCTGCGGCGCTGACGTTCATCGACTCCTGGTTGACGTCAGCCGGCTGCAGATGGAACCAGTAATAGGCATGCGGTCCGAGGGAAAAGAAATATGGCTGCTCGCCAATTTTTGGGAAGCGCGCGCGCCCAAATATTTCAACCGGCACCATCCCATTGAACCGGCTGAGATCGAGTTCCGCACATTGGCTGAAGCGCGACAGATTGGCGATGATGAGGATCTTCTCGTCTTCGTACTGGCGGATATAGGTGAGCACTTTGCGATTGCTCGGATACAGGAATTCCAGCGTGCCGCGACCGAAGGCGCGGAACTGCTTGCGCTGCGCGATGACGCGTTTCATCCACCAGAGCAGCGAATGCGGGTTGTTCTGCTGCGTGTCGACGTTGACCGCCTCGTAGTGGTACTCGGGGTCGATGTTCACCGGCAGATAGAGCTTTTGCGGATTGGCGCGAGAGAACCCTGCATTGCGGTCGGCGCTCCACTGCATCGGCGTGCGCACTCCGTTGCGGTCGCCTAGATAAATGTTGTCGCCCATACCGATTTCATCGCCGTAGTACACAACCGGCGTTCCGGGAAGCGAAAAAAGCAGGGCGTTCATCAGCTCGATTTTTCGGCGATCGTTTTCAAGGAGCGGCGCGAGACGCCTACGGATACCGAGATTGATGCGCGCGACGCGATCGTGCGCGTAGCTGCGGTACATGTAGTCGCGTTCTTCGTCGGTGACCATTTCGAGCGTGAGTTCGTCGTGATTGCGCAGGAAGAGTGCCCATTGGCAGTTCTCCGGGATGGACGGGGTGAGGCGAAGAATGTCGGTTACGGGATAGCGATCTTCCATGCGCACTGACATGAACAAGCGCGGCATCAGTGGGAAGTGAAACGCCATGTGACACTCGTCGGCATTGCCAAAGTAGGCCACGGCATCCTCGGGCCACTGGTTGGCTTCGGCGAGGAGCATCTTGTCTTTAAATTTCTCGTCCACGTGCTGGCGAAGTTCGCGGAGAGCAACGTGGGTTTCGCTCAGGTTTTCGCAATTCGTCCCTTCACGTTCGTACAGGTACGGCACAGCGTCAAGGCGCAAACCGTCCACGCCCATCTCGAACCAGAAATCCATCGCGTCGAACATCGCTTGGCGCACTTCGGGATTGTCCCAATTGAGATCGGGTTGATGGGAGTAGAAGCGGTGCCAGTAATAGGCTTTGGCAAGGGGATCCCACGTCCAGTTGGAGGTCTCGAAATCCTTGAAGATGATGCGGGCGTCCTGGTAACGATCCGGGCTGTCGCTCCACACATAGAAATTCCGCCAGCGGCTCCCGGGCTCGGCGCGGCGCGAGCGCTGGAACCAGATGTGCTGGTCCGAGGTATGGTTCAGGACAAGCTCGGTGATGACGCGAATGTTGCGCCGATGCGCTTCCCGGAGGAAGCGCTGGAATTCGCGCAGGCTTCCGTAGTTCGGGTGAACGTTGTTGTAGTCGGAGATGTCGTAACCGTCGTCGCGCAGCGGCGAAGGATAAAAAGGCAGGAGCCAAACGGCGGTGACGCCGAGGTCTTCCAGGTAGTCGAGTTTCTGAGTGATGCCGCCGAAATCGCCAATGCCGTCCGTGACGCTATCGGAAAAGGCGCGCACGTGGACTTCGTAAATGATTGCGTCTTTGTACCAGGTTTGAGTCGACACGGAATCCATTCGTTCAGTGACTTAGGTTAATGGATACACGGAGAGCGCCGGAAGATGCGAACGATACGGACCGAGTATTGCAACGTTGGTTGGATGTCCTTAGGAGGCATCAAGATGCCGCCCGACGTTCATCTCAGCAAGGACCACTTCTTGGCGCAAACCGAAGGGCATGGACGTGCTAAGGCCCTACGCCTCGCCTAAGGTGGAATTTATTTGATTCTCTGCTGCAAATCGATGCCAGAATCCAGAGTACCTGAAATGTGAAGTGTGTATTTTGCGTGCAGCCCTCGCCGCACGCAATGCAAGAACGCACAGCCACTTTTCGAACCCTCCGGAAAGTAGGTGCGCTCATGAGGCTGCTTCGTCGGCTCCTCGTTGGATTTTCGTTTGTTGCCTTGACCCTCGTGGCATTCTCCCAGGAATTGCCTCCACCGCAAGATTTCTCACTCATCGTTTTACCCGACATCCAGAACGAGACTCAATACTACCCGCAAGTTCTCGACGCGGAAACGCAGTGGATCGTGAACCAGCAAACTTCATTGAACATCCAGGGCGTCCTCGGACTGGGCGACATTACCAACAACGGCTCCGACCAGTCGCAATGGTCGACAGCGGACTCGGCCTTCGACACTCTCGATGTGGCGGGAATCCCATATTTCCTGGCAGTCGGCAATCACGATTACGACAACCTGGTACCTCAAAACCGGGTCGCAACCGGGTTCAACCAGTGGTTCGGACCTGAGCGCTATGAGCAATTCCCGTGGTATCTCGGCAATTACAACGGCGGCAACGAGAATTTTTACGGGATGCTGAATATCAATGGCAGGAATTTCCTGGTCCTTGCGCTGGAATTCGTGCCCCGTGACGAAGCCTTGAACTGGGCGGACGGCATCCTGGCGCAATACCCCTCCACCGAAGCGATTGTGATCACGCATAGCTTCTTGTACGTGGACGGCACGCGCGTGGATCAGTGCGACACGTCGGACATGAACTACAACAACTACGGCGACCTGGTGTGGAGCAAGCTAATCAGCCAGCATCCGAATGTCGACCTTGTGCTGAATGGGCATCTGACGTCGGGGCATGCCGCCCATCGTGGCGACCTTGGGATTTACGGGAACCTGGTGAACCAGATGTTCTCGAATTACCAAACGATGACGAACGGCGGCAACGGCTACCTGCGCATCCTGACCTTCCATTACGGCACGGACACGATCGACGTAAAGACGTATTCGCCGTACTTGAATGCCTACATGACGGATTCCGCCAACCAGTTCACCGTCCCATGGCACGCGCCGCTCATCACCTCGACCACGGGCGTCATTAGCGGCCAGGTGCGCGACGTCGGAACATGTAAGGCCGTCCCGAACGCGCAGATTACTGCGTACGGCAACACCGTGACCGCGGATGCGACCGGGCATTACAGCATAACCTTGCCGGCCGGCTATTTCGCCGTTTCAGCAACCGCGACCAACTACTCGACCGGTTCGCAGAACGTGGTGGTGAACAACGGCTACAGCGCCGACACCAATTTCTTCTTGACGTACTCTCCACCGCAGCCGTGCCCGCTGAACCCGGCACAGCCGTCGGTGACGATCTGCGGGATTGCAAATGGCGCTACCGTCAGTTCCCCGCTCGCCGTTCTGGCAGGAGCGAACGATTCCGGCGCCGTCCCGTACATGCAGCTTTATGTTGACGGCGTGAAGATTGTGCAGCAGCCGGGACCAACGCTGAATTACTCCGAGCCACTGAGCCCGGGCACGCACAAACTCACCGTACAGGCACACGATGTTGCTTCCGTTACGTACAAGCAGACCATCAATGTGACGGTGCCTAGCGCCGCACCCTGCGCGCTGAACACAGCTTCGCCTTCGGTGACCATCTGTTCGCCTGCGAATGGCGCAAACGTGAGTTCGCCATTCACCGTAATCGCCGGAACTACCGACAGTAATCCGGTCTCGAACATCCAGCTTTGGGTAGATGGAAAAAAGCTCACGCAGCAGCTCGGGGGAACCCTGAACGCGACGGCAGCGCTTGCCGATGGGATGCATCGCCTCACCGTGCAAGCGGTGGATTCGACCGGGGCCGTCATCAAACAGAACATCAGTATTACGGTAGGCGTGTGGAGCGCGGACCCTCCGCCCTGCACGCTGAACCCCACCTCGCCTTCCGTGACGATCTGTACTCCGTTCAATGGAAGCACTGTGACTTCGCCTGTAACCGTGACCGCCGGAGCCACCGATACGAATTCGGTGACGAGCATTCAGCTCTTCGTCGATGGCAAGGGTTCCACGATCCAGAGCGGAGGAACATTCAATGGAAGTGCGACGCTAGCCTCGGGCACACACAGGCTCACGGTGCAAGCCAAGGACTCGACGGGCGCCGTCATCAAGCAGACGGTAAACGTGACGGTGCCATAAAAACAGAACACCGCAAGCCAGGGCAGGCAATGCTAGGCTGGAGTCATGGGGACTCCAGCCTTTTCTCATGCTCCGTTGCGCATCGGAGTTGTTGGACTCGGAAACGTGGGCGCGAGCTTCGCCTTCACCTTATTGCTGCGGCGCCTTGCGGCGGAGATTGTGCTGCTCGACGCAAACAAAAAGAAAGCGGAAGGCGAGGCGATGGACTTGAACCACGCCGTGCCATTCGGGGCAGCCACCCGAATCTGGGCCGGTGACTACGCCGATCTGAGCGGCGCGGCGGTGACCGTGATTGCAGCGGGCACAGGACAAAGACCGCGTGAGACCCGGTTGCAATTGCTCGATCGCAACCTCGCCATCTTTCGCGACATCGTTCCGAAGGTTGTTGCTAACAATCCTGATGGACTGCTGCTGATCGCCACGAACCCGGTGGACATCCTGAGCTATGCGAGCTACAAGCTCTCTGGGCTGCCGGCGCATCGCGTGATTGGATCGGGCACGATCCTCGATACTGCGCGTTTCCGTTACCTGCTGGGCCAGCATTTCTCCGTGGATGCGCGCAGCGTGCACGGCCTGATCCTCGGCGAACACGGAGATACCGAAGTGCCGATTTGGTCGCTGGCGAACATTGCGGGCATCCGACTACGCGATTATTGCCGGCTGCACCGGATGAAATACGAGCAGGCCGAATTCGACACCATCTTCACCGAAACGCGTGACGCGGCGTACAAGATCATTGAGCGCAAGGAAGCCACGTACTATGCTGTCGCCGTGGGACTAATGCAGATCGTGGAGTCAGTGGTGCGCGACCAGAAGACGGTGCTCACCACCTCAACGCTCGTGGATGGCGCGTATGGCATGCGTGATGTGTATTTGAGCCTGCCGACGGTGGTGGGTTCACAAGGCGTGGTGCAGGTGCTCACACCAGAGCTGGCGGAAAGCGAGTTGGCAAAGCTGCTGCACTCGGCAGAGGTACTGCTAAAGGCAATCGCGAATGTACTCCCGGCGTAACCTTCAAGTGCTTGCCTTAGCCCGCTGATTCCTTTATAGTCGCTCCAACGTTTATGACGAATGTCCGCCCCATCCCGATGGCCATGTGCATGCCGTGCACATCCACCAGCACATATTCGCGAATTACAACAACATCGCGAATATCGAGGGCGGAGGGAAGGTTCTAGAGAGCAGTTTAACTCTTAGAATCAAAAGCTATTAAACCCACCGCCCGACAAGGGATGGTGGGTTTTCTGCTTTCAGGGAAAAAACGGAGCAGGGTCATGATTGTGATGAAGTTTGGGGGCACGTCAGTAGAGGATGCGAGCGCGATCGCGAGGGTAGCGGCGATCGTGCGAGGCCGCGCGAAACAAAAGCCGGTGGTGGTGGTGAGCGCGCTGGGTGGCTTTACCGACCAACTGGTGGCGATGGGCAAGGCAGCCGCGGGCGGCGATGTGCCGGCGGCGTTGAAATTGTGGCGCGGGGGAAAGCAGCGCCACATCGCAGTCCTGGCCGCCCTCAAGTCGCCTAAGAGCACGACGGACGAGGTGCACCAGCAGTTCGCGGCGCTGCAGGACGTGCTGAAAGGCATCGCGGCGCTGGGGGAGCTTTCGCCACGCACGCAGGACATCGTGCTCTCGTTCGGCGAAGTATTGTCGAGCGCAATCGTGGCGGCAGCATTCCGGAGCGTAGGATTGGATGCCGTGCATATCGACGCTCGTGAATGTATCGTGACCGATGCCTGTCACACCAAGGCGGTCCCGCAAATCGAACTGACGAATACCAACCTACGCTCCTTCCTGAAAGATCCTCTGGCAAAAAACAAGATCCCTGTACTCGGTGGCTTCATCGCCGCAACCGAGGACGGCGCGGCGACCACGCTCGGACGCGGCGGGTCGGACTTTTCAGCAGCGATCGTCGGGTCCGCGTTGGGCGCAAGGAAGATCGAAATCTGGACCGACGTGGAAGGCATGATGACGACCGATCCGCGGATTTGCAAAGACGCGCGTCGCATCGAGTTGATCGGCTTCGAAGAAGCGAGCGAACTGGCGTACTTCGGAGCAAAAGTGCTGCATCCGGCCACGCTGATTCCAGCAGTCGAGCAGAACATCCCGGTATATGTGCTGAACTCGCGTAATCCGGAAAGCAAAGGAACGTGCATTCAAGCGAATGCCCCGCACAGCTCGACCACGTTCCGCGCGATTGCGCTGAAGCGAGGCACGAAGATCCTGAGCATCAAGGCGCCGCGCCTTTTAATTGCACACGGCTTCCTGCGGGCGCTGTTCGAGGTCTTCGAGAAGCACTCCCTGTCGCCAGACTTGGTGAACACTTCGGAAGTCAGCGTTTCGGTGGCGCTCGATAGCACGCACGATGCGAAAGCGCTGGTAGAGGACCTGAAGCATCTCGGAGCGGTTGACGTGGAGAATGGCAAGGCTATCGTCTGCCTGGTAGGTGACAATATCCGCGGGCAGGTTGGCATTTGTGCCGACGTGTTTGGGGTGGTGGCAAGAGCCGGGGTAAACGTGCACATGGTTTCCCAGGGCGCGTCGGAGATCAACATCAGCTTCGTGATCGAAGAAACGGACTCGTTGAAAGCCGTACAGGCTCTCCACGCGCACTTCTTCACCTCGGAGCGGCTGCCGGTATCGGTGGCCGGAAATGAATTTTACGCAGGTTGCGCGGGGGTAGCATGACCATGGCTTCAACTTTTTCACGAGCGCCGGAACCGGCTGTCCGTCCGTGCAAGATTGCGTTGTTGGGCTTTGGCACCGTGGGCAGCGCGGTGGTGCGATTGCTTCACGTCCGTAATGGAGAACTTCCCTTCCAGCTCACCCACGTCTATAACCGCGACGTCGCTCGCAAGAGAGTCGATTGGGTGGACGACGAGGTCCGTTGGACGGACGACTTCGAGGACTTGCTTAAATCCGATGCCGAAGTGATCGTGGAACTGGTGGGTGGCGTGGACGGGCCGTATCAGTGGGTGAAGCAGGCGTTGCTGGCGGGCAAATCGGTGGTGACGGCCAACAAGCAGCTCATTGCGCACCGTGGCAGCGAGTTGCTGGCGCTGGCGAAGGAGCGTGACCTGCACCTGGGCTTCGGCGCGTGCGTGGCGGGTGGTGTTCCAGTCATCGCGGCGCTGCAGGATGGGCTTGCGGGCGATCGTCTGAAGAAGGTCCGCGGGATTCTCAACGGCACGTGCAATTACATCCTGAACAAGATCGAAGAATCAGGCGCGGCGTTTGCGGATGCTCTCAAAGAGGCTCAGCACGCGGGCTTTGCCGAGGCCGATCCAACCGACGATATCGAAGGTTACGATGCACGCGCGAAATTGGTGATCCTGGCGCGGGTGGGATTGAATGCCGATGTGCGTGTGGACGAAATCGCGTGCCGCAGCATCGCCGGCGTGCAGCAGGTGGATTTCGAATATGCCCACCAGTTGGGGTGTACGATCCGCCAGATCTCGCGCGCCGAACGTCATGGCGATCGCTTGCTGGCGTGCGTTGAACCTGCGCTCGTGCCGCTGACGGAACCCCTTGCACGCGTGGCGGGAAGCCAGAACCTGCTGGTAAGCACCGGCGAGTTCGGCGGCGAGACGGTCTTCGCGGGATTCGGAGCGGGTGGCAATCCAACCGCCGTGGCCGTGGTTTCGGACCTGCTGCACATCGCGCATCACAAGCCGCGCGAGAACGACAACGCCGCACCGGTACGCTACGACGTGAGCAGCGACTTCCAGACGCCGCATTACGTGCGTTTCGTAATTCAGGACAAACTGGGAATTATTGCCGCGATTGCCAATGTGCTCTCGAAGAATGGGATTAACATCGATTCCGTGCTGCAGAAGCCGGGCTGCTCAAAATCGGAGCTGCCCTTCGTGATGACGCTGGAGACGTGCGGCAGCGTGAAGGTAGCAAAAGCCCTGGAAGAGATTGCCAAGCTCGACTTCCACCAGAGCGCGCCGTTTTGCATGCCGATACTGCGCTGAGTCGATAAGAGATGCACTTACGATGCAACAACCGAAGCTGCGCGCACACGCTCGATCTGCACGAGCGCGCGGTGGCGTGCCCAGTATGCGGCGACCTGTTGGAAGTCGTGGTGCAAGCGCCCGCGATGGACACGAAGGCGATGAAGCGAATGTGGGTGGAGCGTCGAATGTCGAACGCCGGCGCCGATAGCAGCGGCGTCTGGCGATTCCGCGATCTGCTTCCCGGCCCTTACTCCCCTGAAACGCTCATCTCCCTCGCCGAAGGCAATACTCCTCTCGTTCGTGGATTGAAAACCGCTGCCAGCGTCGGTCTCGATCGCCTTTTCTTCAAACATCTTGGCTGGAACCCCACCGGCTGCTTCAAAGACCTCGGCATGACTGTCGGCATGACCGAGGCCAAACACGTCGGCGCGAAGATCGTGGCGTGCGCTTCAACTGGAAACACTTCGGCTTCGCTCGCGGCGTATGCATCGCGCGCCGGATTGGAAGCGCAGGTTTATTTGCCTAGCGGAAAGATCTCGCTCAACAAGTTGGCACAGGCGCTGGACTTCGGGGCCAAGATCGTAGAGGTGGACGGAAACTTCGACGCCGCCCTCGATCAACTGCTGGCGACACCCAATCCAGATATCTACTTCCTGAACTCGGTGAACCCGTTCCGCGTGGAAGGACAGAAGACGGTCATGATCGAGATGCTCGAGCAGCTCGATTGGCAGGTCCCGGATTACGTGATCTGTCCCGGCGGAAATCTTGGTAACAGCTCGGCCTTTGGAAAGGCACTGGAGGAGCTAAAGGAATTTGGCTTCATCGATCGCGTGCCGAAATTGATCGTAGTGCAGGCGGCAGGAGCGAATCCGTTTTACAAGCTATGGCACTCGGGGGTCGAGGAGATTACTCCCTCCGCGCACCCGGAAACGGTAGCGAGCGCGATACGGATCGGCAACCCGCGGTCGTGGCGGAAAGCGCTGCACGCGGTGAAATTTACCGGCGGCTTCGTGATGGAAGTTACCGACGAAGAAATAGGCGAAGCGAAAACGCTCATCGGGCTCGACGGCATCGGCTGCGAGCCGGCATCGGCGACTACCTTGGCAGGACTTCGCAAGCTGCACGCGCAACGTAAGCTCGAGAGCGATGCAACGGTCGTTGCCATCCTGACCGGGCACGCGCTGAAGGACACTGATTACATTTTGAAATCGCACGCGCACTGGCGTGACACGCAACTCGCCGAGGTGCGCAAGTGAAGCAGCGTGAGATCGAGATTACGGTCCCCGCGTCAGTGGCGAACCTTGGCCCTGGCTTCGACGTGCTCGCGGTCGCGGTGCAGCTCTATCTGCGCCTGAAGGCACGGGCTGTGGATGGCGAGAACACGCTGCGGTTCAATTTCCACGGACAACAACTGGTGGGCGAGAACTACATCGAGCGCGCATTTCGCTTCCTGTCACGGCAGCGCGCGTCGGCCTTCCCCGCGTTTGAAGTAGAAGTCCATTGTGATATCCCGATGCGCTCCGGGCTTGGCAGCAGTGCGGCGGCGACGGTTGCAGGCCTTCGGCTCTACGAGGCGATCATGGGGCCCATGCAGCCGCGTGATCTGTTGAACGCCGCGGTTGCGCTCGAGGGTCATCCAGACAACGTTTCGGCAGCGCTCATGGGAGGACTCACGGCGAGCTGCCAGTTGCCGGATGGATCCACGTCGGCAGTGGCGATGCACTGGCCGACCGCATTGAAGTTAATAGTAGTCACGCCGGAGTTCGATCTTTCCACAACGGCGGCACGAAGAGTGCTCCCGGAGCGAGTTTCGCGACACGACGCGATTTACAACCTCCAACGACTGGCGCACCTGCTGCACGCGCTGCAATCGGAAGATCTTGCGCTGCTGCATGAAGCGTTGCGCGACCGTCTTCATCAGCCGCATCGGCAGAAACTGGTGCCCGGGCTTGAGCAGGCTTTGATGCTCGATCATCCCGACCTGCTCGGCGTGTGCCT
>DASYAU010000103.1:0-4006 GCA_036501185.1 Candidatus Korobacter sp. | reverse complement strand
TATTAGTAGCCGGCGCTGACGCGAACCTCGGCTAGCGGCTTCGAAACGTCCGCGAGTAGCTCGGGTCCCATGACGGAGATAGGGTCGAGC
The DNA here is from genome assembly GCA_036501185.1 of Candidatus Korobacter sp. GTDB lineage: Bacteria > Acidobacteriota > Terriglobia > Terriglobales > Acidobacteriaceae > Korobacter. The sequence continues at coordinate 3,916 of DASYAU010000103.1, read as the reverse complement.
CGTCACATAAGAGCCGATCATGGACCTCGCGCAGCGAGGCCTGGAGTTTCTACATTTCAGGCAGCGGCAGCAGCCACAAACTGAGCTGAGCATGGCTGAATGTCGAGATCCGCGACCAGATCGAGGCGTTCGGTAGCTTCTTTTCGGAGGAGTGTGATGAGGTCGAGACATGAGGGACGCCTTGCCTTGCGGCGCCATTTGGGTAACTGGGCATATGCTTTACCGCGTTCGGCTCCGAAGACCTTGAGAGCAGCCAGCATTAATGCGCTATAAGCCGCCACCGCCAGCGCGGGCTGTTTGGGAACCGCGGTTGGATTCCGAAGTTGGGCTTGGCCGATTCCCAAAGTGTCCTTCTCCTCGCGATGATTGACTTGTCGGGTAAGGGACTGGCGCGGTGCTGACTGCGCCCGTTTCCAGCCCCTCCCCATAAGAACTGCTCGTGAGGTTTTCCCTCAAGCAGCTCACCCAGTGAGCTTCGTCGGAAGGGTTATGAGTCCTGCCGGACGACGACCGTTTTCACGAGAGGCTCTCCAAGTCCAGGCAGAGGCTGGATTTTCCAGTCCCAGTAAAGTCCCAGTACATTGTAGAGATATTCGTTACTCCACCGCCGCCATCCCACGCTCGACTTTCGCCGCCGCTTCCGCCGCGTCAGTAAGGTACGAACTTTCATCTCGACATAGTCGCGAACCTCGCTAAAGGCACGACTGGAGTTACCCACCCTGAAGTAGTTGACCCACCCGCCCACCGTGGCATTGATCCGCTTCACCAGTTCCGGCATGGGAGTCGCGCCCCCGTGCCGGACGATGTCGCGAACCTTCGCTTTGACTGACGCTCGGGCCTTCTTCTTCGGAGTCATCAGGATTAGATATCCGCCCCCTTTACGCTTGCGAACCCGACGCAGGTCAAACCCCAGGAACCCAAAGGCCTCCCCTTTCAGCATGTCCACCACCCTGGTTTTCTCCCGGTTCAGTTCGACGCCAAGCAGCGCGAACTGTTCCTGAAGCCGTTGCAGAGCCCGTTCGGCCCAGCCCCGTTTGGTATGGTGCCCGCTGACGGTGATGACCACATCATCGGCGAACCGATGATAGTTGATCGCCTCGTAGTCCCCTTCTGCCGTTTTGCGGCGAATCGCATCGAAGAACCAGTCGACTTCGTTCAGGTAGATGTTCGCCGCCAGCGGGCTGAGCACTCCCCTTACACAAAAGGTAATTTTGAATTCGAAAGGGTATTGTCGGGTTGGCGAGCTATTCGTCCGGAGCTTGACATGCGCCGTAAAAGGTAATATGTTTATGGCAGATGGCCCGATCGACCAAAGCAGACAAGGCTCGACAGCTGAATGCAGCTTACGCAATGCTGCAGCGCAATATTGCTTTGCCCGAGGCCATGCAGCGCTTATCCCAACAGTTCGCCCTCTCAGAACGTCAAGCGTACCGTTACCTGGAAGAAGCGACTCATCTCGACAAACCGGTCGAAATTTCGGAAGCAGCAGTACCGATCACGCTCAAGCTCCCTGTGGGAACGGCTCGCCTTCTGCGGGCCTATGCCAGAAGCAGCGGCCTGACCATCGGAGCGATCGTGACACGCGCGTTGGCCGCGTTTCTCGGTACTCAGAGAAGGCATGGCTGAACCGCGCCAATCCCACGGCCCGCTTCAAGTTCACGTTGAATATGCATTTGATCGCTTGCACGATGCGAAGCTCGGGCAGGCCTACAGTATTCTGGTGCCCGTTCGGGAGCGTCCCGTTAGCGGGAGTGTAAAGGAGTTCGATCATGAGGATGGCGGCGATTTATGCACGGGTTTCGTCCGAGCAGCAGCGCGAGGCGCACACGATAGCGAGCCAGACGGCGATGCTGATCGAGTTCGCCAAGGGGCACAATCTGGAGGTACCCAAAGAATGGGTCTTCGAAGATGAGGGCTATAGCGGAGCAACGCTAGAGCGGCCCGGCCTTGAGCGTGTCAGAGATCTTGCCGCAGAGGGGCAGATCCAGGTTGTGCTCGCGTACGCGCCGGACCGGCTGAGCCGAAAGTACGCGTACCAAATTCTGCTGATGGAGGAACTGGCCCGCAACGGAGTCGAGACGGTGTTTGTAAAGGCGCCGCAGGGTTCCAGTGCGGAAGATCAACTGCTTGTTCAGTTTCAGGGGATGATTGCTGAATATGAACGGGCGCAGATTCTGGAGCGGTCGCGCCGCGGTAAACGACACCGGGCGCAGTCTGGTGAGGTCAGCGTGATGAGCGGCGCTCCATATGGCTACCGTTATATCCGCAAGACCGACGAGACACTTGCTGCGTACGCCGTTCTCGAAGCGGAGGCCCGTGTGGTGCAGCGCATCTATGAAATGTATACAGTCGCAGGACTCAGCATTGGGGAAATCACCCGCCAGATCAACACCGAAGGCATCCCGACGCGCAAAGCAAGCGCTCGCTGGGAACGCTCAACGGTCTGGGCTGTATTGCGCAACTCTGCCTATCGCGGTGTCGCTTATTTCGGCAAGACCCGCGCCTCTGCGCGGATGCGCGTTGTCCGTCCGCTGCGTCGGCGAGGTGTGATTACGCCCAGCACCACCGCAGGGCATGAGCGCCCACCCGAAGAGTGGATCGAGATCGCCGTGCCGGCACTGGTAAGCAATGATACCTTCGCCCGCGCTCAGGAGCTCCTGCTGGAAAACAAGATACGATCGCGTCGTCGCACCATAGAGCCGAGTATCGTGCAGGGGCTGGTCAGCTGCCGGAAGTGTGGCTATGCCTTCTCGCGGACATCCACACGCACAAGCGCACGCAAAATTCATTACTACAAATGCATTGGCTCGGACAGCTGGCGAAAACTGGGTGGCCCTGTTTGCGACAACCGCCGCCTGATCCGGCAGGATCTGCTCGATCAGATCGTCTGGGCCGAGGTGATCCGACTGCTGGAGGACCCAACGCTGATACAACAGGAACTTGACCGCCGGCTGGCGGCAGCGCGCTCGTCCGATCCGACTCAAAAGCGTGAGCAGAGCCTGCAAAGAGAATTAGTGCATGTTGGGAAGGGGATCGAAAGACTTCTGTGTGCCTACCAGGAGGCACTTCTTTCGATCGAACAGTTGCGTGAGCGTATGCCGGCACTGCGCCAACGCGAACAGGCGCTCCGTGCTGAGTTGCAGGCAATGGCCGACCAGGCTAACGATCGGGAAACTTTCCTTCGTCTTGCGGAAACCCTTACCGCGTTTCTCGTCCGCCTGCGCGGTGCTGCTGATACGTTGAGTATCACCGAGCGCCAGCGAATCGTCCGCCTCGTCATCAAAGACGTTCAGATAGGAGACGATACCATAACCATTCGCCATAGCATTGCAGTGCCACAGGGACCTCTGCAAGGCGGCTGCCTAACGCCTAACCAGACATGCACCCCAAATTACCTTTTGTGTAAGGGGAGTGAACGGTCCCCCTTGCGGGACACCGAGCTTACCGCCAACCTTGATAATCTGCTTCACGAGGTGCATGACCTGTGGGTCCTGGATTCGCTTCGCGATTTTATCCAGCAGCACCGAATGCCGGATCGTGTCGAAATAGCGCGACAGATCGACATCGATGACGGTGGACATCCGTCGCATTACACTGCGCCTGACTTCCGCCAGTGCGCGATGCGGTGACCGCTTCGGTCGAAATCCGTAGGAGTTTGGACAAAAGTCCGCCTCGAATACCGCTTCGAGGATCAGTTTCAATGCGCCCTGCACCACGCGATCGCGGATACAGGGAATTTGAAGTGTTCGAACTTTGCCGTTGCCCTTCGGGATTTCCACCGGGCGATTCGGCATAGGTTGATACCTGCCTGTGACAAGGTCTTCCCGCACCGCCGCAAGGAACGCCGGCCGCCCCACCGATTCGATGTCCTCAAACTTCTGGCCATCGACCCCGGCAGCACCGCCGTTGCTCTTTG
>DASYAU010000102.1:0-28928 GCA_036501185.1 Candidatus Korobacter sp. | reverse complement strand
ATGACCGTCGCATGATGGACGTCTTTCTCCACTTGTTTGCGGGCCTGCTCCACCTGCTTTTGGGCCATACGCGCGTGGATGCGTGCTTGCATGGCAGCGATATGGGCCTGCGTCCGGGCGGCGCACATGTCGGCCCGAGTCGCGCGTAGCTCGGCTGAACGGGCGTGCAGCGTGGTAGCGTTTTGCGAGACGAAGAGGCCAGCGTTCAGGACAACCAGTGCGGCGATCGTTCTTGCGCCATTCGTATTCAGGTTCATGGCGGAGCTCCTATGTGCCAATATACGGCACCCGAAAATCTAGGCTAGCTGGCGGGGGTGGGACGAGTCGCGCGCCTGTCCCTTGGCGCCGGAATTCGTCCCAACCTTCGCCAGCGGAACCTAAGACGTCACGGGCGGACAAAAGCAGAATTGACCGTGTCGAAACCGCACTCGCGTGGCACCAGGCACGGATATGCAGATGAAAGAGACAGTTCTTGACTTTCGCTTTCCTTTCGCCGATACTTGCGAGCGAAAGATCGCCTCACCCAGTCGATTCGCGAGCATTGAGGAAGGAAAAACATGGCGCTGACCCGTCGGCAACGAGAGATTTACGACTTCATCTCGCGGTTCGTTGATACTCATGGGTATTCGCCCTCATTCGAGGAGATTGCCGAGGGCGTGCAACTGTCATCGTTGGCCACGGTCCACAAGCACGTCGGAAATCTGCAAGCGAAGGGGCTATTGAAGCGCTCGTATAATCACGCGCGCTCCATCGACCTGATCAAACCCAAGGGTCAATTGAAGAAGTCGTTTGCCGCGGCCGCGGCTGCCGCGAATCCGGGCATTCCCTTTCTTGGACGGATTGCGGCCGGTCAACCGATAGAGGCCATCGCCAATCCGGAGACGATTTCTCTGGGCGACTTCACGGGATCGAAGGATGTATTTGTGTTGGAAGTGAGCGGCGAGTCGATGCAGGACGAACATATCGTAGACGGAGATTATGTCCTGGTCGAGAGGACGAATACGGCGCGGGATGGAGAAATCGTAGTGGCGCTGGTGGATAACTCCGACACGACGCTGAAAAGGATCTATCGCGAGGGACCAATTACACGATTGCAGCCTTCAAACGACAAAATGGAGCCCATTCGTGTAGCGGCGGATTCGGTGCAGGTACAGGGGCGCGTGATCGGAGTTCTGCGCAAGTATTAACGTCCTGTTGACCAAAGCGGAAACGCCACTGGTGCCATATCAATTGGCACTTTTCTTTTTGCAAGAAGCTGACTACCCTTCTAGCTTCACCAGCCAGCGACGAGTCATTTTCCGAAGTAAATGGAAAAACTCGCGGAGTTGGCCGGGACTGGACGCGCCGGTTCGCTGTCAATGCGTTCTGCACCTGCGGAGGAATTGAATGAAGAAGCTGTGGACAGTGGTGGTGGTACTTGGCCTGTTCGGATGGCTCATGGGTTGTGCAACCGGCAAGTCTCTTGACAATTTCAGAGGGGGCTCAGGTGGTGGGGGCGGTTCGACCACTTCGGGAAATTGGGACATCGAGCTGACCAGTGGAACGGGCGGACAGATCGTTGGGTTTGGCGGCCACCTGGTTTTCACCGGATCCTCGGTTTCGGGAAACCTGATGCCTTTCGATAGCAGCAGTTCTTGCTTGTTTCCTTCCCAATCGAGCAGCAGCGTGGCGGTTAGTGGGACGATTAGCAATGGAAAGCTTCCCCTGAATATTGCGACGAACGGAGGAACTTTCGCCGTCACGTTGACCGTGCCGTCCGGCAGTTCAACGGTGACCTCCATGTCAGGAACTTATTCCACCACCAGCGGATGCCTGGGAACATTATCGGGAAGCGTTTCGGCAAAGCTCGTGAGCGGCCCGCTCGGCGGAACTTGGACGGGTACGGACACGGCCGGAAACGGCGCAGTGCTCTCATTCGATTTCGCTGTAGCCAACTCCGCAACCGCCACCGGCAGCCTGCAGGGTACATTCCAAATCACCCCTGTGAGTGTGAACATCACTCCGCCTGCCGGGTGCGTGGTATCGGGCACAACGTTGAATGCCGATTCGTTCGCAGCCGGAGAATTGCTCTTCCTCGATGTGTCAGAAAGCGAGAATGGCACCCCTGCGGAGTTCCTGGTGTACGGAGTGGTTGACAGTGCGACCGCGCCGGCCAACTTTACCGGTGGGTATGCCTACGTCTCTGGCGGATCGTGCCTGCTCAACACGGCTGGCGAAGGTGGTTTCACGTTAACGAAGCAGTAAAAGAACGCTGAATCCCTATAGCGCGGAGGCTCCGGCCTCCGCTTTTCCTTCGATTAAGGCTTCTTGAGCTCTTCTACTTTGAGCGAACTTTCTTTCGTCAGATAGCCTTTGCGCCGGAACCAATCTTCCATGTCATGTTGCAGGCGCTCGAGCGGGACGCGGACGCCGATTTCCATTTGGCCGTCGCCGGTGGGAAGCGTGTCGTCGAAGACGGGATCGTTGGTGAAGCTGCGCATGGCGAAGCTGTCCAGCCATTTCAGTTGAGCGGGCCGGCTTTGGTCATGTTCTTCGTATTCGACGCGGATTTTGCGGGCGAACATGCATCCAGACTATCGGATTTCCGAGTGCGGTCACAACCAACGTCGTTGACGGAGTTCGGATGGCTCCGTAAGATGTGAGGCCCAATGGGTGGGGAGGACAATTTCAGTGCAGCTAAATATTCAATCCAAACGCGTGCAACCGGACATTGCGATCCTGGAAATGACGGGCAGGATCACGATGGGCAACGACTCCCTGCAGATAGAGTGGAACTCGAAGCAATTGATTGCCGAGAACCACAAGAAATTGATATTCGACATGACCAAGGTGAGCCATGTGGACAGCACCGGGGTGGGGATCATCGTGATGGTGGCGGGCCGAATGAAAGAAGTCGGGGGTGAACTGCGCCTGGCGGGCTGCAATGAGCACGTGGCGAAGGTACTTTTGTTGACTTCCATCGACAAGATCGTGGGACTGTATCCCACCCCCGAGGTGGCGGCGAAGAGTTTTTAGCCCTATTTCTCCAAGATTATTTCATCGGAACTGAACCGGCACGCCCTTGCCGGCGGGCATATAATGTGCGGCACTTCCGACGTGGGGTAAACGCCATGAGCAACCCTAGCATTACGGTGCAGGCCGACAGGATTGACCACGAACGCCGTCGGCTGGCGCTGCAAGCTTCCGTACTGAATCCACTCACAGACAGTTTTCTTCGCCGCGCCGGAGTTGCGGGCGGCATGCGGGTTCTGGAAATCGGGTGCGGCATCGGCGAAGTTTCGCTGATCACGGCGCGATTGCTTGGTCCGCATGGACGGCTGCATTGCATCGACATTGACGCTGCCGCGCTGGAGACGGCGCAAACGCGCTGCCGCAACGCAGGACACGATCACGTCTCGTTCGAGCACACGGACGTGGCGTCGCACACGCCGGTGCGAGCCTACGATGCCATCATCGGGCGGCATGTGCTGATCCAGGTTCCGGATGCACTGGCGGTGCTTAAGAAGTCCGCGAACATGGTGCATGTCGGCGGTCTGATCGCATTCCAGGAATATGACCTGTCGTACGCGCCGAAGGGCTATCCCGAGATGCCGATGATGCACTCGGCGGTGCAGCTGATTGTCGATTACTACCTGCGAGCGGTGCCGCGTCCGAATATCGGGGCGCAGCTCTTTTACCTGATGCAGGAAGCAGGGCTGCCCTCACCGGAATGCCGCGCCAGCAGCGTGATGGACGGCGGCCCCAATAGCCCGGTTTACGAGTGGGTGACCGAGACGATTCGCAGCCTGCTGCCCGGGATGGAGGCTTTGGGGATGATGACCGGCGCAGTGGTGAGCGATTCGTTGCCGCAGCGGTTGCGCGAAGAGGCGCTGCAAACCCGTGGCGCAGCGATTATGCCGCCGATGATCGGCGCATTCGCACGCAAGCCGTTCGCGAAGATTGAGCGATAAGCAGAGAAATAGCAGGAAGGAAACCAGCGGGCGCTCGGCTTAGGCCGGGACTGCCCGCATTTCTTTGAAGAACTCGTCGAGCTGGTGCAACGTCTCTTCTTCGCTGACCGAAAACATCTCGCGGCCATTGTCTTCGCCGCTTTCGATGAGCTGTTTCAGGTAGCGCCCAGCGGCTTGCACCGCCATAGGATCGGTAATGACCTTGCCAGGGTTGCGGCGGGCGAACTCGACCCAGGCGGTATGCGGAAGCGCGATCCAGACACCGCGGTCGTCAACATTGAACTTGATATCGACAGCGTCGGCGTGGCGGGTAGCAATGGCGACGACGAGGCACTGGTAAATGCAGTGGACCTTCTTTTTCGCCCAGCGCTCGGTGGCATAGAAATTCTCGTACATGACGAAGTTAGGATAGCAGAGCACCTTCGCCCGCGTCAGGCGCCACAGCCGTTACAATCGAAGCGTGCCTACCGTGGTGAAATCCAAGAAAAAGCAGGCTGCACGCCGGGCAAATCCTGTCGTTCTGATGGCTCCTAACTTCAATCTGCCCTGGCTCGTCCATGGCTTCAGCACGCGCAAGGGCGGAGTGTCCAACGTGTATGGGAAAGGGTCGCTGAACCTCGGAATCACCGAACACGACACGTGCGAAAACGTCGAGCGCAACCGCGAGTTGTTCGCGGCTGCCATCGGAGCGAAGGGCTGGCCGATGGTGCAGTTGAAACAGATCCACTCCGGCATAGTGCACCGCGTAACTGCGCCCACAAAAGAATTGCTGTCCGGAGACGGACTCATCACCAACGCTCCCGAGCTGCTCATCGGGATCAAAACAGCCGATTGCGTCCCGGTACTGGTGGTGGACACGAAGAAGAAAGCGGTAGGCGCATTTCATGCCGGTTGGCGTGGGACCGTCGCGCGCATCGTGGAAAAAGGCATAGGCGAAATGCGCAAAGCTTACGGAACTGATCCCCGCGACATACGGGCGGCGATCGGGCCGGGCGTTCACAAGTGTTGTTACACCGTGGGAGAAGAATTGGTGCAAGCGTTCCAATCGCAGTTTGCCTACGCGAAAGAGCTGTTTCACGAGGAATACGATTTCGAATCGCTGCACAACAAGTACCCCATGCTGTTCCTGAACCAGCGCGCGCCGGGACACGGCGAGCCGGCGACGAAGATCCAGCTCGACCTCATTGAAGCGAACCGGCGCCAGTTGCTGGATGCAGGCGTATCTGAAGCGAACATCACGGTGCTCGACGGGTGTACTTCCTGCGATACGAAACGCTTCTTCTCGCACCGCGCGGAGTCTGGAAAAACCGGCCGCATGATGGCCGCGATCGGGATCAAACCGTGATCACAGCGGCGGAACTCGATGCTGCGCTGATCGCGGACCTACCGGAATTGGCCCCGGACCAGCGGGAGTATCACCGGAAGCGCGCCGAAGATCCGCACGCGGGAGCTCGCCGCGCAGGAGTCGGAATGAAATATCTATTTTGCTTCCTACTACTCTCGTTCGTAGCGTTGGTGCAAGACCTTCCCAAGGAATATGCGAGCCACTTCGATTACGACGCACGCGCCCCACTCGACGTAAAAGAAAATTCGACGCAGGCGCGCGGCACCGTGCGCGTGGTGGATTTGTCGTATGCCAGCCCGAAAGGCGGACGCGTCACCTCCTACCTGGTGCTTCCGGCGGGCGAAGGGCCGTTCCCTGCCGTGGTGTACTCGCATTGGCGGAACACGGAGAAGTCTCCGCAAACCTCGAACCGCTCCGAGTTTCTCGATGAGGCGGTCGCGTATGCGAAGGCCGGAACGGTTGGATTCATGATCGATGGCGTGTTCGTCCGGCCAGGGTTCAAGGCCGACAGTGATCCGTTCAGCATGCAGGAGAGCGAGGTGCTCACGCAGCAAGTGATCGATCTTCGGCGCGCCGTCGACCTGCTGGTGCGGCGAAAGGATGTGAACCCGGAGAAGATTGCCTATGTGGGCCACAGCTATGACGCGATGGTCGGCGGGATCTTGCGTGCGGTAGAGCCGAGATTCGCAACGTTGGTGCTGATGGCGGGAAATTATTCGACTCGCGCGGAGATGAACTCGGACGATCCGCCCATCGTCGCATTCCGCAAGCAGTACGGCGACGACAAGATCAACGCCTATCTCGACAAGGTCGACTGGACTGACCCGGTTCATTACGTGAGCCTGCAGGGGAAAGCGCCCGTGCTACTCCAGAACGCCACCCACGACGAGTTCGGCAGCAAAGCAATGTTCGAAAAAAGCGCAGAAGCCGTCGCCGCCCCGAAAGCGGTGAAGTGGTACGACTCCGGCCATGCACTCAATGCCGACGCACGAGTGGACCGCTACTTCTGGCTGCGTAAGTACATTGGGATTGGAAATGTTCCGGAAGAGACGCTGACGGCGATTCCAGAATTGAAGTGAAACGTCAGCTCCCGCTCGGCACGCTGGTCTGTTGTGCGAAGAAGACGCGCCAGCCGCCATTCTCCCAGTGGTAGAAGTCGGCATACTGCATCTCGTGGTCTTTACCCGCGGCGTCTTTGTAATGCACATCGCCGTGGGCCACGGCAACGTCATCGCGCAGCAAAACAGTGGGCGCATGAAACTCCGGCATCGGCAAATTCTTGCCCTTGTTCTTCGCGGCGTGCGCGAGTTCAGCCGACAAGTCGTCGACTTTGCCGTGGCTGGTAATCTCCTGATACTCCGGCAGCAGCAAGCAAGCTTCGAAGTCAGTATCTCCGCGCATGAACGCCGCCGACCATTCGCGTTCCAGGCGAACCACCGTCGCCGCGTCCTTTGTTTGCCCAGCCAGTTCGGGTCGCGAACACTTGCTCGGCGATTGCGCGAGCAACCCACCGCCAAAAAGCAAAACCGGGACAAGTAATCCAACACGCATGCATCCCCTCCGTAGCTTTCGTCTCTCTGAATGGACGAGCGGCGCTGCGCAAACGATTCGTGCCAAGGCGCGGGTAGCAACAAATTTGCGGCAACAAAAAAGGCGGCCTGGGCCGCCTTTCTCAAAACAGGATCGATTACTTGAGTGTCTTTACGTAAGCCGCAACAGCAGCGATCTGATCGTCGCTGAGCTTGCCTTTGAAGCCAGTCATTTTGCCTTTGCCGTCGCTGATCACTTTTGCAATATCAGCGGCGCTCATGCTCTGCACAGCGGGATCGGTGAGTGCTTTCGATCCCATCTTCTGGGCCATTTGACCTTTGCCGTCGGCGCCGTGACACATGGCGCATTTTGCTTTGTAGTCGTCCGCGCCCGCTCCGAAGGCCATGGTACCGGCCATTACGAGAGCCGCGAGCGACATGCCTGCAACCAATTTTTTCATGAGGAGTTCCTCCAACCGTTAATTTTTGCAGAGCCCCGAGTCCCGGCTTTCTCGGACTTCCGCGACAGTCTAGGCCTGTACTGCCGGGCAGCGCAAATCGTTGTCACAGTGCAGCTAGGGGCAAAACACCCGAACCGGGGTGAGATGCCGCACTGCAGTGACCGTGTTCACTGGTAACAACTCCGAATGTAGTTGTAAGTTGCTGATTCCACGAGTCCACATTGGTAGTACAAGCCGCGGAGGTTTGGCATGGCGGATGCACTAGCAAGTTGTGTCAGTCGTGGAGAAGTGTCCTGTGGACCCAAGTTTAGTGGTCGTTGGATTGAACTTTAAAACCTCGCCGGTGGCCGTGCGCGAGCGCTTCTGGATGAACGAATTGCGGCGCTACGAGGCGTTGCACCACTTGGTGCGCGCCGAAGGCATTGATGAGGTCATCGTGCTCGCGACGTGTAATCGCACGGAATTCATCCTCTGGACCAGTGATCCAGGCGAAGCCGCCAACTCCGTCCTCCGCTTCCTTACCCAGGAGTACGGCCTGAAGATGAGCGACTGGTCGCACTTCTACCGACTGATGGACGACGTTGCCTTGATGCATGTTTTCCGCGTCGCCTCGAGTTTGGATTCGATGGTGATTGGCGAACCAGAAATCGTAGGACAGTTCAAAACCGCGTGGTCGCAGGCACAGAGTGCTGGCGCGACCGGGCGTTTTCTCGACGCAGTCATGCAGAAGGCTCTCACGGTTTCCAAGCGCGTGCGCAACGAAACCGCGATTGGCAATGCGGCAGTCTCAATCCCTTACACCAGCGTGGAACTTTCAAAGCGGGTTCTCGGGGAGTTGTTCGACAAGAGCGTGGTTCTCATGGGCGCAGGCAAGATGAGCGAACTTGCCGCACGCTACCTGATGAACAACGGCGCTTCGAAGATCTGCGTCATCAACCGAACGCTGCACAAGGCAGAAGAATTTAGCGAGAAGGTCGGAGGGATCGCGGTATCGCTCGACGAGCGCGCGCCCCACCTCGACCAGGCGGACATAATCGTCAGCTCGACCTCGTGTCCGCACTTTGTGATCGAGCGGCAGGATGCGGAACGCATCCAGGCACTGCGCGGCTATCGGCCGATTGTGATGATCGATATCGCCGTGCCTCGCGACATCGATCCGGCGGTGCGGCAGGTAGAAGGCGTACACCTGTTCGACATGGACGATCTTGAGAAAGTAGTGCAGCACAACGAAGGCGAGCGACAATCCGCCGCGGTGGCTGCGGAAAAAATTCTGGCGGAAGAAGCCCGCGGCTTCCGGCGCAAGCTGTTAGCCGAGCGCGTGGTGCCGACGATTGTGGCGCTGCGCAACCGCCTCGATGAACTTTGCCGGCAGGAACTGGAGTCCCTGCGCCAAGAGTTAGGCCCTTTCACGGAAGACCAGGACCAGGCGATGTCTGCGTTAACTGCACATATAACCCAACGTATTGCTGGATCCTTGGCCCGTGAATTGAAGGAACTCCCAGAACGAGGTGATCAGGACATGCTGACGTCAGCTGTGCAGCGCCTGTTCCACCTCGATCAGCCGAAACAGGCTGCCGCCGGCACCAGAAACTAGGAGCTTCAGCTCCTGAATGACGAGAGGCTGAGCCTCCGGGAAACATGTTATGGCAAAGCAATCTGCGCAAGTAAAACGACCCTCATCTTCCCCCTCGGGCGCGTGGACGAGCACCCAGTCGTACGTCCTCGCGGCGATCACACTGATTGTGGGTATCGGCATCGGGTGGCTGTTGCACGGTTCCTATACGGACAACAACAGCGTCGCCGCTGCCACCACCAGCAGCACAACGCAACCTTCAACCTTCAGCCAAAGCTCACCGCGCTTAACCGTTGGGGACGTGAATTCGGCAGCCGCTCCGATGCTTGCAAAGCTGGAACAGCGTCCGAACGACCCCGACCTGCTGGCGCAAATTGGCAATCTCTACTACGACAGCCAAGTGTACGCGCAGGCTATCGAGTATTACCAAAAGGCGCTCAACATACGACCGAACGATCCCGATGTCCGCACTGATATGGGAACCGCGATGTGGTACAGCGGCGATGCCGATGGCGCGTTGCGCGAGTTCGCGAAGTCGCTCAGTTACAACCCCTCGCACAACGGCACGTTGTTCAACCGAGGTGTGGTGCTCTTCCAAGGCAAGAAGGATTCGAAGGGTGCGATCGCCAGTTGGCAGGAGCTGCTACGCGTGAACCCGAATTATCCCGACCGAGCAAAGGTTGAGCAGATGATTCAAGAAGCGAAACAAAAGAGCTAGCGCGGTTTGAGCGCAGCAACCCGCAATCATAACTAGCGCTCCCGGGACCATGCCCGCGCAGAGTATGGTTCCGGTTTTATTTGCGACAAAAGTCTTACAGTCGCGTGTGTCTGAAAATCCTACAATTTTTCTGTGCACGATCTTGAACCCTGGAAGTTGGGTGAAGCGATTGCCAACAGCGTGACGCACGGCATCGGCGCGATGCTGAGCGCGATAGGCTTGATTGCTCTCATCGTAATGGCGAGCATGCGTGGTGGTGCGCGGCTCATCGTGAGCGTCAGCGTTTACGGCGTAACTCTCTGCCTGCTCTATCTCATCTCGACGCTCTATCACGCGATCCGTGCGCCCCGAGCGCGACGCATCTTCCGCGTGCTCGATCACGATTCCATCTACCTGCTCATTGCCGGCACCTACACACCGTTCACGTTGATCGTTCTTCGCGGCGGTTGGGGATGGACGCTGTTCGGCTTGGTGTGGGCGATTGCCGCCGCAGGAATCGTCTTAAAAGCATTCGCCACGGGACGCTTCGAAGGGCTCTCTTCAGCGCTTTACATCCTAATGGGCTGGCTGGTAATCATCGCGATTAAGCCCCTGCTGCGTACGCTGCCACTCACTGGGTTCTTGTGGCTGATGGCAGGCGGGGTCTTCTACACCGGCGGCGTCGCCTTTTATGCGAAGGACCGCATTCCTTACTTCCACTTCGTCTGGCATTTGTTCGTGCTTGGTGGAAGCGTCTGCCACTTCGTCGCGGTGATGGAATACGTGGTCAGGCCAGGATTGCGAGCTTAGTTGGCTGCCATGGCATCGTCGTCTTCATGGGTCACGCCGAATTTCTTCAACTTGTAACGAAGAGCATCGCGGCTTATGTCGAGCAGTTTCGCGGCCTGCGTCTGGTTGCCGTTCGCTTCCTTCATCGCCATTTCCACGAACGCGCGCTCGATTTCCTCCAGCGACGTGCCGCCTTCTGGAATCACCAGCCGCGGCAGGCTGCGACCGTTATCGAGTTGCTGTCCCGAGTGGTTGCCGTTCGCGTTGGCACTTTCGAAAGCAGTGAAAGCAGCATGCTGCTGCGCTACAGCGAAGGGCAAATATTCTGGTCGCAGCTTCTCGGTTTCTTCCAGGATCATCGCGCGCTCGATCGCGTTTTTCAGTTCGCGAACGTTACCTGGCCACTCATGCTTGAGCAGAAGGCGGCGGGTAGCGTCGGTGACACCGCGAATGTTCTTCTTGAATTTTCGGTTGTAACGCTCAATGAAGAACTCTACCAGCGGCAGGATGTCTTCCGTGCGCTCACGCAGGGTGGGCAGAAAAATCGAGATGATCGCGAGGCGGTAGTAAAGGTCTTGACGGAACTCACCGTCGCGAACCATCTTCTCGAGATCGCGGTTCGACGCGGCAATGACGCGTACATCGACTTGCATGTCGCGCACACCGCCAACCCGGCGGATCACCTGGTCTTCCAATACGCGTAAGAGTTTTGCCTGGAGGAGCGGCGAGAGTTCGCCGATTTCATCGAGGAAGAGCGTGCCACCGTCGGCCGCCTCGAACAGGCCCTTCTTTAGCGCCTTTGCATCCGTGAAAGCGCCCTTCTCGTGACCGAAGAGTTCGGCTTCCATCAGCGTTTCGGGGATCGCCGAACAGTTGATCGCGATGAACGGTTTTTCCTGCCGGCGGCTCTGGTAATGAATCGCCTTGGCGACGAGATCTTTGCCCGTGCCGCTCTCGCCCTGCACCAGGATCGTGGTGGCTTCGCTGGTCGCAATCTTCGTGACGAACGACATCAGTTCGGTCATCTTGTGCGAAACACCGATGATGTCGTGATAGCCATGACGGCGGCGAACTTCGCCGCGCAGCGATTCGACTTCCGTCCGCAGGCGTGTGGTTTCCAGCGCGTTCTTAACTGCGACTGAAAGCTCGTCAAAATCGAGCGGCTTGCCGACGAAGTCATAGGCGCCAAGTTTCAGCGCCAGCTTTACGTCCTCGAGCTGCGGGTCGGCGGTGATCATGATGACCGCGCGGCCATCGCCGGATTCTTTCAGATTCTTCAGGATCTCAAGACCACCCATGTCGGGTAAGCGCACGTCGAGCAGCACGAGGTCCGGGCTCTCGTTGTGGGCAAGGCGAAGTCCGGCGGCGCCGTTTTCGGCCTCGACAACGTGATAGCCCCATTCCTCGCACTTCTGGCGCAGCGACCAGCGAACGAGTCGTTCATCGTCAACAATAAGAATCTTCTCTGCGGGCATGCGATTGAGGATAGGTTACTACGATTGTGACGGCTGAGGATGGGGCCGCTGGTAGGGTACGAATACTACAAAAGTAGTACCCCGGCCGGGCGTGCTGGCGACCTCGATCCGGCCAAAATGGTCGTCCACAATCCTCCGCGCCAGAGACAGCCCAAGCCCGGTTCCGTGCCCCTTGGTAGTGAAAAACGGGCGGAAGATGTTCTTCAGCGTTTCGGCAGGAATCCCGGGGCCATTGTCGGCAATGGAGATAGCGGCATAGCCGTCATGATTGTCGAGAGTCACCACGATGTTGCCATCCTGCCCAACCGCCTGGATCGCGTTGAGCAACATGTTGAGTAACACCTGGTGGATCTGAGACGGGTCGTGCTCTACGGGTGGTAAGACGTGTTTTGCGATGAAATCGATCTGGATGGAGCGCGTGGTCGCATGTTCGCGCGCGAACATGATGGCGTGCTGGATCGTCGCGGAAATGTCAGCGGTCTTGAATTGCGGCTGTTTGGGTCGCGCAGTTTCGAGAAGATCGCTGAGAATGCGATTGATGTGAATCGCTTCCTGCTTGACCTCTTTGACGACCGCACAAGCCGGGCTGTTGACCGGCAGATCGCGACCGATAATGTCGATGACGCCGGCGATTCCAGCAAGCGGATTACGGATCTCGTGGGCCAGTCCGGCGGCGAGTTCACCGAGGGTGGCAAGATGCTCGGCGCGCGACATCTGCGTGCGGTGCAGGCGCTGGATCTCTTCGCGGCTCTCGCGCAATTGCCGCACCATGGAGTTGAAATCGCGTCCGAGGTCGCCGATCTCATCGTTTCGTTCCGCGAAATCGACGGCAACGTTCAGATCGCCCTGCTGGACGAGTGCAATCTTCTGCTGGAGCTCGACCATGGGGCGGCGAACAAAGAACCCGAGCGTCGCCATGATGATCGCGCAAATGATGAACGCGCCGGCAGTCGCAATCGCGATGACGGAGCGGCGCGGGCCCGCATCCAGGGAGACGGTCAGCAACACAAACAGCAACAGGCCGTTCAACAACGCCGCTGCTACCGGCAACAAAGTCTTTAGTTGCCAATTGACGCGCAGGCGCGAGCGCTCGGGGACAACGTCGAGAGCCTTCTCCGTTTCGAGGACTACGGGTTGTGAGGTCACGCTCATTTACCGGTTCGAAAGGGGCACGACGGTTATCGTGCCCCGAATGCAACGAAGATGGGAGCGGTTGCCCGCCCCCATCGTGGTCCTCATGCGTACGCGTGCAAGCCGGGAAGCAGATACGTGACGCCGAGGAAAGTGAAAATCACCACCGCGAATCCGAAGATCGCGAAATATGCAGCACGACGGCCACGCCAGCCACGCGTGATGCGCATGTGCAGGTAGGCCGCGTAAATCAACCAGGTGATGGCAGCCCAATCTTCTTTTGGGTCCCAGCTCCAGTAGGAGCCCCATGTGCGGTTCGCCCAGTACGCGCCGGCGGCAATCATGCCGGTCAGCAGCGGAAACGCAATGCAGATCGTCTTGTAGGTGACGCGATCGAGCGTGTCGGCCGAAGGCAACATGCGTTGCAGGTCGGTACGCCGCCACAGCAGCATGAGATAAAGCAGCGAGGCGAAGATGCTGGAGATAATGCCGCCGAGTATGAACGGGCTAGCAGCCAGCACCGTCGGAATCGCGATACCTTCTTCCGTCAAATAAGTGCCTTGCCGCGCGCGCAGGATGAAAGCTCCGAGAGTCGCAGCTTGCAGCAGGATGCTGATAAACATCCCCTTGTCGGCCCAGCCATAGGCTTCCTGGTTCTTCTTGATATACGCGAAGGCGTTCAGCGCGAGTGGAATCAGTGATGCCATGGCCGCGAGAACGAACAGCCATCCGAGATCGGGGATGTTGACGAAGTAGCGAACGCCACGTTCCATCGCGTCCTGCTTGTGCTCGATATCCCAACCCGCGACCGAAAGCGCGCCGCCGCGGAACCGCGTGGCGATGATGGAAACGAACGTCGCGGAGCTCAGCGCCGCCGTCCAGAACTGGAAGCCTTCGGTCTTGAAATCGTCCTGGATAAGAAACATCGTCGCAATCGCGAAGCTCACGGCGCATGCGGCATAGCTCAACATCGCCAGCGTCACGTGTACGTGCAGCCAGGTAGATTGCAGCGCCGGCACAAGCGGACGGACTTCGCTCGGCAACAACTGCATCAGGATGACGCTGACCACCGCCAGCGGCATGGTGATGGAGCCGACAATCCGCACGCCGTACTTCTTCTCTGCGATAAGCGTGAGCAGTGCGACCGTCCAGACAAAGCTCAGCAGCATCTCGTAGATGCTGGCAAACGGCGGACGTCCTGAGGCGTACCAGCGATGCCCTGCCGCAGCGGTATTCGCCAGCCAGCCGATCACCGTAAAGAGCGACGCGTATTTCACATAGCGCTCCGTCCCGGTAACGCCAAATCCCATGTAGAGCGCGCCTGCGCCTGCGTAAAAGATCAGCGCGGCATACAGTAAGTTGCTTTCGGTAAAGACTGGCTGATGCGACTTTGCGATGCCCAGCAATGCAGTGATGAGAAGGAAAACCACGCCCAATCCCACGAGGACCAGCAACAGGCTCCCCGACGCAGGCGCTTTTTCTTCAATTCGTTCGATGTGTGCAGCTCGTGCCATTTTTGTTTCTCCCGGCTTAAACGTGTGCGACTTCGTGTTCTTCCTCGGTCGCGGGCACTTCTTCCAAACCTAGTTCGCGGCGAATGGCCGCTACGAGTTCGTTGTATTTCTCTTCAAAGCGATCCTTGTTCTTGTTGGCTGCGCCGCCGACCCACAGCACTAACTGTCCATCTTTCGTTTCGACCGGCATGATCCAGAAACGGATGTGGACCATGTAGAAGGCCACGCCCAGGCCGCAGCCCATCAGCAGTACGCCCGCCCAAATGCCCCACTGTCCGGGCTCATGCGAAATTTCGAGGCCGGTGAAGTGCTGCATCTGCATGGCCGTGGCATCTTCACGCAGCGAGAACTGGTAAGGCGCCTTCTGATTGTCTGTGGAATTCTGGTAACCAGGCATCAACCACACCTGCGAGAACGTCCCCGCCTGGTTCACCACGAGGTGGAACGCAGGATTCACGGGATCATTCGAGCGGCGGAAAATCTGGTTGTCCTGGATGTAGAAATCCGGAATGAACTGAGTGAGCGTAACGCTGGTTTGTGGATCGAGCTGTGCCGGCTGATTCAGCGAAAGCCGTACCGTTTGCGATGCCCCGCCGAGTGCCGGTTGCGCCACGATGGCAGCGTTGTCGAGTTCGCCCGTCGGCCCCCAACTTGCCTGGTAAAAGCGGACGCCGCCGTACTCAAGCGGATCGTTGACGACGATTTCCTTGTCCTTCAGAACTTTCCCATCGCGAACGACGCTCAGCTTCGACCACCATTTCTTCGGCGAGCCGTCGGCGTAGGTTTCTTCACCAGTGTCGTTGCAGCGGATGGAGAACGGCAGCGTCTTTTTGCCGCCGTCGCGCAGCTCGATCACGTTGTTGCTCTGGTGATTGAGAACAGCCATGAATCCGCGGTAGCCGACCAAGGCGTCAACAATCCCGCCCAGGAAAATCAGCAGTAGGCTGGTGTGCACGACATAAACCGCCATCACGGAGAAGCGATTTTTCTCCGAGTACAGGGAAACCTGATCCGCGTCGACGATGCGCTCGGATTTGAAACCGAGGCCGTGAAGAGCTTTTTCGGCAGCGGCGAGTCCGGACTTCGCATCGCGGACTGGAATTTCAATATGGTTCGGAAGCACCGCGCGGAAATGCGAATCCGGACGGCGATAAGGCCGCGCATAAAAGCGCCACGCATTCGGCCAGCGATCGATGGAAGCAAAAATAATGCTGATGCTGACGAGTGCCAGCAGGCTGGCGAACCACCAGGCATGGAATACGTCGGTCAGCGTGAGGTGATCAAGCCAAAACAGGGTTCTGGGGGAATATGCCTGCGCCATCTTGTCGGGATCGGTCATCGGCCGCTGCAGGATGAAGGTCCCGGTGGCAGCCGCGATCACGGTCAGGATGAGCAGGATGATGCCGGTGCGCAGATTAGAAAACGTTCTATAAATGCGATTTGGTATCGAGTTTCCTTGGAAGGCCATGGCTCTCCATTCGTTGCAACTGCTAAAAATGCACGTCGGAGACCAAATCCAGAGAAGAAGCTAAGCTGCTGAATTTATTGACGAAACTTATGCGCAGCGAGGACGGAAGACGCCCGAAAAGTGAGGCATATCACCCAAGCGCGTGATGAAACCGCGCAACCAAAATCTGCTGGAATGCCTGCGAATGAACGCACGACCGCGTCCGGGAATTACCACCCGTAACCATTCTTAGTCTTGAACGGGAGGCGCTCCGCTGTTAGCTTGCGAAATCAGTTTCTCAACCTGCAACCGCTTTGCTTCCGGTAGGCCGGGATTGCTCTTTAGCAGGCGCTGCCAGGCTGCAACGGCTCCCTTGGCATCATTCTTCTTTTGATATTTCATGATGCCGATATTGAACAGCGTGCTCGGGTCGTTAGGAGCGAACTGCAGGCCAGCTTCAAGGGTAGAGATAGCGCCGTCGACGTTGTTGGAATAGTACTGCGCGGCGGCGACTTCATCGCGCAAGGCCACGTTCTTAGCGTCCAACTCAAGCGCCCGTCCGAAGTAAGTTGCGGCTTCCGGAAACTGATGGGCGCTCTTGTAGTTCGTGGCGATCTTGATCATCAGCTGAGTGTTTTTTGGATCTTTCTTCAATTGATCGAGTAATGACTCCGACTGCTTGTCAGCCATGCGCTTCATATCTTCGAGCGATGGCATGGGCTGGCCCTGCTGCATCGCCGCGGCCGGCGGCATAGATGATGGCATCGCGGGACCCGGAGCAGGCTGCGTTATTGCAACGGGAGCCGCGCTCTTGGCCGCGACGCTCGCGCTGCCGCGCAGGAAGTAGCCGAACACCAGTCCTATAACGACGCAGACCGCGCTCATGAAATACACCTGCTTCGCGGTCCATGAGGAAGTTGTTTGCTGGCTTTCCGACATTTCCATTCCTTGGCGGACGATTTCCGCCCTCTGCGACGACACAGCCGCCAACAGAGATATGCATTCGACCTGCCAACTCCCGTAGATCGGAAAATCAGCAACTTACGCCGACAGAAGAGCGCCGTTGCAGCGTAGTTTCCCGCACCCTGTCGCGATTTCACCCGGCCCGCAGCGAGCGCAAATTTTCTATCGAAGATGTGATGGAGATCACAGGCCAATGTGTTAGCGAGCCAATATGATTCGCTCGTCGCAATTACGACAGGAAGCTTTCATGGCAGCTACAAATTCATCGCGCACTCCCCAGAGTTGGACCAGCACCCAGGCCTACTTGATGGCCATCATCTGCCTCATCGTGGGCACGGCCGCCGGCTATCTCGTCCGCGGCTCTCAACCAGTGCCAGCGCCCTCGAACTCTCCCATCGCTCAAGCGCAAGCACCCAATGACGCCATGCACGCAGGCGCCACCGAACAGCCCACCCCAGAACAGATGAAGGCGATGGCCGATCAGCAAGCTGCGCCGTTGCTGGCAAAGCTGAAACAGAACCCGGCGGACCAGCAGACGCTGTCGCAAGCGGGAAATCTTTATTACGACGCGCAGCAGTTCGAGACCGCGATCGGTTACTACCAGAAGGTCCTGGCACTCGATCCAAAGAATGCAGGCGTGCGCACCGACATGGGCACGGCGTATCTCTACATGAACGATGCCGACCGCGCCATCCAGGAATTCCAGACCGCCCTCAAAGACAATCCGAAACACGCGCAGGCGATGTTCAACCTCGGCATGGCGCAATGGCGCGGCAAAGGCGATGTGGCCGCTGCCGTAGCAACATGGGACAAGCTGCTGAAGACTGTTCCTGACTTTCCGGAGCGCGCGAATGTGGAGCAGATGATCGCACAGGCGAAAAAGCACTTGAACATCAAGCCTGGCCAGAAAACTGACAAGCCGGCTGCCTAACCCCTAAGGTGACCCGATGGCCCGCGGCTTCGGCTGCGGGCTTTTTCATTCTGCTCACTCTATTTGAAGGTTGCCCGGCAAAACGTTTGCCTCCATGAAATCTTCGTCACACCTCCGCGCCCAAACAGGAGCTCAGGGCAACACCCGCCCAAGCGCATTCCATCTCACTCGAAGATCGTTTTAACAACTGAGTTTGGAAGAGGTCTATGAAGCGAATTTGTTTACTTTTGGCGCTGGGCGCGATTGCGTCCTTTGTGGCCTGCGGGGGGAAAGGCTCATCTTCAGGAAGCGGCAGCAGCGGCAATCCGTCACCCGGTCCGGGGAGCGGGGGCGTAACCCAGATCAATCACATTGTCTGGATGCTGCAGGAAAATCGCTCGTTCGATCACTACTTCGGTAGCCTGAATGCTTATCGCTCTGCGCACGGTCTCGGCGCAAACGACGTGGATGGTATCCAGACTGGCTACACGAATCCAAGCTGGGATGGCACCGGAACAGTGGCTCCTTTCCACGCGGGGACGGTTTGCTTCGAAGGCTTATCTCCAGCGTGGAATGCGGCGCGCCGTGATGTGAACCGTTACAACCCGAGGCCATCCGCGGCTTCGTCTCCCATGAACGGCTTCGTCTATTCGGCGGCAGTTTACGCGCAAGACAGCGATGCCGCCGGCGGCAACTATGTTGACACCGCCGGGTTGCGAGCCATCTCGTACTACGATGACTCCGACCTGCCGTACTACTACTTCATGGCGACGCAGTTCGCCACGTCGGACCGGTGGTTCTCGCCCATCCTCTCGCGTACTCCGCCAAACCGCATTGCGAACCTCGCGGCATCGGCACTGGGCGTGGTGAATGCCATACCTGCCGGCGCCAATTTCACCGAGCCGACCATCTTCACGCTCCTGCAAAATGCGGGGGTCTCGTGGAAGATCTACGAAACTTCCGGAAATACTTACCTCGCCTATTTCACCTCGTTCTACAAGCAATACAAGAGCGCAAATATTGTGCCGATCAGTCAATACATGACGGATGTGAAAAATGGCACGTTGCCGTCGGTGGCATTTATTGAGACCGGCGTGGAGGCAAGCGACGCAGGCGGGACGAGTTCGCTCGATGAGCATCCCGACGTCAACATCCAGAAAGGCGCCGCGTACGTGGCAACCCTGATCAATGCGCTGATGACCAGCAAATCGTGGAAGGATTCGGCGTTCATCCTGACCTACGATGAAGGCGGAGGAATCTTCGACCACGTGCCGCCGCAGTCTGCGGCGATACCAGACAATATTGCACCCATGCTTGCACCCACCGATGAGGTGGATACGTACTCGCGAACCGGCTTCCGCGTGCCTCTCCTCGTGATCTCACCGTTCACCAAGTCGGGCTACGTCTCGCACACCGTGATGGATTACACCGCCATCCTCGGGTTCATCGAGGAACGGTTCAACCTCGGTCACCTCACCGCGCGCGACGCGGCGCAGCCGAGCATGGATGAGTTCTTCGACTTCACCAACATTCCAAACAAGACGCCGCCGAATAACGCGCCTACGCAGCCAACCGACGGCAACTGCGCGGTGCACAGTATTACTCCTTAGCTTCGACGAGTATTTCGAGGGCGCAGCTTACGAGCTGCGCCTTTTTCTTTTGCCTTGGAGCCACTGTCACAGCAATTCTCCATCCGCTGATTGACGGCTTCTGCGGCGATCGCGACTTTCCCTGCTAACTGCAAGAAACAAGGAGAGTTGAGCGTTGTGATGATAATCACAACCCCGGGTGTCACGAATCACTGCCCTCACGTTTGATTCCCGTCAGGATGGTAGTGGTTCCGAACTGGTATTTCGTCTGCTGTGGGGTGATGTTTTCGATTGCAAATCGGCATTCCAGCGAGCAGGAGACCAGGCCGAAAGTTTCTCCAAGCGGCCGTATGCGCCGCACGTTTCTATATGCGTTTTTCTCGATGAATGGATTTCTAAATGACTAGAGCGAAAGTAACCATCGACGGCAACGAAGCCGCCGCGTACGTGGCCCACAAGGTGAATGAAGTCATCGCAATTTACCCAATTACTCCTTCCTCGCCGATGGGCGAATGGAGCGATCAATGGTCGTCGGAAGGCAAGCCGAATATCTGGGGAACGATCCCACAGGTGATCGAGATGCAGAGCGAAGGCGGTGCCTCCGGTGCATTGCACGGTGCCCTGCAAACCGGCGCGCTGGCCACGACGTTCACCTCGGCGCAGGGCCTGCTGCTGATGATTCCTAACATGTACAAGATCGCCGGCGAATTGACGCCGACGGTCATCCACGTTGCCGCACGCTCCATCGCTGCGCAGGCGCTTTCCATCTTCGGCGACCACCAGGACGTGATGTCAGTGCGCGCCACCGGTTGGGGCATGCTGGCCTCGAACAACGTGCAGGAAGTGATGGACTTCGCTCTGATTTCGCAGGCCGTGACCCTGGCTTCGCGTATCCCTTTCATCCATTTCTTCGACGGTTTCCGCACCTCGCACGAAGTTGCAAAGGTGGAAGCACTCGATATGGACGACCTCCGTGCGCTCATTAGCGACGACCTCGTCCGCAGCCATCGCAGCCGCGCTCTCACGCCTGACAAGCCCGTCCTTCGCGGCACCGCGCAGAATCCTGACGTCTACTTCCAGGGCCGCGAGACTGTTAATCCCTACTACCTCGCCGTTCCAACGATCGTGCAGAACGTGATGGACCAATTTGCGAAACAAGTCGGTCGTCAGTACCACCTCATCGACTATGTCGGCCCGAAGGATGCGGAGCGTGTCATCGTAATCATGGGCTCTGGCGCCGACGTTTCGCAGGAAGCCGTGGAAGCGCTCAACGCAAAGGGTGAGAAAGTCGGTCTCCTGAAGATCCACCTCTATCGTCCATTCCCCTCGGATGCGTTCCTCGCTGCTCTGCCGCCGACCGTGAAGTCGATTGCGGTGCTCGATCGCACGAAGGAACCGGGCTCCGTCGGCGAACCGCTCTACCAGGACGTGGTCACCGCGATTAGCGAAGCGTATGTTTCCGGCGGACAGTTCAAGAAGTTCCCCAAGATCATCGGTGGCCGGTACGGCCTCTCCTCCAAGGAATTCACCCCCGCGATGGTGAAGGGGATTTTCGACGAGCTCGCGAAAGAGACCTCAAAGAACCACTTCACGATCGGCATCAACGACGACGTGACGTTTACCAGCATCGCCTACGATCCGGCGTTCTCCACCGAAGATGCAAAGACCGTACGCGCCCTGTTCTACGGCCTTGGTGCCGATGGCACGGTGGGCGCGAACAAGAACTCGATCAAGATCATTGGCGAAGATACCGACAACTTCGCGCAAGGCTACTTCGTGTACGACTCGAAAAAGTCGGGTTCGCTCACCACATCGCACCTGCGCTTCGGGCCCAAGCCGATCCGCTCCAGCTATCTGATTTCGCGCGCAAGCTTTGTGGCCTGCCACCAGTTCACCTTCCTGGAGCGCGTGAACGTGCTCCAGAACGCGGAACCGGGCGCGACCTTCCTGCTGAACAGCCCGTTCGGGCCGGAGGAAGTTTGGGAGCACCTGCCGCGCCAGACGCAGAAGCAGATCATCGACAAGAAGCTGAAGTTCTACGTGGTGGACGGCTACAAGGTGGCGCGCGAAACCGGCATGGGCACGCGCATCAACACCATCATGCAGACCTGCTTCTTCGCCATCAGTGGCGTGTTGCCGCGCGAAGAAGCGATTGAAGCCATCAAGAAGGCGATCAAGAAAACCTACGGCAAGCGCGGCGAATCGGTCGTGCAGAAGAACTTCGCCGCCGTCGATTCCACGCTCGCCAACCTCTTCGAAGTGAAAGTCCCGACCGCCGTATCGAGCACCTTCGATATGCGTCCTCCGGTTCCAGTTCAGGCTCCAGACTTCGTGAAGAACGTGCTTGGCCCAATCATCGACGGACGCGGCGACGATCTTCCAGTCAGCAAGATGCCGGTCGATGGCACCTTCCCCACCGCAACCGCAATGTGGGAGAAGCGGAACATCGCGCTGGAAATTCCGGTGTGGGATGAGAAACTCTGCATCCAGTGCGGCAAGTGCGTGCTGGTTTGTCCCCACGCCGTCATCCGCGCGAAGGTTTACCCGAGCGATCTCGCGAAGAGCGCACCGGAGACGTTCAAGAGCGCGCCGGCGAAGTGGAAGGACTACAAGGACCAGCTCTACACGCTGCAAGTGGCGCCCGAAGATTGCACCGGTTGCGGGCTTTGCGTGGAAGCTTGCCCCGCCAAGAGCAAGAGCGACGTGAAGCATAAGGCCATCGACATGGCCGACCAGCTCCCGCTACGCGAAAGCGAAGCCAAGAACTGGGACTACTTCCTTGCGATCGACGACTTCGATCGCAAGCCCCTCAGCACCAATCAGGTGAAGGACGTCCAGCTCTTCCAGCCAATGTTTGAATTCAGCGGCGCCTGCACGGGCTGCGGCGAAACGCCATACGTGAAGCTGCTCACCCAGTTGTTCGGCGACCGCGCGGTGATTGCGAATGCGACGGGATGCTCGTCGATCTACGGAGCCAACCTGCCGACGACGCCTTACACGGTCAACAAAGACGGCCGCGGCGTGGCATGGTCGAACTCGCTGTTTGAAGACAATGCCGAGTTCGGTATGGGCATGCGCTTGGCAATCGACAAGCAAAACGAATACGCGGGCGAGCTGGTGGTTCGCTTCGCAAGCATTCTCGGCGAGGAACTGGTGAAGGGCCTGCTCGATGCCGATCAGACGCACGAAACCGGTATCCAGGCGCAACGGATCCGCGTGGCCGAGCTGAAGAAGAAATTGGAATCGCTCGGCACCGCCGAAGCGAAAGACCTGCTCTCCTTGGCCGACGCGCTAGTGAAAAAGTCGGTCTGGATCGTCGGCGGCGACGGTTGGGCGTACGACATCGGTTACGGCGGCCTCGACCACGTGCTCGCTTCCGGCAAGAACGTGAACATCCTGGTCCTCGACACTGAGGTGTACTCGAACACCGGCGGCCAGATGTCGAAAGCCACGCCTCGCGGCGCCGTGGCGAAGTTTGCTGCCGGCGGCAAGCCGCGCGCAAAGAAGGACCTGGCAATGATCGCCATGACCTACGGTTCGGCCTACGTGGCGCGCATCGCGATGGGCTCGAACGACATGCAGACGCTGAAGGCCTTCAACGAGGCGGAAGCGTTTGACGGCCCTTCGATCATCATTGCCTACAGCCACTGCATCGCACACGGATTCGACCTGGTGCACGGACTCGATCAGCAGAAACTGGCCGTTCAGTCCGGACACTGGCCGCTCTTCCGCTACAACCCCGCAGCGGCGGCGCAAGGCAAGGCGCCGTTCACCCTGGATTCCAAGGCGCCTTCAATCCCGCTGGAGAAGTACATCTACAACGAGACCCGTTACACCATGCTTCGCCACAGCGATCCCAAGGCAGCCGAGTTCCTCCTCGGCGAGGCGCAGGAAGACGTGAATACGCGCTTCAAGATGTACGAGCAGTGGGCGAACATGCCGGCCGATGGCGATGTGAAGGGCATGGCACAGGCAATTGCACCCCAGGCCGCAGCAAAAGGAGCAGGCAGCAATGATTGATCTTTCAACCAAGTATCTCGGATTGAAATTGAAGAACCCGTTAGTGGTCTCTGCCTCCCCGCTGTGCAAGGACCAGGCCATCATTAAACGCATGGAAGACGCGGGGGCGGCGGCGATTGTGCTGCACTCACTCTTCGAAGAGCAAATCAACCTCGAGAGCAACGAGCTCGATCGCTTCCTCTCGTTCGGCAGCGATGTTTCGGCCGAAGCCATCGATATGTTCCCCGATATGGGCGGCTACAACATCGGGCCCGAGGAGTATCTCGAGCACATCCGCAAAGCAAAGGCGAGTACCAAGATCCCCATCATCGCCAGCTTGAACGGCGTTTCCTCCGGTGGCTGGACGAACTACGCTCGCCTGATGGAACAAGCCGGAGCGGATGCGATCGAACTGAACATTTACTACGTTCCGACCGATCCGGATCTCAGCAGCGCAACCGTGGAACACATGCACGCTGAATTGGTGAGCGTGGTGAAGCAGAGCGTGAAAATTCCGGTCGCGGTGAAACTCGGCCCCTACTTCAGCGCCTTCGCTAACATGGCGAAGCAGTTGGATCATGCGGGCGCAAATGCCTTGGTGATTTTCAATCGCTTCTATCAGCCGGACTTCGATCTTGAGAACTTGGAAGTCACGCCGAACCTGGTGCTCAGCCGCTCCAATGAGCTGAAGCTGCGCATCCACTGGGCGGCGATCCTATACGGCAGGATTGCGGCAGATATCGCGATCACGGGCGGGATTCACACCCCGGAAGACATCATTAAGTCGATGATGGCCGGCGCCCGGGTAGCGATGACAACTTCCGCGCTGCTGGAGCAGGGCGTGGATTACATCGGCGTGCTGCTGAAAGGCGTAGAGAAGTGGATGGAAGACCACGGATATGAATCCATACGCCAGATGCAGGGCAGCATGAGCCAGCAGAATGTAGCGCAGCCCGCGGCGTTCGAGCGCGGCAATTATATGAAGGTGCTCAGTAGCTACGCGGTCAACGCGAAGTAACTCTTCTCCAACAGCAATGAACAAAGGCGGCTCGAAAGAGCCGCCTTTGTGTTGGGTAGGTACAGCAAACCTAAAGTTTAGAGATGAGGATTCGCGGACTGGTCGGGCGTCGAGCTCGGCGTCGAGCTGCTCGGGCTGCTCGAGGTGCTGCTCGAAGAGCTGTTCTGCTCGGTGGTGTTGCCGTTCGCGTCGGTCGCCTTGTGGTGCTTCTTGTGCTTCTTCGTAGTCGTCGTGTCGCCATTGGCGTCCGTCGAACTCGAAGTGCTGGTGGCGCTATGCGTGGTGTCGCTGGCCGGAGCGCTGCTAGACTGCGCATCGGTGCTCGAGGTCGAGCTCTGCGACTGCGACTGGGTATCACTCTGCGGCATCGAGCTCTTGTCGCTGTTCATGTCGCTCGAATTCGCCTTGTTCGTGTCGGCAGGGGTCGTCTGGGCGGCATCACCGCTGGTGCTGGTGCTCGAAGAGCTCTGAGCATCTGCTGGGTTCTGCGGAGTGGTGGCCTGCGCCATCTGCTGCGGAGGAGCCGTGCTCGTATCAGGCTTCGGCGCCGTCGTGCTGTCCGGAGTCGTCGTCGGCGTGCTGCTCGGAGCGGTCGTGGTATCCGTGGTCGTGCTGCTCGAGCTGCCTTTATAAACGTTGGTGGCCGGCTTTGCCCAAGGCTCGTTCGCCTGAGTGCTGTTCGCGTTCGGTGTGGTGGCAGAGGTATCGCTCTGCGGCGTCGTTGCCGTGCCGGTCGCGCTGTTCGGAGTGGCGTTGTCTTGCGTGCTCGACGGGGTCGCCGGAGTGGCCGGAGTCGCCGAAGGCGTGGTCGCCGTGCTCGACGGCGTAGTCGTCGTGGTCTGGGTTGAGCTGTCCGGAGTAGTGGTAGTGGTCGTGCTGCTGCTCGGAGTGCTGGTGGTGGTTGTGCTCTGGCTCTGCGTCGCGCTGGAGCTGTTCATATCGCTCGAGCTCGAACTCGGTGTTGTACTTGTGCTCTGCGCGAGCGCCAATGTGCCGGTCAGGAGCAGGCCCGCCGCAAGGATCGATAACTTCTTCATTTGAATCTCCCTCATTTGTGTTTCGAATGGAAACTTCGACGGAGCGGCGCAGTGGATTAGATGGCGCTTCTCCGGCCGGGTTTTTCCAAAAAGCGAGCCTAAGTGTTTTTTGCACTCTGGCCTGCAACTCGGATGCAAGCTGCTCGTCCGGTGCTGTCTCAAGTGTTCATGTCCCATAAGCCCTTCTGACTCGCGAACCTCTGCATCTAAGGTGTCGGAGCCAAAACATCCCATGCCCGACAGTTCACGTCTGACTGCCCACGAGATTTTCGAGCAGGTCGAGAGTAATGCCCACGACGAAGTCCACCGGACGCCGCACGCCTTAGCCTTTTCCGGGCTGGCCGGCGGTATCACCATGGGACTTACAGGATTAGCGGTGGCCTCCGCACAAGCTGCCCTGCCGAATCATAAGGAGTTTGTTCCTTACCTTTTTTATCCGCTCGGATTCATAGCGGTGATCATCGGCCGCGCACAGTTATTCACCGAAAACACGCTGTACCCGGTCGCGCTGATTCTCAGTGAGCGCAAGCATGTATTCGATACGCTGCGGCTCTGGGTGATCGTGTTCTGTTGTAACGTATTGGGCGCCATGGCGTTTGCGGCGCTCGCGGTGAAAACGACGTCGCTGCGTCCAGACGTTGCCGAGGCGCTGCGCGCACTTGGGCAGAGCGCCCTCAACGGAACAAATGCTCATTTTTTTTGGAGCGGCGTAATCGGTGGGTGGATGATTGCACTGGTGGCATGGATGGTTTCCGCGAGCACTTGGACGATCGGCCAGATCGCGGTGATCTGGCTGCTCACGTTTGTGGTTGGACTCGGGCATTTCGCCCACTGCATCGCCACCAGCGGAGAAATTCTGGCGACGGTATTCTCGGGACAGGCCGCTTTCCACAGCTACTTGAATTGGTTACTATTTGCGACCACCGGAAATATCGTCGGCGGCATCTTTATCGTCACCCTCTTAAATTTCGGGCAGGTCAAAGCCGGAGAACCGGAATAAGGCGCGACACAAGGAGTGATCCATGCGAGTGAGAAATGTTGTATTAGCCGCATCGGCGGGAACTGTTGCTGCCGGGACCTTCGCCGGAATTGGCGCTTTTCTCCTGGCGCGCGCGGCGTGGAAGGGCTTTCGCGAGATCAGCATCCGCGGCAAAGTAGCACTTGTCACCGGCGCATCCCGTGGATTGGGGCTGGCGATTGCGCAGGAACTCGTGCGCGAAGGTGTGCGCCTCGCCATTTGCGCCCGCGACGAGAATCATCTTCGCTGGGCGAAAGAAGAGCTGCTGACGATCGATCCCGACGCGGAGGTTCTCACCATTCCCTGTGACGTTTCCGACCGCGAGCAGGTACATCAGCTTTTCCAGCAGATCCACGCTCGTTATGGCGCCCTGCACATTCTCATCAATAACGCCGGCCAGATCAGCGTCGGCCCGATTCACTCGCAGACCGTGGAAGACTTCGAAGAAGCGATGCGGGTCATGTACTGGGCTCACGTGTACACCACGCTTGAGGCACTTCCCGAAATGCTTTCGCGCGGCTCCGGGAACATTGCCAACGTCACGTCGATCGGTGGCAAAGTCAGTATTCCCCACCTGCTACCGTACAGCGCAGCCAAGTTTGCAGCTGTTGGTTTCAGCGAAGGCCTCCGCGCGGAGCTTGCAAAAGATGGAATCAAAGTCACCACCGTGGTTCCCGGATTAATGCGCACCGGCTCCCACGTGAACGCCTATTTCAAAGGAGACCATCGGAAGGAATACGCATGGTTCAGCCTGGGAGCAACCACGCCGTTCATGGCGATGAACGCGCACCGTGCAGCACGCCAGATTGTGCGTGCAATCAAGCGTGGCCGCGCCGAAGTGGTGCTCTCGCCGCAAGCCCAGATGCTCGCGCTCGCACATGGGGTCGCGCCCGGCATGGTCAGCGACGCGCTCGGCGTTGTAAACCGCGTGATGCCCGGCAGCGATTCGACTTCCAAGGAACGTTTCACGGGCAAAGAGAGCCAGGGTTTCGTCTCGGAGTCGCCGATCACCATGCTCGGACGCCGCGCTGCGGACGAACTCCATCAGAATCCGGAAAAACATCATCGTGACGTGGAGAACGCCGCGAGCGGGCCCGGAGCTTTGCTCGCGGATTAAACCCTCAAGCCGCTGCAAACTCGTCTTGTGCATCTGCATCCCACGATCAGAAACTGCACTAGGAGAACGATGTCGCCTGCTTACCTGTTCGCGTACGACGCTCGCACCTTCGACCTTAAGACCGACGACGAACGTATTCCGGTGCCTCCCGGAAGCGAGTCGCCGCCAGTGAAAGAGCCTCCAGAACGGCCGCAGACGGAGCCAAACGCGCCGGTGAAAGAGCCGGAGCCCGCCGCGCCCAAGCGCTTGCGCGAAGCTGCCTGATCAGTGCGGTCCGAAGCACTCCCGTATAATGAGTGTTTTCGGACGGTGGAATGAATTTGAGTACGACGCAGGCTCCCAGCCGCGCCACTACTGGCGATTTGCAATCCTCCCGCACCAGGATATACATCGCGATTATTGTCGTTTTCTGGCTCATCATCTACGTGCCGGCCCTGTTCACGCCCGCACTACTCGACGACGCCGACTCCATCCACGCCGAAGCCGCGCGCGAGATGATCACCCGCCACGATTGGACCACCCTCTACATCGATGGCCTTCGATATCTGGAAAAAGCGCCGCTCATGTACTGGGGAATGGCGGCGAGCTACAAAATCTTTGGCACGGTTACGGAATGGACGGCGCGCCTGCCCCTCACTCTTGGCGTCCTGGCTGCATTGCTGGCGACCTACGCGTTTGGCAAGCGCCACTTCAGCGAGCGCACGGGGTTCTGGTCGTCCATTGTGCTTGCCACCGCGGTGGGCGGGTATGTGTTCACGCGGATCCTGATCCCCGACTTACTGGTTGGCCTCTGGCTGTTGATCGGATTTGATTTCTTCCTGCGCGGCGTGGAACAGGACAAGCCATCCGTCGCTTCGGCAGCAGGATTCGCTGCGGCCGCCGCTCTCAACGTATTGACCAAAGGCTTCATTGGCATCGTCTTCCCCGTCGGCATCATCGTCTTCTACCTGTTTCTTACCCACAACCTGAAGCATTTGCTGAAAATGCGCTGGCTGATCATGATCGCTGTGCTTCTCGTGATCGCAGCGCCATGGCACATCATGGCAAGCCTGGCGAACCCGCCGCAGGGACGCGCGCGCGGTTTCTTCTGGTGGTACTTCATCAACGAACACGTCCTGCGATATCTCGGCAAACGTGTTCCGAAGGATTACGACACAGTTCCCCTGGCGGTGTTCTGGGGATTGATGGTCCTCTGGCTGCTGCCGTGGTGCGCCTTCATTGTGCAGGCCCTCGCACGCGTACCGCACAAGCTGCGCGAGTTCGCTGCTGGACTCGATCGCCGCGGCCGCGCCCTGCTGCTTTGCACCATCTGGATGGGGTTGATTCTTTTCTTCTTCAGCTTCTCCACCCGCCAGGAGTACTACAC
>DASYAU010000101.1:0-2711 GCA_036501185.1 Candidatus Korobacter sp. | reverse complement strand
CCGTACAGCTTTGTCACGGATTTCTCCGTGAAGGATCGTTCTTGCGTCCATAAACATCGATTTCTCCTGATCTGACTTGTTGCCGCTCGCAGGGAGCGTAGAAGTAATGGTTTGGGGGAATTCGAGGCCCGATGATGGTATTCCCGCCATTTCGATCACACAAGCGCCAAATGGGCACTTCCGCAGCGGTTACCGTCGTCCCACCAGTTCTCCGGCGTAGCATCAGGAGCATGGAACCGATCGAAGAGCTTCTCGCCATGGCCGAAGCGGCACACGGCCATCTGTGTGCCGGGCAGATTCTCGGCGTCCGCATGGCCATGCTGGGCTGTCGGCGTCTGGGCATTGACGAGCCTCGCGGCCACGACCGTAAGCGCCTGGTGACCTTCGTTGAAATCGACCGCTGCGCTACAGACGCTATTGGCGTTGTCACGGGGTGCAGGCTCGGCAAGCGAGCGCTCAAGTTCCGCGACTGGGGCAAGATGGCGGCTACGTTCATCGACTTGGCCGACGAACGCGCCATCCGCATCGCAGCCCGCGAGTCGTCGAAGGAGCTGGCCCGCGCGCTGCATCCGGAGATCGAAAACAAGAACCAGCAGCAGATGCTCGCCTATCGTGAACTCTCCGAAGCCGAGCTGTTTACGGAAGAATGGGTCCGCGTGACACTTCCGCCGAAAGAATTCCCCGGCTACAAAGGCGACCGCCTCGCCTGCGCCGTCTGCGGCGAAGGGATCAACTACGACCGCTTTGTGGAGCAGGATGGCAAGCGCCTATGCCTTGCCTGCGCAAATCCGGAGGAGCGCTACTACCAACCACTGGCCATTAGCACTTCGTGATGACCCGTCTGGAGAGTTGAATGAAACCAGTTCGCGAGCGTCACTCCGGGAAAAACGCCGTTGCTGTGTCGTGCCGAAGGTCAAATAGATTCAAGACTGCCGGGTCCCTGCTCGATCTAAAACGGCGATGACGAACGGCAATACTTCGGAAGAAGTCCCGGAATCTGCCTCGAAACCTCACTGGTTTTCGTGGCATGGGCCACGATTGCGTATCCTGCCCATTCTTCTGGTGATCGCACTCGGCTTCGCCATTGTGGCGGCCAGCTTCATGGCTGCGAGAGCCATTCTCCTGCATCTCGATGGGAGCCTTGTCCCGCGCGTCTGGCCACTGCTGATCGTCGCAGAGATTTTCGAGCTGCTCCTCGCGCTCCTCGGCATCACCGTCGCACGCAGATGGCTCCCCAGGGCGGATTTTGGGACGCGTTGGCCCCGTGGCAGGACGTTTGTCGGCCAAGCAATCGTGTGGGGCTTCGCTTTCGGCCTGATCATGCTGTTTTCGGATCACGGCGCCCATCTGATGCAAGGCCTGGCACCCGCCTCGCCTGCTCAAACTGCGATCGACATTGCAGGATGG
Source organism: Candidatus Korobacter sp. (assembly GCA_036501185.1). Lineage (GTDB taxonomy): Bacteria > Acidobacteriota > Terriglobia > Terriglobales > Acidobacteriaceae > Korobacter. The sequence goes on along the minus strand of DASYAU010000101.1, from coordinate 1,304 downwards.
CTTGCATTTGAGCTGCTGCTCGTCGGCATCTGCGAAGAGACGCTGTTTCGCGGATTCCTGCTGGGTGTGCTCGAAGCCCTCTCCCGCTCGCGAGTTCGCTTCGGAAGCTTTTCCATCAGTACAGCGGGCATCACCATCGCAGTGATCTTTGCACTGGCGCACGCGAACAATTTCGCTACGGACCCATGGCCCGTTGCTCTCGGCCAGCAGATTTACGCCATGGCACTCGGCATCCTGTATGTTTGGCTGCGCGAGCGCTCCGGCAGCTTGCTGGCTCCGATATTGACGCACAGCCTGAGCGACTTCATAGAAACCGGAGTCGTTTTCGTACTCGCAGCGATGCTGCCACACGCGTAGGGTCGTGGAAAGCAGGAAGTCGTTCCTTCGTCACAAATCCTGCACGGACCATCCCTCGGCGCAATAGACTGTCCGGCGACACAACTGATTACAAAAAACGCTCCGGAGGAAACCGCATGAAATCACTCATCCTCGCGCTGGCGCTGGCCTTCACACTGAACGCTGGAGCACAGGCGCAGCAGAAACCGGCACCCACCCTCCGCTCCATCCTGCTCGACCAGCTGCACAGCACCCATGACAAAAGCGAATGGTTCGTCTGCGGCAATGTCGCGGTTGCGAACCTCACGCCCAAGCAGGCTAACTGGACAGACGGCAAAGGCAACCACTCCGTCGGCCAGCTCGCCTATCACCTGGTCTTCTGGAATCAACGCGCGCTCCAGCAGTTCCGTGGTGAAAAACCCCCGAAGTTAACCGGCACCAACGACGACACCTTCACAGCCTTCAACGCGAAGCACTGGGACGACACGGTTCATCAACTCGATCAGGTTATGACCGATATCGAAAAGGCCGTCGAGTCAGCAACGGACGCGCAGCTTGCCGAATGGGCGCCTACCATCGCGAACATCAGCACGCACAACGCCTATCACATTGGAGAGATCGTGATGGTGCGCAAGGAGCAGGGCGCCTGGGACGCGAGCAAGGGCGTGAAGTAAAGAGCAATGATCTTGGGAAACCAGCGGCTTTGATCGCGGCGACCAATGGGAGCAGCCGCACGACACGTGCGCGAGCGCCTATGTTCGGCTAGCCAGTCCCTCAATCCCGCGCGCGGCGCGAAAGACGGTGGCCTCGCCGAAGTGCGGACCCAGCACCTGCGCGCCAATCGGAAGCCCGTCGCTCGATACGCCGCACGGCACAGACACGCCGCAGATACCGGCCAAGCTTGCCGTTACGGTGTAGATGTCAGCGAGATACATGGACACCGGATCGTCCGTCTTCTCGCCAATGCG
>DASYAU010000100.1:0-18136 GCA_036501185.1 Candidatus Korobacter sp. | reverse complement strand
TGCTCCGGCTGAATAACCTGGAACCCGTTCTTCTCGTAGAAGCGATGGGCGGCGCGAAAGGCGTCAGTGGTGCCGAGATAAATGCGGCGAATGCCCTGTTCGCGCGCCCACTGCAGCAGAGTTTCGAGCAGCGCGTTGGCGACGCCGGAGGCTTTGCCGCGCGCGTCGGGCGCGACAAACATCTTGCGCAGTGCAGCGTCGTGATTACCGAGGTCCTTCAGGGCGATCGTTCCGACCACGCGGTCGTCGGAGGTGGCAACCCAGAAATTTCCGGCGTTGAGCTGGTAAAACTCCGGAATGGCGCGTAGATCGGGCTGCTCGTCGGCAGTAATCGCCACACCAAATTCGTCGTGCTGGATGCCGACGATGAGGGCGCTGATGGATTCAGTGAACTCGGGACGGAAACGCTGAATGGTTACGACGGCCTGCATGAATGGTAGATGAGGCAAAAATAATTTCGATGCAGGCTGCTTTGCCGTTCGTCTGAAAGACGTGAGATTTTTAGGAGGGTTGCATGCGGAAGATGTTCCTTGTTGCGGCAGTGTTGTTGTGCGTAGTTTCTGGTTTGACGGCGGAAGATTCTAGGAAACCTCGCCTTATCTCAGTTTCGGGGATGGCAGAAATTCATGCGGCGCCTGACCAGGCGACCATTCGCGTCGGGGTCGAGTCGCGCCACGTGCAACTTGCCGCGGTTAAGGCCGATCACGATGAGCGTATGAAGCAGGTGCTGAACGCGGCGCATGCGGCGGGCGTGGAAGCAAAGGACATCCATACGAGTGAACTCAGCATGGGGCCGGAGTACTCGGAGAATAGATGGTCGGCGAAGCCGTCTGGCTACCAGGTTTCGCAATCCATCAGCATCCGGTTGCGCGATATGAGTAAGTTTGAAGGCCTCATGACCGCCCTGCTCAATGCGGGCGTGAATCGCGTGGAGGGCATTCAGTTTGAAATTGCGGATCCTGCGAAACTGCGGAGCGAAGCTCGCCTGCGGGCAATCAGGGTCGCAAAAGAGAAGGCGACTTCGATGGCGGCTGAGCTGAACCAGACGATCGGCCAGCCGTGGGAGATTTCGGAGGCGCCAAACTTCGATTAGGCGTTCTTTGCATCGGCGAATGTCTCGGTGAATGGCTATAGCCCTAGCTCGGACAGATCGCAGGATGAGACCGTTTCGCCCGGTGAGATCACAGTACGCTCCATCGTGTCGGTGAGCTTTGAGCTGCAATAGAGGAGGATCACGCGCCTGCTCCGGATCGACGGCGCATCGGTATAATAGATTTGTATGTCGAACGTGACGGAACGTTACGAGAACCTGGTTGGCTCGGACCAGAGCCCGGAGCAATTGCGCCGCGCGACTTTTGGAGAGCAGCCGAACGAGGGTATCGTTATGACGACCCTCGACAACGCGGTGAATTGGGTGCGCAAGAGCTCGATTTGGCCGATGACTTTTGGGTTGGCGTGCTGCGCGATCGAGATGATGTCGATGGGTGCGAGCCGCTTTGACATCGCTCGCTTTGGCGCCGAGGTGTTTCGGCCGTCGCCGCGGCAGAGCGATTTGATGATCATTGCCGGTCGCGTTTCGCAGAAAATGGCGCCGGTGATCCGGCAGCTTTATTTGCAGATGCCGGAACCGAAGTGGGTGATCTCGATGGGCGCCTGCGCCACGTCGGGCGGCGTGTTCAACAATTACGCGCTGGTGCAGGGCGTGAACCAGTGGATTCCCGTGGACATTTATGTGCCCGGTTGCCCGCCGAGGCCGGAGCAGTTGATTTATGCGATCACGCTGCTACAGGAAAAGATCCAGGCCGAACGGGGATCGTTCAAGAGGGCGCTGAACCTGGAGAAGTAAAGAGTTTTCTTCCCCTCCACCCCGCCGTGATGGCGGGTTCTTTTTTGCTTGAAAATCGCTGCAAAAATGCGTGGCGATTGCGTATGATGCCGCGATGCAGCCCGCTGACATCCAGCAGGAATTTTCACGACTCGGGCAGTACTACCGCTCGCTGGCGTCCGAAGAACTCGAGAACATTGCCGCCCAGGCGTTTGCGCTGACCGACACCGCCCGGCAGGCGCTGAGCTTCGAGATTTCCAGCCGCGGATTGCCGATTGTCCTGAACCTAACGCCGCCGCTTGATGAGCAGGGAATGGAGGCACTGCCGCCGGAAGATGACGGATTCGTGCCTGACGACCAGGACCTGGCATGTGTCCACGTTGCACATGAATTGAAAGAACTGCTCGCCATCAAAAAGGACCTCAATCATCGCGGCATCGAGTGCTTCTTCGGCGACGACAACCTACGGGACGTGAGTGCGCTCCCGGCGAAGTTTCACGGCGATATGCCTATTTGCGTCTGGCGTCACCAGATGAACGAAGCCATTAAGGTGCTGACGGCGACAGTTCCCGGCTATGGAGCGCAGGAAGAAGCTCCGAACCTGGAAGTGCGTTGTCCCAAGTGCAATTCGGACGGGGTGGTCTTCGAAGAGCGCGACCTGGATTCGACCGGAGGCAAGCTCACTAACCAATCGAAGTTCCACTGGGTTTGCGACGACTGTGGCTACGAGTGGGAGGATGATGGCATCGCCTCCGAAAGGCCGAAAGACGATGCGCCTGCCGATGGGCGCTAAACCTGACATCCAGCACCTACGCGTTACAATCCCTCGCAGGGAACTCATTTGGCCTGGGGCGCACTTTTACTCACGCTTAAGCTGTCGCTGATCGTCAGCGCGATTTTGCTGGTCGTCGCGTGGCCACTGGGCGCGTGGATTGCGTTTTCTCGTGCGCGTTGGAAATTTCTAATCGAGGCGGTCGTCGCGCTGCCGCTTGTACTGCCCCCGACGGTGCTTGGTTTTTATGTGCTGGTGGCGATTGGGCCGTTGAGCCCGTTCGGTCGCTGGTACGCCAGTCTCACCGGACACACCATGGCGTTTACGTTTGAGGGCCTGGTGCTCGGCTCCGTGCTCTACAGCTTGCCGTTTGCCGTGCAACCGATGGCTGCGGGATTCGCCGCCGTGGACCGTGCACTGATCGCCGCTGCCGCCACGCTGGGGGCATCGCCCGCGCAGGTGTTTCGGCGCGTGGTGCTGCCGCTCTCGAAGAACGCGATCCTCACCGGCGTGATGCTGGCGTTCGCGCACACGCTCGGCGAATTCGGCGTGGTGCTGATGATTGGCGGCAACATTCCCGGGCAGACGCAGACCGTTTCCATCGCAATTTACGACCAGGTGCAATCGCTCGACTATCACGCCGCGAATATCACGGCGCTGGTGCTGCTGGCGGTGTCGTTCGTGATGCTGTCGCTGGTGTATGGGTTGAACCGCAGTAAATGGGTCGTGTGGCCATGGCGATGAGGCTGACGGCACGCGTCCAGAAAAGATTCGGCAGCAGTTTTTCGCTCGATGCGGAAGCTGAGTTCGTCGCGGGATTCAACATCTTGTTTGGCGCCTCGGGAGCGGGGAAGACCTCGCTGCTCGACTGTTTTGCTGGATTGAGTGCGCCGGACGACGGAAGGATAGTGCTTGGCGAGCGCGTGCTATTCGATAGATCGACGAAGGCGGATGTGCCGGTGCACCAGCGGTGCGTGGGCTACGTATTTCAATCGCAGGCACTATTTCCGCACCTGACGGTGGGCGAGAACATTGGGTTCGGCGCTAACTCTTCGGATCTCGTTGCAAAGCTCATCAGAGAAATTGGTCTTGGCGAGTTCGTGGAGCGGAGGCCGTCAGAACTTTCTGCGGGGCAACGCCAGCGCGCGGCGCTGGCACGCGCCCTTGCATCGGATCCGCAGTTGCTGCTGATGGATGAACCGCTGGCCGCGCTCGATGCGGCGACCAAGTCCACGATTGTTGAGTTCCTGCGCAAGTGGAATGCGGAACATCTGCTGCCGATTGTCTACGTCACGCATGACCTTGAAGAGGCCTATAGCCTGGGCGAGCGACTGATGGTAATGGAAGAAGGCCGCATCATTGCTGCGGGCGCGCCGCAAGAAGTGCTTAGCACGCCTGAGCGGCAGCCGATTGCGCAGCTTGCGGGCTTTGAGAACCAACTGCAATGCCAGGTTGTGAGCGAGCATCCGGATCAGGGGACGATGAGTTGCCGGCTTAGTGGGACGGAGGTCGTGCTGGAAGCGCCGCTCACAAGGTTGGCTTCGAAGAATGTAGTGCTGGGAATTCGCGCCGGCGACATTCTGTTGGCTGCCGAGCGGCCGCGCGGCATCAGCGCGCGGAACGTGCTGCAGGGAACAATCGAATCGCTGGAGCGGCGCGGGGTAATGGTGCGTCTGCTGGTGAATGTTGGAGGGGCGAAGTTCGAGGCCCACGTTACCACCGGCGCACAGATCTCGCTGGGAATCACCGGAGGGAAAAACGTGTGGCTGGTGATCAAGACTTATTCCTGCCACTTGCTCAACGCGTGACTGCGGAGTTTTCGAAGCCGATGAATACGGGCTCGGGGTGCAGGTCCACCTGGAAGCGGGAGAAAACTGTGTCGCGAATCACGTTCATCAGCGAAATGACGTCGGCCGCGGTGCCGCCGTCACGGTTCACGATGGCCAGGGTGTGCTTCGTCGAAATGCCGACATTGCCGTACTCGTAGCCCTTTTGGAAGCCAGCCTTTTCCACCAACCACGCAGCGGAGAGCTTCACGTGCTTTTCATCGACCGCGTAGCGGGGAGAAACAATGCCGCGCGCCTGCATTTCGGCGTCGATTTGGAGGAAGCGCTCGATGGGCACAATCGGATTCTTGAAAAAGGAGCCCGCACTGCGGACGTCGGGATCGCCTTCCACCAACAGCATGCCCTTGCGCCGGCGGATCTCGCGGACGGCATCGCGCGTCTCTCGCAACGATGCGGTGGGCTTGCTTTCAAAGTACTTCTTCAGATCGGCATATTCGATCTTTGGCGCAGCGCCGTGAGTCAACGCGTAAGCAACTTGGAGCACCACAAAGCGGTCGCGATGGGTGGTGTTGAACATGCTGGTGCGGTACGCGAACCCGCATTCTGCGTTTTCAAGGATGCGCACGACGCCACTCTCGCGATCGAAGACGGTGACGCGGGCAATCGTCTCGGAAACCTCTTGACCGTAGGCGCCTACATTCTGTACCGGCGTGCCGCCGACCGTCCCCGGAATGCCGCTGAGGCACTCGATGCCTCCGTAGCCAGCTGCAACGGTCTGGCCCACGAAGGCGTCCCAGTCTTCGCCGGCGCCGGCTTCGTAAATCACTCGGCCCTCTTTTTTATGCTGGGTTACACCGGTGATCTTCATGTGGATCACGAGGCCGGGGAACCCGGAATCGGCGACCACGAGATTGCTGCCGCCGCCGAGGACGAACAGTGGAAGGGCCTCGAAACGCGCGTAGTCGACTGCCTGCCGGACGTCATCGGTATTTTTGGCCTCGATAAAGAAGCGAGCTTTCCCGCCAACGCCAAGCGTGGTGAGCGGCGCGAGGGGGACCTCTTCGAGAAGGGAGTGCACGCAGTCATGATAGCGAACCTGCGCGAGGCGGTCACTTTCTTGTGACCGATGGTTGGTGGTCGACATCGAAACAATCAGTGTCATAATGAGTTCGAGGAGATTCGATGTATCCAGAGATCATGCTGATTCCCATGCGCGAAGAGTTGACGCGCCTTGGGATTGAAGAAACTAAGACCGCCGAGGACGTAGACCAGGCCGTTCGCGGTACCGAAGGAACGTTGATGGTGGTGGTGAACTCGGTTTGCGGATGCGCGGCGGGGAAGATGCGGCCGGGGATCAGACGCGCGCTCGAACACGCAAACAAGCCTGCACGCTCAATTACCGTGTTTGCCGGGCAGGACCGCGAAGCAACCGACCGTGCCCGTGCTTATTTCACGGGCTTTCCGCCGTCTTCGCCGTCGATCGGCTTTCTGCGCGAAGGCAAGCTGGTGCATATGATCCAGCGCAGCGACATCGAACCGCGCAACGCGGAGCAGATCGCAGAGATATTGCAAGAAGCCTTCGATTTGTATTGCGCGTCGGCGGAGTCGAGCAAGAATTAGTTTCGGAGTTTTTTAGCGAACGGACGCTGCGGCGTCCGCTGCTTATTTTTGGGGAGTGCCGCGGGCGGCGTCGTCGAGCATCGATTTGAGATCGGGGTCTTTTGGATTCTGATCGAACGCCTTTTGAAGGAACGGAAGGGCTTTCTCATACTGTCCCTGCTCGAGCAGCAGGGATCCGATGATCTTATTCGCGCCTGCGCTTTGCGGGTGCATGTCTGCAGCGCGCGCGGCGTGCTGGTAAGCAGCCGTTTTGTTTCCCGCGTAGTAGGCTTCCACGGCGCGATAAGCCTCCACGTCGCCTGCAACTCTGATTTTGCAGACTGCGGCAATCGCGATGATGACGCAGAGAACACCGACGGCAGCTGCATTTCCGAGCGCCGCCGATTTTTCGCGTTCCGCACGGAAGATGACTGCGGGCAGTGCAATCCCGAGCAGAGTTCCAGCAATCAGGCCACCAACGTGGGCGGAGTTGTCGATGATGCCGACGCTCCCGCCGATCAGCAAGTTGACGACAATGACGGCGCCAATGCTGCCGATATCGCGCTTGAGCACGGCGCGGTCCACCGGCAATTTCTTGAAGTACACGAGGGCGGCTAGCGCACCGGCCACACCAAAAATTGCTCCGCTTGCGCCCACACTGATCCGAACTGGGTCCCAGATCATGGTGCCGGCGCTGCCCGCAAGACCGCTGAGCATGTAAATGATGGTGAAATTGCGGCGTCCGTAGAAAAGCTCGCAGGTATAGCCGAGGTTACGCAGGGCCCACATGTTCACAGCGATATGCAGCAAGCCGCCGTGCAGGAACATTGCGGTGAGCATGCGCCACCATTCACCGCTAGTGGTGAGCACGGCGAAATCGGCGCCCCATTTGAGGACGGTCGGCGTATCGAAATCGAGAAACTGCCGGGTGGAAAGCACCATCGCGAGGTAGACGGCGACATTGATGCCGATCAATACGCGGGTGACGATCGGTGCTGGCAGTACCAGCTTGGGCGCAGCCGGCTGGCCCGCAGCTTCGGGCGGAAGGATTTGCGGGCTCGCCTGCTGTTCGCAGCGCGGGCAAACGCGCTTGACGTCGCCGAACCAGTTGGAAAACTCAGTGCCGCACTGTTCGCATTTCGTCATGGTTAGTGAGCCGCAACTACCTTGATCACGATTGCATTCGGCTGCGCCCCAACGGGGATCATGGTCACCAGCGCGCGGTCGCGACTGATTTTCGAATTCTCGCGCGTCTTTACTGTACGCACCACGGCCACGTCGCCGGACTTGGTGTTCACGACGAGCAGGTGCGATTCGTCGGCGGTAAATGCAAGCGCATCGGGACGGCTGCCGACCTGGATGGAATCGATGGTCTTGCCGTCATCGATGCTGTACACGGAAATATCGTCGCCGCCGAAGTCGCTGACGTAGAGCAGGGAGTTGTCGGACGTCGTTACCGAGTGCACTGGATGCTCGCCGATGGGGAATGAGCCGCCGATTTCGTTGGTGGTGACTTCGATGGACGAGACGTTATTCGAATCGAAATTACTGATGAAAACTTCGCCGCCGTCCGGCTTCAGCGTCAGCTGGATTGGCGATCCGCCGACATCGAGGAGTGCCAGCACGGTTTTACGTTTCAGGTCGATCGCGGCCACCTGGTTCGAACCGGGGCAGGCGACGAAGGCTTTGCTGGAATCCTTCAGGATCGCGATGCCCTGCGGCTCGCGGCACACCGGCAGAGTCGCGATCACCCTGTCCTGGTTGGCGTCGATTAGGGAAACGTTGTTACTGAGGCGGTTGGAAACCACGACGGTGACTTCGTTGGGCGCCACCTCGGCTACGCCCGGGCCGGCGCCCACGGGAATCGTTGCCGTGACCGCGTGGGTGGTGAGATCGAGCACGGAAACGTTATTCGATCCCGAGTTGGCCACGTAGCCGCGGGTGCCGTCGGGGCTCACAGAGATGAAATACGGCGCATGGTGGACGGGAATGGTTGCAGTGGCCTGGTTCGACGCGGCGTCGATCACCGAGATGGAATCGGAATCGGTGTTTGCAACGTAAACTTCGTTGCTCAGCGGATTGACGGCAATGCCGGTAGGTCCCTTTCCTACATCGATGGTCTTCAATGCACGAAAGTATCGCGCGTCAATCACGCTTACGGTGTTGCTTTTGCCGTTGGTGACGTACGCGTACTCCTGGGTATTCGAGAGGTCCGCTCCCGACTTGAGACAGCTGGAGAGGGAGCAAGCCAGCGCTGCGAGCGTGATGGCCCGCAGCAGCTTACCGGTCGGGAGATAGGTCATCGGGCGGCGGCCGAATCGAGCTTCACGGCCGTGGCGATGCCGGGCGCGGCCACGGTGCGTTGCACGACCGGCGCGATCTGCCGCACCTGATTCATCAAGTCGTCGAACTGGTCAAGGAAAAGTGACTGCTTGCCGTCGGACAACGCGCGATCGGGTTCATTGTGCACTTCCACGATCAAGCCATCGGCCCCTACTGCAACCGAGGCGCGAGAGAGCGGCGTCACCTTGCTGCGGACGCCGGTGCCATGGCTCGGGTCCACTAGGATCGGCAAATGGCTCAGGCGGTGCACGGCGGGCACAATGCTCAGGTCGAGGGTGTTGCGCGTGTAGTCGCTGAAGGTGCGCACGCCGCGCTCGCAGAGCACAACGTTGTAATTGCCTTCGCTCATCACATATTCGGCGGCCATTAAGAACTCTTCCAGGGTGGCCGACATACCACGCTTCAGCAGTACCGGCTTGTGGGCGCGCCCGGCGCACTTGAGCAGTGAGAAGTTCTGCATGTTACGCGCGCCGATCTGGATGACGTCGGCGTATTTCTCCACCAGGTCGAGCGACTCGTTGTCGACGGCTTCGGTCACAATCAGCAAGCCGAACTGGTCGCGGATGTCGGCCATGATTTTCAGGCCTTCTTCGCCGAGTCCCTGGAAGGAGTAGGGGGAAGTGCGCGGTTTGTAGGCTCCGCCGCGGAAGAACCGGACACCCGCCTTGGCCGTATGCTCTGCCACGGCGAAGGCCTGTTTGCGGCTTTCGATGGCACACGGGCCGGCGATGACCGCGAGTTCTTCGCCGCCGATACTCGCCCCGTTTCGGAAGCGGATGATGGTCGGTTCATCCTTTACATCCCGGCTTACGAGCTTGTAGGGCTTGCTTACGCGGATGACTTCGGCTACGCCTGGGAGTTCGTCGAGGGTGCCGGGATCGACTGCGCCCTCGTTGCCGGTTATGCCGATAGCGGTGCGCTGGGCGCCGGGGATGGGATGGGGCCGGAAGCCGAGCTCCTCAATTCGCTTGCAGACCGCGCGCACCTGCTCTTCCGTAGCGTGCGCGGCCATCACAACTAACATTTCAACTCCTGTGAAAACGGAAGGAAACCAATAGTTTAACGTGGCTGGGCGGGGTCAGGAAAGCGAAGATTCCGGCCAGCGGTTCTTCCGGGATGCCCATCTCGGGCGAATACCGGAAAAAGGGGCTGGGAGTTAAGAAAACTCGCAATTTTCTTTGCCGACGGGGTGAGATTTTGATAATGTTCGCCCCACACAAAAGCGGTGTCTCCAGCAGGACTGCCGCGCAAATTCAGGTAGCTCGAAATCCAAAGCAGCAAAGGAAAGGGAATTTAGGAGGCCTACGATGGCGTTTTGCAGTGGTTGTGGAACCCAAGTCGCTGACGGAACAACGTTTTGTCCATCCTGCGGGAAACCAGTTGGCGCAGCGGCAGGAGCAGGGGCCGCGGCTGCGGTAGCGCCGGCGCCGGTCGCAGTAGCACCGGCATCATCTGGCTTGGCTGATAACATCGCCGGCCTGCTTTGTTACTCGCCGGTTGGACTGATTTGCGACATCATTTGGCTCGTCGCCGAGCCTTACAAGAGCAATAAGTTCCTGCGCTTCCATTCCTTCCAATCGCTGTTCCTGGCAGGCGCGTGGTTCGTGCTATGGATCGGATTGATGATTGTTGGTTTCGTGCTGGCCGCCGTAGGCGGACCGCTCGGCCTCATCATGTTCCCGATCGACATGATCATCGGCTTCGGGTTCCTCGCACTGTGCGTGGTGATGATGATTAAGGCGTACCAGATGCAAACACCGCACCTGCCGATAATCGGCGGATTGGCCGACAAGCAGGTTTAAGGCAACTTGGTTTTGCGAGACGCCCGCCGCGTGCGGGCGTTTTGCTTTTAGCGGATGTCGGTGGGAGCCAGCAGCGTGAAGGGGTGCAAAGGAATATTACGCGCGACGGTGAAAGCAATCAGCACGCCGAACAGCGTCCAGAGTATCCACGGATGCAAGCGCGAGCTGAGAGTGACCCAGCGGCGGCTGAGCACCGCCGCAAGGTCGTAGATGATGAAGGGAAGCAACAACACAATGAGCGCGTTCTCTCCCAGCGCTTTGAGCGGATGTCCATGCACGAGGTACCAGACAGCGCGCGTGCTGCCGCAGCCAGGACAGAAAAGTCCCGTCAGCTTTTGAAAAATGCACGGCGGGAGAAACGAGGCATGGCCTGGCTTGCCGAGGGTCACGGCCGCCGCGATTCCAGCAAGCACTGCAGCCGAGACAAGTGCCAGCCGCCGCTCGTCACGTGCTAAATCAGTGTGCATTGCTTGCGATTCCTGCTACCAATCCCAACATCATCAGTAAGACATAAACCAGCACGCCGGCGCCGCCGATTCCGAAGCCGATCCACGCAAACAGCTTTGCCTGCCGCGAAGATTCCATTGCGCCATTGATGTCGCCCGCAGTCAGCTTGCTGTTGACCTGCGCAGCGAAGATGATCGAGACGATGCCGAACGGCAGGCAGCAACAAACCGTCACCAGGATCGCCTGCACGAGGTAGTTCGGAATGTTCGGTCGCACCATGCCAGGCATCTGCTGCTGCGGCGCAGGTACGTAAGCCTGCGCGATCGGCGCTTGGGGCGGGGGCGGAGGCTGAGGTGGCTGTGCCTGAGGCGGAGCCACGGGCGGCACGTAGGTCGCCGGACGGAGAGCGTTGCCGCAGGAGATACAGGTGGTGGCGTTGTCGTCGTTTTGTGTGCCGCATTTGGTGCAGAACATGGTCCTCCAATCGCTCTAATGGAGCGGGGCCCCTGATTCCAAACAATCCTCGCCTTCGCGCGCGGACTTAATCACGCCGGTCTGATCGCTGCAGAAGGTTCGCGAACCCGATTGGCCAGGGGTGACCGGAGTAGCGATAACCTGATACTTGGCCTCGTCGCCGCCGTTCTCGCAGCTGGCGATCTCGAAGCGGTAGCCGGACTTGGTCCCCGACGCGAGCTGCGCGTTGATCAGGCCGGCCGCGTCGGAACTGGCGTTTGCCGAACTGCCTCCAAGGGCACCGAGGGTGCAGGCGTAGCCGACGTTGGAATAGGCGATGCGATAGGTGCTCTCGGCAGTATTGATCGAGCGAAGGCTGCCCACGGCGGAGGATTCATTGGCTGCGATTCGCGCACGGAGAAGGTTCGGGATGGCGATGGCGGCAATGATCAAGATGAACGGAACGGCGGCCACGCCCATGTATCCGAGCACCAGGCCGGCGACTGCGCGCCCGTGGCCAAGCAGGCGTCCGCCGCTCTTCTTGATATCCGAAAGCGCAAGGTGCCCGAAAATAATTGCCAGGATGGGGAGCGGGAACACGAAGAAGAAAATGCCGCAGATCAGGCTGGCGGTGGCTTTACCGCTTGGCTCTCCGGTAGCGACATACATGGGCGGTGCGACCGCGGCGAGGTTGGGCACCGCGGTGGGCTGAATGACAGCCGTGCCGCATCCCGGACAGAACTGCTCGCCGGCCTGGAGAATCGCTCCACAAGAATTACAGGGCATGATGAATGTGTCGAAACTTGCTGCGAATGTATCTGTTCACGAAACGCCGGTCAATGAAGTTTCGGAGGTAGGTTTAATCGGCTGACCGGATTGAACACGCTTGTCGCTGGAAGTAATCGAGCTGCACAGGGGATAATCTACGGTGATGAGCGTTTATGTTTGTTCCATCTGCAAGCTCGAATTCACCGATCCTGAGCTGGCGCGAAAAAGCGAGGACTGGTGCGCCACGCAGGACTCCTGCAATCTTGCAATAGGACGACAAGCCGTCAACCGGGAATCTGCTGGATGCTGCGACACGCGGTTTCCAGATAACCCGTAAACTGAGACAGCCAGCCCTCCGGCGTCCTTGACAGGAGTGCACCCAAGATGTCATTCCTATTAGCTTTTCCTCTCTCGGTTGAAATCGATTGAGAGCCAAGGACTCATTGTGAGAATTCGGGTTTTCTACCACGACCGTTGTTTCGATGGAGCGTCTTCCGCCTCGTTGTTCAGCCGTTTTTACCGGGAGCGCATCCGCGAAAACGTGGAATTTGAGTTCACCGGGCTCGTGCATCGCGCCGGGGCACTCTTTGACGAGAAGCAGTTTGACGGCGACGAGAACGCCATTGTGGATTTCAAGTACTCCAACTCGCCCAAAATCACGTGGTGGTTCGACCATCATGAGAGCGCGTTCCTGACCCCGGCAGACGCGGAGCATTTCGAAAATCAGACCAGCAGCAGAATGTTTTACGATCCAGACTTCAAGTCTTGCACGAAGTTTATTGCAACGATTGCCGAGACCCGGTTTGGGTTCGACGTGAGCAAGGTGCAGGAGTTGGTGGATTGGGCAGATACCATCGATGGCGCTCTCTACCAGGACGCCAAGACCGCGGTGGAGATGAAAGAGCCGGCGATGAAGCTGACCATGGTGATCGAGTCGGCGCAGGACGAAGGGTACGTTCCGAAGATCATCCCGCACCTGGCGTACGAGCCGCTTGCGCAGGTTATCCAACTCCCGTTTGTGGCGGAACGAATGCCTGGGCTGCTTGATCGGCACTGGAAGTCGATCGACATTATTCGCGATCGCAGCGAGTGCATCGATGGGACGATTTTCTTTGACGTTACGAATTATGAGCTCGAGGGGTACAACAAATTCATCCCGTACTACCTGCATCCCGAAAGTACTTATAGCGTTGGTTTAAGTAAAAGCAGCTTCCGCACGAAAGTTTCCGTGGGCTCGAACCCGTGGACGACGACGCCGGAAGAGAAGATGGTGAACCTGGCGAAGATTTGCGAGCGTTACGGGGGTGGCGGACATGCGCGCGTGGGCGCGATCTCGTTCCCGCCGGGCGATCACCAACGGGCGCTAGAGGCCTCGAAAGTGATCGTGGCGGAACTGCGCGCGGCGCAGCGGGCACTTTTCGTTTAGGCACGAACTGGCGTTGCGAAAGATGGCGAGATCGGCGAATCTTTTTAATCGTAAGTACGTCGAATGAGAAGAGGCGTTTGCGCTCGCCCGATGCCGTCCCCACCAGAAAAACCGCCCGGCAATGCTTCCAGCACGTCGGCGAACAGTGTCGAATGGCTGCTGCGTGATCCCGGGTTCGTAAATCTACCGCAATTAAAGATCCGCTCGCGTTCCGAGATCCTTCTGCTCAGCGCCGGGGTGGCAGTGGGCGTGTTCCTCCTGGCGCTCGGGGTGCAGTGGGTGATTTATGACCGCTTTTTGCACGACGACGGCTTACGCATTGTGGGCTCGACAATTGCGGCGCTGCTGGCCGCGATCCTGACGGAGCGGCTGGAGTCGATTTCCCGCGCCCGCAGCCTGCAAGAACTTCGCCGGCTCGAGATGCTGGCGGTGATCAACCACCATGTGCGGAACGCGCTGCAGGCAATCCTGTGCTCCGATGGCTATGGCGAGAGCAAGGCGATCCAAGCCGCAGTGGATCGCATCGAGTGGGCATTGCGGGAAGTGTTGCCCTACGTTCAGGACCTCGATCAAGTCGAGCCAAGCCGAACCCATGCTCGATCGGCGTAGCTGGTTGTTACTCCGCCCGCAGGGCTTCCACAGGATTTACCGACGCGGCTCGCCGTGCGGGTAGGTAGCTGGCCAGCAACGACGCCGCTGCTAACAACAGAGCTACGGCTGCCAGTGTGGGGACGTCCCATGCGTGTACGTCGAAAAGCAACTTCCCCATAAGCGATGCCGCGGCGATCGATCCGGCGACTCCAACCAGCACTCCAGAGATGGTGAGCCACCCGGCTTCCTTTAATACCAGCTTGTAGACCGCACCACGCTGGGCGCCGAGCGCCATGCGTACACCGATTTCCTTGGTGCGCTGGCTGACAGAGTAGGCGATCACACCGTAAAGTCCCACTATGCCGAGCAACAGCGCGAGACCCGCGAAGCCGCCCACGAGCCACGCAGACGAACGATGGAGGTAAGCGGCGTTCGAGCCGTCGATGTGCTGGCGCATGGTTTCCGGCTGGGAGGCTCCCAACTGCGGATTCACCGAGCGTACTGCGGAGACTGCGGTGGGCAGCAAGGACCCGGCATCCTGGGAGGTTCGTACCACGAGGTTGAAGTCGGAATCCGTGCTCTGGTTATAGGGAAAGTAGAGGGCCGGCCAGGTGTCCTGATCGAGCGCACCTTCCTTGACGTCGTTGACGACCCCGACGATCTGCGCAAGGCTTTTCGGATCGAGAGTGTTATCGCCGATCTGTTTACCGATTGGGTCTTCGTTGGGAAAGTACTTTTTCGCTAAAGCCTGATTCATAATGACGACGTTCGGTTTTGTGGAATCTTCGTCGTCCGTGAAGTAGCGTCCGCTAACCAAGTGCGCACGCAGCGTCTGGAAATAGTTTGCGCTTACGTCTCGCTGCAGGACTTCATTGTGTTCGCCGTTATAGGGACGGCCAACGATGCGGAACCAAGTGGTGTTGCCGTTGTAGCTTACGGGCAGCACGCTGGTTATAGCCGCCGACTCGACGCCCGGCAGTGCATTGACCTGTTGCATGACACGCCGGGCGACCCGTGCGTCGTCCTCATCCTTGGGGAAGACTTCGTGCGGGGCGTCGATTTCGAGGGTGGCAAGATGTTCCGGGTCGAAGCCGACCTGAACGTGCAACAGTCGGTAGAGGCTTTTGCCGAGGAGGCCGGCGCCCGCCAGCAGCACCACGGCGATTGCAAGCTCGAGCACTACCAGATTTGAGGCGAAGCGGCGCCATACCATGCCAGAGCCGCCGCGCCCGCCCTCGGCCAAGTCGTTACGCAGCTCATCGTTCGCCGCGAGCCGCGACAACGGGGTTATGGCAAACAGGGCTGCGGCAAGCACCGCTGTCGCCGTGGCAAACAGCACCACGTGTCCGTTCACGGTGAGCCCGTCGAGGTAGGGCATGCGAGTCAGCATGTCTTTGGAGATGAGGTGCACCAGCGCGTGGATGGCGATTTCGGCGGCGGTCAATCCGAGCGCAAGGGCAATTGCCATCAGGACCACGCCCTCGGTGAGGAACTGGCGAACCAGACGTCCACGGGTGGCTCCTAATGCTCCGCGAACCGCAATTTCCCTGCGACGGCCTTCAAAGCGCACCAGCAGGAGGCTCGACACATTCACGCAGGCGATCAATAACAGCAATGCCGCCCCGCTCAAGAGCAATAGAAGGATCGGGCGAATATCGCCGACAATCACACTCGCCAGCGGTTCTACGCTCGCTCCCTGACCTCGGTTCGAGTCGGGATATTGGGCTTCCAATTGGGCGGCGACGGACGAGAAATTCGCCAGCGCGCCCGCGGTTGTGACTCCGTCCTTCAGCCGGCCTATACCGTTCAGGTCGTGACAACTGCGGCGGAGTTCGCAGCCTACAGTTGGTCGCAGGGTCATCCAAATCTCGCCATTACCGCGCGGCGCAAATTGAAAACTTTTCGGCAGCACGCCGATGATGGTGTACACCACGCCACTCGCGGTGAAGGTTTGCCCAACGATGTCCGGCCTTCCGTGAAAGCGCTTCTGCCACGTGCCATAGCTGAGGATCACGGTGGGTACCGCACCGGGCAGATCTTCGCCCGGGCGAAAATCGCGGCCGAGCATAGGCGTCACCCCCAGCGTCTTGAAGAAACCATCGCTCACGCTCACCCCCGGCACAGGCTCCGTCCCAGAGGGTGAGTCGATCAGCAAACCCGAGGAAGTCCAAACATCGAGCGATTGCAGGGTCTGGTTGCGGCTCTTCCAATCGAGGTAGTCGTAGTAGGAGAGATTTGCCCGCGGGATTGCCTCAACCTTTTCCGTGACCCACACCAGCCGGTTGGGATCGCGATAGGGAAGCGGCTTGAGTAAAGCGGCATCGACGAAAGCGAAGATCGCCGCGCTGGCCGCGATGCCGAGCGTGAGAACGACGATCGCAGTGACCGCGAAGGCCGGATTTTTTGCGAACTGACGGACCGCGAAGCGCACGTCCTGTTGCAGCACCTCGAAGAAGGGTAGGGAGGACTGCTCGCGATAGCCTTGACGCGTTTGTTCGAGGCCGCCGAATTTTAGAATCGCCTGGCGGCGTGCTTCGTCGGGCGCCATGCCGTTCTTCAGGTTGCGATCGACTTCGAGGGCGAGGTCGCCGGCCAGTTGCTGGGAAAATTCTGCTTCGTTCTGGCGCTTGCTGGCGGAGCCGAACGCTCGGGAGAAGAACTCTCGTACTTTCATGCTTTTTCTCCGGACGCGAAGAAGCGCGCAAGGATCGCGGTGGTGGTCTCCCACTCACGCGTTTCTTTTTCGAGCAGCTTGTATCCGGCACGCGTCAGCTTGTAAAACTTCGCTTTGCGGTTGTTCTCTGAGACACCCCACTCGGACGCGACTGCGCCCTCCTGTTCGAGTTTGAGCAGGGCCGGGTAGAGCGTGCCGTAATTCAGCGAGATCGAAGCACCGCTAGTCTGCTCAATGCGTCGCGCAATGCCGTAGCCGTGCAGCGGCCCCATGCTTTCCAGCGTCTTTAGCACCATCAAGGCCAGCGTGCCCTGCGGGACATCGGTTTTTCCGCCCATCGGTTTGCTCCCCTTGGATTCCCATATGAGGGTGACACGACTCCTATGGGAAGACAAGAGGGGGCGGTTGTGCGAAATTGCAATCGTTGTCGCGTGGGACTCGCAAAGGCGGGAGGTGGAGGGGGAGAGTATGCCTAGCCAAGGCTTCGCAGCAAAATTAAAGTGATCCCGAGCTGCTGCATTGTACTAAGGCGTCCAGCAACTCTGCTCCGGAGATGCTGAAGCAGGGCGAAATTTAAGGTCTTTTTTCATCCATCCTTTACGCTGGCCTCGGCTCGCAAACCCAGCATTCATGCACATTCTGGCGGTTGCAAGTAGTCTCTGGGCGGCAGCTTGGGCGAGTGCTGCCGGATGGGAACTACTGCGGGCCTTAATCCGCCGCTAACACTCCATTTTCAGAAAGTTACACCGCTAAGGTTTTTTGATTGAGGCAGAGTAGATCGCTCATTAGAGTCCACCATGCGTTGCAGTACTTCTCACCGCGACTTAACGCAATCGGCCCCTGCGGTGAAAAGTGAAGCGACCGGAGAAAGCAAATCAGTCCCCTGGAGTTGAAGTTCGAAATGAAGTGCAATCTCATCCGAGCCGCGATCCTATCCGTCCTCCTGTTGCTGTTCGTTAGCGCCAGCTTTGCCTCCACCACGAAAACCTACATTGAGAAGATGTCGGGTTGGGAGTCCTGTTCGGCTTGCGCGGGCGCAGCCGGCAGCGGTCCAACCGTCAGCCACAGTATGACCCAGGGCATCACCAGTCCAACCTTGGGCGCCAAGTCTGCCCGGTTCTCCATCAGCGGCACCAAGGCATACGGAAACGCGCTGTGGTGGAAACAACTCGGCGCTGACTCGAACGCGCACAACTTTCAGTATGACGTGCACTACTACTTGAAGAATCCGAGTGCGGCCCAGGCGCTCGAATTCGATGTCAACCAGGGGGTAGGCGGCCACAAGTTCATCTTTGGAACCCAATGCGACCTCGCTTCTCACAACTACGATGTCTACTCGAAAGCGACCCACTGGGTCCACACGGGCATCTCGTGCGCCAGGCCGACGGCGTACAAATGGCACCACATCACCCTTGAGTTCCAGCGCACCAGCGGCGGCAACGTGCACTTTGTCTCCGTTTCGATCGACGGAAACAAGCACTACATCAATCGCACGTACGCCCCGGAGAGCAGCAGCACGAAGGAATTGGACGTTGCTTTTCAAATGGATGGCAATAAGTACATGACCGATTACCAAACTTGGGTTGAAGATGTGTCGTTGAAGTACTGGTAGTACGGCCAGTAGTACAGGTAACACCTGTCCACAAGTA
>DASYAU010000099.1:0-49933 GCA_036501185.1 Candidatus Korobacter sp. | reverse complement strand
ATCGGCATTGCCGAATACGCCAAGCTCGAGCGCAAAGGCTACGCTTATATTGACGTCGCCTACTTCATGGCTTGCATCGAGTCGCTCGAAAAGTATCCGTTCTGCGATCGCGATCTCATCGGCGAAGTCCAGGCTGCCTTCCTCGAAGCCTACGACAGCAGTGCCGCCGATGAACAATTGCTTCGCGTCTTCAAAATGAAAGCCCTGCTCACCATGTTCGCCGCCGGACGCAACGTGAAAGACAGTGCCCTGCGCAAGCGCGTGATGTGGGCTACCGTCATGAAGCGCTTCATCCACCAGGCCGCACAACGTTCCATGGCACCAGCCGCGTAATCCAGAGAAATCAAAAGGGCAGCCACTTGGCTGCCCTTGGTGTTTTTGTCGGATCTGCCAGTGCCCATGCTGAAACGTACCCTGCCGGAACGTGTCCAATGCTGGAACGTGCCCGCGCTGAGACGTATCCCGCTGGTTTGTATCAGGGCATGCTGGAACGCATCCGCGCTGGTTTGCATCAGGGCACGGCTTCAGCCGTGCCGCCCCGCGCAACATTGAAATGGGCTTTAGCCCTTGACCACCATTTCACTCACAGCTTCGGCGGAGCCTGTTGTTGCGGCTGTTGCTGTGGAGTCTGTTGCTGGTCCTGTCCTTCCGGCTTTCTCTGCACTTCTTGCCCGTCAAACGTAATCTTCGTCGCCGCGCCAAACCGCTTGTAATTCGTATAGCGAATAATCTGCCGGGTGTGCACATCGCCTTCTTTGAAGTGCAGGTCGTCGTCGGCTTTCGTGTATGCCGGGAACCAATACAGCCCATCGATCTGTTCGCGCCAGGTGGTGAACTTCGGGAACAGGTTCTCTTGCCCTTTCTTGATATCGGGAACTGCCTTGCCGTAGGTCTTCACGATCTGCATATCGTGATCGTCCACCCACACCCGTCCTTCGAAATAGCGCTTGCCCTTCTCGATCTTCTTTGGCGAAATGTCGAACACATACGTGTTCAGCTCATCTTCCTTTTGCTGCCCGGCATACGTGATGTTGTACTCGGGAACCTCGTCGCTGGTCAGCACGAACGGCATCAGCTTTCGGATGTCCTGCATGTCCTCCGGCGTCATCTGGATCCGTTCCAGCGTGTTCTGGGGAGCGAACACCACCTGCTCAATGCGCTTGCCCGTCGAATCGAACAGCACGTCGAACACTTCCCGATACTGGCCGTCGATAGTGTCGCCATCCACCGTAGCCACCATCACCGATTGCCGCCAGGTGTACTTCTCGCGCGCTGCCTTGAACTCTTTTTCTTTGGACGCGAACTTCTGGATGATCTGGTCAACCGTGATCCCCGTCGGCGGATTGGGATTCAACGGACCTTCGCCGCGATCATCGGCCCACAGGCCTCCGGCCAGAGAAACGAGCACCAACAACACACAAATCACACGAGGGAAGGAAAGTCGCACAGACATGGCTACTCCTATCTTAGACGCGCCGCCACCCCCAGCGTCACGTCTGCGGGCCCTGCATTCCAATGGGTATGCCCTAAGTAACTTTGTTTCCAATTGCGAACAGCCGTTTTTTCCCGCAGAATACAAGCTCTGGCAGGTCCTTTAGAGCATGCAGGATTTTTTTCGACACCTCCCCGCGCCTCTCGTTCTCGGAACGCTCGTAGGCATATTTCTCAGCATTTATCGCCATGAACGCAGCTCCCGCGTGCGCTTCTGGATCCTCGCCTGGTCGCTCATCTTCGTCCACTTCCTCATTCCTATTGCCGAGCTTCACCCCAGCCGCATTGACGTAATTCTCGACGCCATCGACAGCACCACACTTCCGCTCGCCGGTGTCGCCTTTGTCTTATCTCTCGCTCCCCTCCGGATGACCGAACGGATTCGCTGGTTCAGCATGTTCCTCATCTCCGTTCCTCTCTCGGTCTTCGCCATTCTTTCGAATGGGCCGCATCCGCGGCTGCTGCCGGAAGCCATTTGCGCCGCCCTTGTCACCTTCGGCGGCGTTGGAACCTACCACTGGCAGTGCGAGAACCGCGATCTTTGGGACAACCTCACCGAACTCCTTCTGACCGCCGTCGGCCTCGGAGCCATCTACCAGATCTACCACCCTGTCAATGGCATCGAGTCCTATTACGCCCTGATGATGGCGACTTACGCCCTCGCCGGGTTCTTCGTCATTCGCCACTACTGGCGCTATTCGCCTGGGGTAATCGTCACCTGTGGCGGCATGACCGCCTGGGCCTTCGTCTGGGCGCTCGCTGCGTACGCCCCGCAACTCATGGACCGCATCGGCGAGGCCGGTTCCGAGCTCTGGAACGTCCCCAAATTCATCGTCGCCTTCGGCATGATTCTTATCCTCCAGGAGGACGAGGCCCGCTCTGCCCAACTCGCAGGTGAACGCGAACACGCCCTCAATCGCCAGGTGCAGCGCTTCGCCGAAATCACCTCCCAACTTCTTCAGGCCGTCGACGTCCCGCCTTTCTGCCAGAAAATCGCCGACGTCATCACCGAAGAAGGAAACTTCCAGCGTGCCGTGGTCCTGCTCGCGGACGATACCCATCACCTGCATGTCGCGGGTCACTCCGGATTATCGCCACAGGCGCTCGCCTACGTTCAAGCGGTCGCCTCAACCATGAGCGTCGAGGAGGTCACCCGTCTCTCCCGCGCCTCCGACAAAATCGGCAAGAACTCCTATCGGGTTTCGCCGGATAAGCTCGCCACCGGCCGCTTCATGCCGACCGAGCGTCAGTATCCCCAGAACCCCAGCTGGAGCGCGGGCGATGAGTTGCTCGTTCCCCTCCAATCGCACCGCGGCCTCAGCTTCGGCTGCTTCTTCCTCGACGAGCCCAAGGACGTCACCCGCATCACCTCCGAAGAGCTGACTACGATCGAACTCCTCGCTGCCGATCTTGCTGTCGCCATCGACCGCACCTCCATGCACCGCCAGATCGTGCTCCGTGAAAAGCTCGTCGGCGTCGGGCAACTGGTCTCCGGGGTTGCTCACGAACTCAACAACCCGCTCACCGCCGTCCTCGGTTATACCGAGCTTATGGGCGATTACAACCTCCAGCCCGAAGTCGCACGCGACCTCACCATCGTCCGCCGCGAAGCCAACCGCATGAAGCGCATCATCGAGAACCTCCTGCGCTTCTCGCGCCAGAGCCGCACCGAAACCACCAACACCGAGTTTGCCGCCGTCCTTCAGGACGTACTCACCCTGCGCGAGTACGATCTCAACGGCCGCGGCATTGCTTTTTCCACGAATGTTCCCAACGGACTCCCGCTCATCGGTATCGATCAGAGCCAGCTCAAAATCGTTCTCTCGAACCTCATCGCCAATGCGATCGATGCCGTTCAGGAGGCCTCCTCCAAGCAAATCATCGTCGAAGCCCGCGATCTCGGCGAAAAGGTCCTCGTCAATATCACCGACAGCGGCCCCGGCTTCCTCGATCTCAACCGCATCTTCGATCCGTTCTTCACCACCAAGTCGCCGGGCCGCGGCATGGGCCTCGGTCTCAGCATCTGCTACGGCATCATGCGACAGCACGGCGGCGAAATTTACGCCACCAACGTTCATCCGAACGGCGCTTGCGTCACCATGGAACTCCCCACCGCCAATTCCTTCCAAAATCGCCCCGCCGAAGTCCTCAGCTAAATGTCGCGGAAGCTCGAAACGCTCCGTCCCCCGCTACGCTCCCCCATGTCATCCTGAGGAGCGCAGCGACAAAGGACCTGCTGTTTGCCCCGTAAATCCCTGCATCCCCACCCTCCCAAGCCATCACAGCGCCATGTGATAAGCATCACAGCCCCTCGGGTCATACCCCCCCATACTGACAATGGCCGTGGAGGCCGCGTTTTGTGATTCAACCCATACGTATCCCCAACCAAGCCTTTGTTTCCCCGCCGGAGCTGGTCACCGAACTGAAGCCGCTGGGAAGTGAAGTTACCTGCATCCGTGGCACCGTCCTCTTCCATGAAGGCGACATCGCCAAAGGCGTCTGGATCATCCTCGACGGGCACGCATCCCTCACTATGACCACCGAAAACGGTGCCACCGTGCTCGCCCGCTCCTCTGGTCCAGGCAGCCTGCTTGGCCTTCCCGGCACGTTTTTGCGCGGCATTTACCAATTGACCTGCAGCATCGACCAGGATTCCCGGCTCATCTTCGTCGAGCGCGAAAAGGTCCTCGAATTCCTCCGCCAGCGCACCGACATGTGCATGCTGGTCCTGCACATTCTCGGCACCGAGGTCTCGCAAATGCCTCTCCAACCCGCGCAGCCCAAGCGCCGCGCCTCCCGCAAATCGCGCCAGTCCCAAGCCGCCAATTAGAGTTCGCCAAACCAATGTGCCCCATCGTCTCCACCGATGGGGCTTTTCGTTTACGGTTCGCAGATTCTTTACCAAACGGCCAACAGCCGAGAGCCAACAGCCGAGAGCCAACAGCCTCTGCTAGCATCCCCAGATGCGGCGTCTTCTCGCGTTCACCCTCCTCGCTCTCCCACTCGCCGCTCAATCTCCGCCCGCCGACGCTGCACCCGACGCAGCCCTCTCCGCGTGGCGCACCTATGATTTCGCCCAGTCCGAAAAGCTCTACCACGACGCCATCGCGAAAAACGCCAACGCCCCGGAAGCTCAAGCCGGCCTCATCCGCTCCCTCCTCGACGAAAAGAAAATTCCCGACGCCCGTCACGCCGCCGACGCCGCGCTCAAACTTCTTCCCGACTCCGCTCCCGTCCTTGCCGCCAACGCCGACGTCCTCTACCGCGAGGGCGATCTCGCCGGAGCCAATACCGACTACGAAAAATCGATTGAGCTGAATCCCGAACTCGCCCGCGGCTGGTACGGCATCGCTCGCATCGCGCAAATCGATTCCCGTTACCGCACCGCCATCCGCGTCATCGAACGCGCCCACGAGCTCGATCCCGACGATCCCGAGATTTACGAGTTCTGGGCCTTCCATCTTCCCCGCATCGACCGTCGTCGTGCCCTCGAACATCTCATCGATCATCCCGGCCACATGGCGCCTGACCATCTCAGCACGCTGCAGTCCGCAGTCGCCTGGCTCATCACATTAGGAAACCGCAATTCCTGGGAACTCGCCAGCACCACCGACAACGCGAAAATCAAGCTCGATCGCGTCATCCGCAACGTAGGCGGATACGGCCCCAGCTCCGGCCATCAAACCGCCGTCGCCTTGCAAGCCGTCATTAACGATAAGAAAGTCCGTCTCATGATCGACACCGGCGCCACCGGCATCGTTCTCAGTCGCGGCGCCGCATCGAAAGCCAAGGTCCGCCAGATTTACGACACCGTCTCCCGCGGCATAGGCGACGAGAAAGACGCCTCCGGCTATCTTGGCTGGGCGCACTCTCTCAAAATCGGTCCCATCGAATTTCATAACGTCCCATTGAACGTGATCGACGGCCACTTTCCCCAGGACTGCGATGGATTGATCGGCGTCAATGTCTTCGAGCACTTCCTCGTCACCCTCGATATCCAGCACTCCGAGCTCGCCCTCGCCCCGCTGCCGCCGCTGCTCGACGCCAACAAAGATTCCACCGGCAACTACGATCGCTACATCGCGCCCGAGATGAAAGACTACTTGCCCGTCCTCCGCGTCGGCGCCCACATCCTCGTCCCCACCAGCGTCGACGACCGCCCCAACCGCGTCTTCCTTCTCGATACCGGCGCCTTCGATACCCAGGTCGACACCAAGTACGTCGATCCCTCCAAACTCACAGCCCTGGTCGACATCCCCATCCGCGGCATCTCCGGCCAGGTCAAAGACGTCCTCCTCGCCTCCAACGTCCGCATCCATTTCGGTCCGTTCGTGCAAGATAACTTCCGCATGATCGCCCTCAACATGGACAAATTCAGCGAAGGCGACGGCCTCGGCATCAAAGGCATTCTCGGTTTCCCGCTCCTAAGCGAGTTCCGCCTCACCTTCGACTACCGCGATGGATTAGTAAATTTCGACTATTTGGGAAAACACTGACTCTCTAGCGCTGTCATCCTGAGGGGAGAATCCGGATAACACTCCGGATTCGAGGTCGAAGGATCTCGCGTTTTCGGGGCAGCGAATATGTCGTCATCCCGAGGAGCCCAGAGACGTGGGAACTTTTCGCCGCAGTGAGCGACGAATCGTTATAGATAAGAATTGATTACTAAAGCTGGCAGGATACTATCGGGATTCGTCTGTCGGCTGATTCGTCGCGCTCGGCTCAATCTCATGTTTCCGCAGCGCGTCGTATGCAATGTCGGCAATTCTCTCAATCGTGCCGGACCGCGGACGCGTCCGTTGGTCGTCGGAGTTGTCGCTCGCTGAGTTCAGGTCTTCCACGTCGCCGTCGGAAAATCGAAATCGCATGCAAAAAGTATACTCCTGGCCCGCAGCTCTGGATTCCCACGAATTTGTCTTAACACTGTGCGTAACCGGGTTTTAATTTACACTGGCTCGTTTTGACGTGCTTCTCTGGAGGCTCTTGTCATGGTCCGTCGTTTGTTTATTGTCGTCGTACTTCTCGCCTGCTGTGCGTTGGCGCAAAGCTCCGGCGCCGCGTCGCCTACAAGCGAACCCGCGCCTGTTTCGGCGGCGTCGAAGCGCCCCTTCACCTTCGACGACATGATGCATCTCAAGCGCGTCGCCGAGCCTTATCTCTCGCCCGACGGAAAATGGGCCGCCTTCTCCGTCACCGACGTTTCCCTCGAAGCCAACAAGAAAACCAACCACATCTGGATCGTCCCGGTCGCTGGCGGCGCTGAAGCCCGCCAACTCACCAACGGCAAAGGCGAAGACAACGTCCGCTTCTCGCCCGACGGAAAACAAATCCTCTTCATCGCCGATGCCGACGGGAAGTCGCAGGTCTTCGCCCAGCCATTCGACACCGCCTCCGGCACCCTCATCGGCGAGCCGCGCAAACTCACCTCCATCTCCACCGAAGTCAGCGCCGCCGTCTTGTCGCCCGACGGCCAGCACATCCTCTTCGTCTCCGCCGTCTGGCCCGATTGCAAGGAAGAAGCGTGCAACAAGCTACGCGACGAACAACGCGAGGCCTCCAAGGTGAAGGCCATGATCTTCACCCACCTCCTCTATCGCCATTGGAACGCCTACGGCGATGGCAAGCGCTCGCACCTTTTCATTCAGCCGCTCGCTGGCGGCGCGCCACGCGACCTCACCCCCGGCAACCACGACGTCCCGCCGTTCTCCCTCGGCGGCCAGGACCAATACTCCTTCTCGCCCGACGGCAAAGAAATCGCCTATGCCAGCGACCTCGACGAAGTCGAAGCCGCCAGCACCAACACCGACATCTTCGTAGTCCCCACTGCCGGCGGCGAGCCGAAAAAAATCTCCACCTCGCCCGGCGCCGACAGCACGCCCCTCTACTCGCCGGATGGCAAGTACATCGCCTTCCGCTCGCAAGCCCGCGCCGGCTACGAGAGCGACCGCTTCCGCCTCATGCTCTACGACCGCGCAACCGGCAAGATCACGGAACTCACGCAGGGATTTGATCGGTGGGTGGATTCGGTCGGATGGGCGCCTGACTCCAAAGCGCTGCTATTTACCGCTGAAAATCTGGGCTCTGCGCCGATCTATTGGTTGAAGCTGACTTCCGGAGGGGACGGAGTTCAAGCATCAATCCGAGAGCTAGTTGGCGGATTCAATGATTCGCCCTCGGTCACTCCTGACGGGAAGACGGTCGTCTTCGCGCGCATGTCGGTCGCTGCTCCGAACGAAATCTTTGCCGCCCCTTTCGCAATTGGAACGACGATTGTCGACCGTATCGACGTGAAGAACATCCAGCCGCAGTACGATCCCAAATACAGTCTGACATCAGGGGAACTCAGCCAGGCCGTTCCTCTCACCCACATCAACGCCCCCGTCCTCGACCAAGTCCAGATGCAGCCCATCGAACCCTTCTGGTTCACCGGCTCCGAAAACGTCAAAGTCCAGGGCTTCATCGTGAAGCCTCCGAACTTCGATCCATCGAAGAAGTACCCGGTGAAGTTCCTCATCCACGGCGGCCCGCAAGGCGCTTGGGGAGACGACTGGTCCTATCGCTGGAACCCCGAACTCTTCGCCGCCAATGGCTACGTCGCCATCATGGTCAACCCGCGCGGCAGCACCGGCTACGGCCAGAAGTTTATTGACGACATCAATGGCGATTGGGGGGGCCGCGCCTTCCAGGACCTGATGCTAGGCCTCGACTACGCCGAAAAAACTTATCCCTACATCGACAAGAACCGCGAATGCGCTCTGGGCGCCAGTTACGGCGGATACATGGCCAACTGGCTCGAAGGCCATACCACCCGCTTCCAGTGCATCGTTTCCCACGACGGCATGTTCAACGCCGTCTCCGCCTTCGGCTCAACCGAAGAGCTCTGGTTCAACCTCTGGGAGTTCAAAGGCACTCCCTGGACGAACCCCGAGCTCTACAAAAAATGGTCGCCTAGCACTTACGTCCCGAACTTCAAGACGCCGATGCTCGTTGTCCACGGCCAGCTCGACTATCGTCTCGACGTGAGCGAAGGCTTCCAGCTCTTCACCGCGCTGCAACTCATGAAGGTCCCGTCGAAAATGCTCTATTTCCCCGACGAAGGCCACTGGGTCCTCAAGCCGCAAAACTCCCAGCTCTGGTGGAAGACCGTTCAGGATTGGGTCGACCAATGGACCGCCCCCAAGCAATAAACCCACCACAGAGGCCCGGAGAAAACAAAGTCACAAAATCAAAGGCAGCCCAACTCTCCGGGGCTGCCTTTGATTTTCCGTCTCACGAAACCAGAGTCTAAAAAATCTCCGTGTCTCCGAGCCTCCGTGGTGGGTTTTTATTTCGAAGCAATCGTCCCGTCCAACGTCCAGTTCGCCACTTCTTGCAGTATGTCCTTCAGCTCCGGCTGCACATCTTTCGCCGTGTAGCGAATCTGCATCTCGATGCTCGTATCGAACTTGTCGATTCGCTTCCCTTTGTCGTCGAGCAAAGCAAAGTGGAACCGCGAAGTCGACGCCGGATGCGGATTATCTTTATCCTTGCTTCCGCCAATCGTCGGGGTATTCCCGCCGCCTTGGCTGTCGGTAGCTTTCGGCTGCGGCCATTCGCGGTTGATATTGCTCATCAGCGCGTAGTCGCACTTCAGCGACTTGATCTCGTCCTTCGCCTGCTTCTCGCCGCTGTTCGTCAGCAGCTGCAAGGTCACTTGGCTGCCCCGTGATCCAGCTTCGTGCTTGATCGAGTCGTACAGCGACTGTTGGATGTTGAAGGTTTCGGCATCGCTGCCGCCCGTGTTGCCAATGCAGATTTTCTTCTGCGCCAGCGCGGCACTGCTGCAAACACAAACTAGAAATACGATCGTCCAGCCTCGCCATGAATTCATAAGTCCCCCGGAAAATAAGCGGTGTTCCCATTTTACGTTTCCTGTGTCTCTCGGCCAAGAAGCAGCCTCAATTCCGCCCTCCCAGCGCGTACAATCCACCTCGCCCCCCAAGACTGCTCCCCATGAAGCGGATCGCCGGAGTGCTGATCGCAGTGCTGACGTCGCTATCCTCGGCGCAGGAGCCTTCGCATGTCCTCACCGTGCACGCCGAAGTCGTACGCCAGGCCTACTGCCGCGTCGACAGCGAATTCTTTTCCGTGCGTCTCAGCGTCCGCCTCCATTTCACCAATAGTTCCCCCGACCCGTTGATCCTCGCCCGCCGCCTCGAAGATCCGCTGATCATTCGCGGCGCCCGCGATGCCGCCGCCATCTATCGCGAAGATTACGAATTCAATCCCAGCTTTGAAGTGTTTCGCCCCAAGCCCGGCGGACTTCACCAACGCATCAGCCGGGCCCCCGAGGACAGCAAGTTCATCATTCTCGCGCCCGGCAAGACCTTCGACACTCTAGTGCAGGATAGTTTCGCCGCCGCACGCCGGCCGACCGCCGGTTTTCTCGCTCCTGGCGATCACGTGTTGCAAATCGGCGTCTCGCTCTGGCCTCTGAAATACCGCCAATTCGATCCGATTCAACTCTCCGCCGAATGGTCGCGCTTCGGCAAACTCGATACCGACACCATCTTCTCCGACGCCGTGCCCTTCTTCATCCCTTCCTCTTTTGACGATCGCGCTTGCGGCAAGCGATGAGCTACGTGCGAACTTGTGCCGGACGGTGTACCATGCCGTGCGGCAGATAAAGCATTCATACCCGAACTGCGAGAGGGAAGCTTCGTGATCGTTGGGGTTCCGCGTGAGTCCTATCCGGGGGAACGCCGCGTGGCGTTGACTCCGGCGGTGGTTCCGAACCTGGTCAAGATTGGTTTAGAGGTTGTGGTCCAAGCGGGTGCCGGCGATCAGGCTGGCTATCCCGACGCCGCCTACACCGAAAAAGGCGCCAAAATCCTGCCCGACCGCGCCAGTGTATTCTCCTCCGCAGACGTAATCCTTCAGGTCCTCGCTCACGGTGCCAACGATCTCACCGGCGACGCCGATCTCCCGCTCTATCGCCGCGACCAGGTCCTCGTCGGCTTCCTTCGCCCGCTCGGAACCAAAGAAGTTGTCCAGCAGGTCGCTGACGCCGGCGTGACCTCCTTCGCCGTCGAACTCATGCCGCGCATCACCCGCGCTCAGAGCATGGACGCGCTCTCTTCCATGGCGAACATTGCCGGCTACAAAGCCGTCATCATGGCCGCCGACACCGTTCCCCGTGTCTTCCCCATGATGACCACCGCCGCGGGCACCATCACACCCGCGCGCGTGCTTGTCGTCGGCGTAGGCGTTGCCGGATTGCAGGCCATCGCCACCGCCCGCCGTCTCGGTGCAGTAGTGAGCGCCTATGACGTCCGCCCCGCGGTCAAAGAGCAAGTCCAGAGTCTCGGCGCTCGTTTCGTCGAACTTCCTCTCGAAACCAAGGACGCCCAGGACGAGCGCGGTTATGCCAAGGCGCAGGACGAAGCCTTTTACCAGAAGCAGCGCGAGCTGCTCGGCAAAGTAGTCGCCGACAGCGATGTCGTCATCACCACCGCCGTTGTTCCTGGTAAGAAAGCGCCATTGCTCATTCCCGCTGCCATGGTTCACGCCATGCAGCCCGGCTCGGTGATTGTCGATCTCGCCGCCGAACGCGGCGGCAACTGCGAGCTCACCAAGCCCGGCGAAACCGCCGACGTTAAGGGCGTCAAGATCATCGGCATCGTGAATCCCGCGTCCGGCGTGCCTTTCCATGCCAGCCAGATGTATGCCAAGAACCTGCTCACTTTCCTTCAGTCGCAAACGAAAGAAGGAAAATTTCTGAACGACATGACCGACCAGGTCACCACCGACACGCTGCTCACGCGCGGCGGCCAGATCGTGAACAAACGTGTGCGCGAGCATTTCGGATTGCCGCCACTCGCATAAAAGAAGTTGGGCTTCCGCCCTTGAGGTCGAAGATTCGTGAAGTTCAACCTGATTGATGGGCTCTTCATCTTCATGCTGGCGTGCTTCATCGGCTTCGAGGTGATCCGCCGCGTCTCGCCGCTGCTGCACACGCCGCTGATGTCGCTCACCAACGCCCTCGACGCCATTGCCGTCGTCGGCGCCATTGCTCTGGTCGGTTCCCATCCCGACAGCCGCCTTACCACCATCCTCGGCACCATCGCGATCGCCGCCGCTACTAGCAACGTGGTCGGCGGCTTCTTTATTACCGATCGTATGCTCAAGATGTTCAAGTCCAGCCGTCCAGCGAGCAAGCACCAATGAACCTGCCCGGAACCGACCTGATCATCGAAGCCTGCTACCTCATCGCGAGCGCTCTCTTCATTCTCTCGCTCAAGTGGATGAGTTCCCCCGCCACCGCCCGTCGCGGCATTTTCGCCGGTGAAATCGGCATGGTGCTTGCCATCGGCGGCACCCTCCTCCAGCACGAAATCATCTCCTACACATGGATCTTCGTCGGTCTCGCCGTCGGCACCATCATCGGCATCCCGCTCGGCATGGTGCAGATGACCGCCGTCCCCCAGCGGACGGCCCTCAGCCACGCTTTCGGCGCGCTCTGCGTCACCCTCGTGGGCACCTCCGAGTTCTATCTCCACGCCCCGAACATTTCGCGGTTCACCATGTCGGTGCTCTCCTGCGAAGTTATCCTTGGCGGCCTGACCTTCACCGGCAGCCTGATGGCCGCAGGTAAGCTCCAGGAGGTCTTGCCGCAGAGGCCCATCACCTACAAGGGACAGAACATCGTCAACTTCCTGTTGATGGCGACTGCCGTGACGCTCGCGGTCATGCTGGTCATCAATCCCGGCCAGAAGCAATTTTTCCCCATCATCGTCGGCATCGCAGTCGCCTTCGGCGTGCTGCTCATCATTCCTATCGGCGGCGCCGACATGCCGACCGTCATCTCACTCTTGAACTCCTACGCTGGGTTGTCTGCCGCGGCCATGGGATTCGTCGTCGGCAGCAAGCTCCTCATCATCGCCGGCGCACTCGACGGCTCTTCAGGCTTGATCCTATCCATCATCATGTCGAAGGCCATGAACCGCTCGTTTACCAACGTGCTGTTCGGCGCCTTCGGCCAGGTGCAAGCTGCTGCCGCCACAGGCACGGAGGCCAAGAACTATCGCAGCGCCAGCGCCGAAGAAGCCGCTGCGATCCTCGCGGCAGCCTCCACGGTCGTCGTCGTGCCCGGATACGGCATGGCAGTAGCGCAGGCCCAACATAAAGTCCGCGAGCTTTTTGACGCGCTCGAGAAGAAGGGCGTCAACGTCCGTTTCGCTATTCACCCCGTCGCGGGACGCATGCCCGGCCACATGAACGTCCTCCTCGCCGAAGCCGACATCCCCTACGACCGCCTCGTCGAAATGGATGAGATCAACGGCGACTTCCCCCAAACCGACGTCGCCCTCGTAATCGGCGCCAACGACGTCACCAACCCCGCCGCCCGAAGCGACAAGACGAGCCCCATCTACGGCATGCCCATCCTCGACTGCGACAAAGCCCGCACCGTCATGGTCATCAAACGCTCTATGAACCCGGGCTTCGCCGGCATCGACAACCCGCTCTACTACATGGACCAAACGCTCATGCTCTTCGGTGACGCCAAAGGTTTCGTCGCCAGCATCGTGAAAGAACTCTCCGGCGCCAGCTAAAGCCCATAGAACTGCCATCCTGGCAGCCCATAGAACTGTCATCCTGAGCGAAGAGGGCGCAAAACTTGCGCGTTCGGAGTCGAAGGATCTTGCGGTTGCCTTGTATTAGTGCACACATACCGTTGCTCCAGCCGCCTAGCCTTGTATCAGGGCACGGCTTCAGCCGTGCCGTTAAGCGCGATGAGGTAGGCGGCTTCCGCCGCTGCGCCCATTCTGGTTCTGCATTGAAGCTCGATCTTCGCAACGCCCCGTCATCCAACCCCCTCCAATGAAAAATGCTCCCGGCACATTTGCCGGGAGCGCCTTCTCGCGTGCAAGAAAAAAGGGCCGGCACGAAGCCGGCCCGAAATAGTCCTCGTCGGTTTAGAACGAGTACTTGAGATAGAAGCGGATATTGCGGTGTCCAGTGACCGTGTACGGATAGTTGAACAACGGGTTCACAACCGCTGGCTGCCCGGGAGTCTGATACGGCTCATCCACGAGAGACGCGGTCGGAGTACCCGTGTTGCCGTGGTTGAAGACGTTGAACATCTCAGCGCGGAAATCAAACTGCTGGCTTTCATGCACTTTGATCGTCCGCTGGATGCCAAAATCCCAATCCTCGTAGCCAGGGGCCATCAGTGAGTTCCGGCTAGCATTACCGGCTGAACCAAACGCGGGCAAGACCCAGTGGGCCCAGCTCGAGCTTACGACCTTGCAGTCGTTGCCGGTGTTCCACCAGCTGCTACCTTCGCAGAGCGTGCCGGCGGGCGCACCGAACCAGAACGCGCCATCAACCGCCCAGTTCTGCAGAGGAGCTGCGGGGTTCCCGATATTCGGACGGTCGTTGCTGATGCCATCGCCGTTCCAGTCGTACCCGATTTCCGGGTTGTACGGATTGCCGGTCTGGAACGATGTTACGCCCATAACCTGCCAACCGTTGGTCACTGCTGATGCACCCTTCGCTAGCGCGCTTTCGGCATGCCACTTGGGAACGTCGTACACATATGTAAAGACCATACGCTGACGGTGATCGAACGCGGACAAGCCCCAGTCGGTCAACTTGCGATCTTCTGGGTAGCTAACGGACGGATACGAAGACCAGTTTCCAGCCGTAAAGATTTCCGAGCTGTCATCTTCGAATCTCGACCAGGTATAGGACGCACGGAACAGCAGGCCGTGCGCGAACTGACGTTCCAACTCGGCGATCAATCCGTGATACACCGAGTCGCCGGTGTTGTCGCGCAGAACGATAAATCCGCGGTTCTCATCGAGCCGAGAACCCGTTGAGAACAACACTGGGTTGATGTTGGAGTTCGCGAAGAGGTGTTCGCCGCGCGTTCCAATGTAACCCAATGTTGCCACCATGTGTCCCGGCAGCTCACGTTCAACGTTGAGGTTCCACTGCAACGTTTCCGGCGAGAGAAGGTGGGGAGTGATCGGGTCCGCCGTTCCGAACGGGCTCGGCGTTGGATCGAGGAACTGGAAGCCGGTCGACCATTGTGAGTAGCCTCGGCCGCCAGACGCTGGGGCGAAGATCTGGGGAGAGGCCGCATTCGGAGAGGAGGCTTGGATGTTATCCACGATATTGGTGAAGATGCCATCGTAGAAAATGCCGAAGCCGCCACGAATTACGGTCTTATTGTCGCCAAACAGGCTCTGCCAGAACCGCGGAGTGTAGGCAAAGCCGAAGCGAGGACCGAACTCACCGCTATCCGGAATCTCTTTGGTCCGCGTCGCGATGTCATCCCAATTCGCCATGTTCATCGCCGGGTAAGGCAGGTCATTGGCCGGCGCGCCGCTGTATTCGTACCGCAGGCCGTAGTTGACAGTGAGGTTCGGGCGCAACTTCCAGGTGTCTTGGAAGTAGTATGCCTGCTCATAGAGGTTTGGCCGAACGATGGGGCTCCCGAAGTTCTGCGAGACTGAGTTATTTCCGGTGCCGCTGTAATCGTCGATGTAATCGGCCAGACCGGTGTAGCCGGTTCCGGGTGCCGGGTTATAACCAATTGCCCCGTAGAAGTTGAAGGGAACCGCGTCGCGGACTCGCACGTTTTCAACGTCGAACCCGAACTTGAAGAAGTGCTTGCCCTTCGTCCAGCTCAAGGCATCCTGCAATTGGTAAGTGTTGTGGAACCGGCCCTGCGGATCGCCCGACGGTGCGCCGAATCCGCTGACACCGGCAATGTCGATCGTGGGGCCGAGCGCCAACGGATTGGCGTAGGTCTGAGGGGTAAAGTCGAACGTAAAGCCGATGCGGCCGTATGACGCACGAAGTTCGTTCAGCATCGAGTTCGTGAGGTTGTGTGTCCAGGTCACGCCCGCATTGTGCGACTCACCATACTGAGTGGTGTCGAATCCAGCGAGTTGGTCAGGATAGTTGAAAATGTCGTAAGGAGCGGTGAAATTGCTCTTGATGTAGCGGAGTGAGATCGTGTCCTTCTGGGTTGGCAGGTAATCGCCCTTCAGATCCATTTCCGGGTTGTCATACGCCGCCGGAAGGCTACGTTGCACATCGCCGACCTGCACATCCGGACGCGCTGCGTCAGTATTCGGGTCGTTGCCAAGCGGGATGTTGGTGAAGTTTGAAACACCGCGAAGGCTACCAATGGCTTGGAGGTAATTAGCGATCTGTGTGTTCGGCTCGAGCGACTGCAGCACAGCTACGCCGGCCGCTGTTGGCACCGTTAGCGTTCCGAGATTGGCAGTCGAACGCCACTTGTCCCACTGGTAGGAACCGAACACGAACAGTTTGTCCTTGATCACCGGTCCGCCGATATCGAAGCCAAACAGATTCTCGCGGTACTTTGCTTTCGTCGAATCGAAGATTGGGGCAGACTTGTCATTTGCGTCCAGCGAGGAGTTGAGGATGCGGTCCCAGCCTGCACCGTGCCAGTTATTGGTGCCGCTCTTGAAGATCAAGTTGCTGACGGAGCCGCCTCCGTGTCCCCATTCTGCGTCGTATGAGTTCGTGAGGAACGTGACTTCTTTAATGGCGTCGAGGTTTTCCGGCTGCAGGCCTTGGCCCGCGATGCCGGCGTCGTTATTGTCCGAACCTTCGATCAGGAAGTTATCGGCGCGCGGACGCGTTCCGAAGACTGAAAAGGCCGTGCCGTTCGTGAGACCGACCGAGGTCACCGTGGTGACGCCCGGCAGGGTCGTGGCTAGCGAGTATGGATTGAAACCTTGGATCGGCAGGTCCTGCACTTCGCGGGTGCTGATCGTGTTGCTGATTTCGCCCGTTTCCGTCTGGAGCGTTTGGCCCTCTGCTTCGACAGTCAGCGTTTCCTGCGCTCCGGGACGCACCGTGGCGTTAGCCGATGTGATGACCGAACCGTTCACAGTGAGGTTGGTGAGTTTCGTCTCTGCGAAACCCGGGGCGGTAACCGCCACGTTGTAAATCCCAGGCAAAACTGAGTCGAAGCGATAAGCGCCGACGCTGTTCGTGCCGGCCTTGTGGGTTTCTCCCGTTTGGACGTTAGTGACGACAACCGTCGCGTTCGTTACTGCCGCTCCGGTCGAATCTGTGACGACGCCCGCGATCGTGCCGTTACTGGTCTGCGCCATCGCGGTAAACGCGAACGCCAACAGTACGACAATCAAACTCGCGATTGTCCAACTTCCTTTTTGGAAGCTCTTCTTCATTTGTGGATCTCCTCGTCGCCTCGCAAACAATTAACTGTCCGCTGCTTGCGAAATCAGCGATTGGTAGGTTGCGTTGGTACTTTGGTGGAGAGCAATTTAGATTCCGCATCTCTGAACGGCTAAACCGCTGAAAACAAAGTCGCAATCCGAGGATTTAAGACAGTGCCTATGGTTTTTCGTAGAACTGTATAGAAATGTATATGCTTTAGTAAATGTCTAGAAACAGACACATTGTGAGAGGCTAGCTGTTCGATCCGGAAGCCGACAGATGCGCGCCTCCCAGGAGCAGCATCCCGCTCAAATACGCCCAGATCATCAGGGTCACCGAGATCGCAAATGGCCCGTAGACCTCCTGAAAATCCAGCCACGGTAGCGCAAGAATGTAGATGTACTTCGCGCCCTCGGTCAGCCCACCGGTGATGATCGCTGCCGGCAGCACCGCGCGCCACGACACCTTCCCGTTCGGCAAAATCCAGTAGATCAGGAAGAAAATCAGGATCGTCGCCACGATCGCAGTCGCCTTCATCACAATGTAGGCCGTCCCGCGAAACACAAAGTTCTGCGTGCCTACCACCAGCCCGAGCATCTTCAAGTTGCCCGCGGTCAGCGCCACGCTCCCCATTGCCAGCGTGCCACAGCCGAACGCCAGTCCCAGCGAAATGAGCTGATTCGCAATGTAAGAACGGTTCTTGCGAAATCCCCAAACTTTGTTCAACGCCACTTCGAGCGGCAGAAAAATTCCCGTCGAAGTCACCAGCAGCATGACCAATGAAAAAATCTGCGTTTTGCCGTGCGCGCTCGCCAGCGCTCTCATGTTCTTGATCACGAAATCGCGATTGCTGGGCAGGTAGTCTCGGAGCAGATTGATCACGATGTCGTACATCGCCTGCGAGTGAAACACGCGGTGCGTGATCGTCAGCATCAGCACAACGAACGGAAAGAAGGACAAAATCGCGTTCGCCGCCACCGAAAACGCATAGGTGTGGACCTCGGTTTCCGTCAGATAACGGATCGTGTCCCATCCTCGACGCCGCACCACCCCGGCTCCGTAGCGGCCAAGCGCGTCCACTTCGGGCGACACCCGCTCCCGCACGCCAATCGGCGCGGTTGCCGTCGCTATGCCCGAGTTGTTGCGTTCAGATGCCACTCCAGAAATCCTAGCAGAGCAGCGCGAGAACCTATCGCCTTGCGCAGGAGTACGAAAGGGCTATTGCGATTTGACCTAGCAGCGAATATTGCCTCCCAGACCTATACCAAGCCCACTTCCCAGCCGAAACGACCCGTCCCAAAACGGGAGCAGTTTCATGGCCAGCCCCCCACAAATGTGCTTGCGAAAATTGTAAGTTCCTGTAATCATGCCCGTCTGACAAGCTCGAAATAACGTTTTTCGGCAATTGCTTGTCGGATTTGGGTTGGATGTGTTTCGTGCCATGCAGTCTGTTGTGCAGCAAGAGAAACGGCCCCGGAGCTCTATGCCCGCCACGCTCGTTCCGGCGTGCGGCGTAGAACTCGGGGGCCTTTTCCTTTGTGCCTGCGGCAAGCGGTCGAATGCCAATCCGTTCAAACCTGACGGCGACGGGAGTGACTTAACCGAGTCCGCCGCGCCTTGCGGTTAATTGAGTCACATTGAGGCGAAAGGAGTTGTGTTGTGAGAGAGAAGGGAACAGTAAAGTGGTTTAACGGCGCCAAAGGTTACGGCTTCATCCAGCGGTCCACTGGGGAAGACGTGTTCGTGCATTTTTCCGCCATCCAGGAAAACGGCTATCGCACCTTGAATGAGGGCGAAACGGTGGAATTCGACCTGATGAAAGGCCCCAAAGGTTATCAGGCGGCCAACGTCGTCCGCGCTTAGATCCAACCCCATCCGCACGAGGGCCCTCCGGCACAGAGGGCTCTCTCTTTGCCCAAAAATTTTAAAGCCTTCCGGTGGGGGAACCGGAAGGCTTGCTGAGTTCCAGACTCGCCGATCTCGGGGCGACTCTCGAACTCATCCCTCAAATGGGTCTGGGCAGTCTCCTGCCACATCAGCTTTTCCTTGCATCACGAGTTCCAAATCATGCCTGCTGAAAGCAAAGCTCTTAGCTGAAGAACGCGCAGCTTCTGCCCAGTAAATTCTGCGCAGCGGACAAATTTTGCTCAGTCGTTTTTACCGCCGAGTTCGCGCAGTCGCTCAACCGCCCAGCGTCCGTGTTCCGCCACCATCGGATCCTCATCGTGAGCGAGTCGCTCTGCCTGCGCCAATAGTGATGAGTCGCCGCTATTCCCGATCGCGATTGCCACATTACGCTTAAGTCCGCGCAGTTTGGTGCGCTTCACCGGAGAATGGCGGAAGGCCTCACGAAAGCGCCCTACGTCCATCTCCGCCAGCCAATCAAGCGCCGGATTGACATAGTCGCGTCGCGCCGCCAGTTCCGACGACTCCGGCGCTCTTCGGTTCCACGGGCACACGTCCTGGCAAATGTCGCAACCAAATATGTGGCGTCCCATCAGGGGCCGCAGTCCTTCGGGAATAGACTCTTTCTTCTCGATCGTCAGGTACGAGATGCAGCGCGTCGCGTCGAGTTCATGAGCAGCCGTGAACGCATTCGTCGGGCACGCATCCAGGCAGCGCGTGCACGATCCGCAGCGGTCCGCTGGAGGAAGGTCCGCTTCGAGCTCCAGGTTCGTCAGCATCACGCCCAAAAACAGCCATGAGCCCAACTTCTCATTCAGGATGCAGGTGTTCTTGCCGATCCACCCGATGCCTGCGTACTTCGCCGCCACGCGCTCCACCACCGGACCGGTATCCACATAGCACCACGAGCGAAACGGTTCGGCCGTGCATTGCTTCGCCAACTCCGCGGCTGCAGTTTCAAGTTTTCGCAACCGGGGCAGCAGGACATCGTGGTAATCGGTTTCGCCGCATGCGTAGCGCGCAATCCAACCTTCGCGTGTTGAACCTGCATGTGTCGAGTAGGGCGCTGCGCTGTTGTAATTCATCGCGCACACAATTACCGACTTCGCCCACGGGGCGGCGTTTTGCAGCGCGGCTCGTTTTAGTTCGCCGTCCTCATTCCGCGTTTCGAGATACCTCATCTCGCCATGCTTACCCGCTTCGATCCAAGGGCTGAACCGCGCGAGTTCTGGCGCCGCATCCACCCCCGCGATGCCCGCCAGGTCGAAGCCCTGCGCCAGGGCCAATCTCTTGATCTCTCCGGAAAATGCGGCCAGCGCGGTCATGGGAGCAATCCCATTATGCGGCATACCGCGGGCTTGAATGTGAGCACCGCGATTCCACTTCTCTCGCCCTCCGAGCTATTCGTTTCATGGATTGCCCGGGGTTGCCGGAGCTCGCACCTGAATCCCCCGTAATCCGATGGTTTTAAGCATTTTTTTACGGTCGCCGACCGCCGTCGCGTGACTGCTCACGTGCATCCCATTCAGAGCAGTCACAGATTCGAAGGGTCACCACCATGCATCGTGTCATCCGGCCACGGGCCATCGCTCGACTCCTCACTTTGTTCGTTGTTCTCTTCGGCGCAGCCAGTCTTTTCGCCCAGTGCACGCTTAACACCCAGAACCAGACGGTCACCATCTGCACTCCGGCAAATGGCGCTAGCGTGACTTCACCTGTGAATGTTGTCGCCGGCACGACCGACAGCAACACCGTGAAGTACATCCAGATCTACGTGGATGGCACGCGCGTCTATACCGTCGATGCGTCTTCGCTGAACACCAATGTCACCATGACGACTGGTACGCATCGCGTCACGGTGCAGGCCGCCGACTCCACCGGCACCGTTTTCAAATCGACGATCAATATCACGGTTACGAGCGGCGGCGGCGGAGGCTGCAGTGGATCCGGGAACCAGACGGTCACCATCTGCAGCCCGGCCAATGGCGCTACCGTCACCTCGCCGGTGAACGTCGTCGCTGGTGCTACGGATAGCAATACTGTGAGCTACCTGCAGATTTACCTGGACCACGTAAAGGTTTACCAGGTCTCCGGAAAATCGATGAACACGAGTTTAAGCATGAGCACGGGCACGCATCGTCTCACCGTGCAGGCCAAGGACTCCACGGGTAAGGTGTTCAACTCCACCGTCAACATCACGGTTTCGAGCGGCGGTGGCGGTGGCGGCGACATCACCCAGGTCAAGCACATCATCTTCTTCGTGCAGGAGAACCGCTCCACCGATAATTACTTCGGCGTATATCCAGCGTGGCGCTCCAGCCACGGCTTCAGCGGCACCTTCAACGGACTACCTTCGAACGTCTCGCTACCCGATTACAAGGGAACCGGCAATGTGAGCCCGTATCACTGGCAAACGGCGTGTACCGAGACGCTTTCGCCCGGCTGGAACGAGAGCCACTACGACGTGGACAGCGGAAAAATGGATCGCTTCATGAAGACCAGCGGATCCACTCCTTCCACCATCGATCCCGAAGGCACGCGCGCCATGGGCTACTACGACGACACCGATCTTCCCTACCTCTACGAACTCGCCTCGCAGTATGCCACCAGCGACACCTGGTACTCGCCGCTACTCTCCAACACAATTCCTAACCGCATGTATCTCTTCGCCGGCACGTCGTTCGGCCACATCCGTCCCGATTCGCCGCCCAGCGGCGGTTGGACGCAGCCCACGATCTTCCGCAACCTTTCGCAGCACGGCATCACCTGGCGCTATTACTACCAGGACAACTCCGTGTTCCTCGCCAGTTTCAGCGACTGGACGGCATACCAGGGCCACGTCTACAACATCAGCTCGTATTACAACGACATCAAGAACCCGAGCACTTTGCCCGAGGTCATCTTCATCGAGCGCGCCAGCCAAACCAACCTCGATGAGCATCCCAACGCCAACACGCAGAAGGGCGCGGCTGACGCAGCCAACATCATCAACGCGTTCCTGCAGAGCCCGGCCTATGCGAACTCGGTGTTCATCCTCACCTACGACGAAGGCGGCGGCCAGTACGATCACGTCGCTCCGTTCACCGAAGTGGTACCCGACAGCATTGCCCCCATGTTAAAGTCGGGCGACATCAGCGCCCAGTTCAATCAGTCGGGTTTCCGTGTTCCGCTGGTGGTGATCTCACCGTGGACGAAGCCGCACT
This sequence comes from Candidatus Korobacter sp., assembly GCA_036501185.1. Classification (GTDB taxonomy): domain Bacteria; phylum Acidobacteriota; class Terriglobia; order Terriglobales; family Acidobacteriaceae; genus Korobacter. The sequence goes on along the minus strand of DASYAU010000099.1, from coordinate 28,130 downwards.
TCATCTCCCACGTCAACCGCGACTCCACCGCGATCTTGAAATTCATCGAGACGCGTTTCAGCCTGCCGGCCATGACCAAGCGCGACGCGGCGCAGGACAACATGGAAGAGTTCTTCGACTTCTCTTCCGTGCAGATCCCCACCCCGCCGACGTTGCCGGTCCAGCCAACCAGCGTCACCTGTAACAAGAATCTCGAGAAAGCTCCTGGCTACTAACTCACAATCGTTTCATCTTGCCCGGACTTCGGTCCGGGCATTTTATTTTTGTCCCGCCCTGCCGCCAGCAAGCTCTGTATCAGGGCACGGCTTCAGCCGTGCCGCCAAGGCCAGCAGGATAGCGGCTTTCGCCGCTGCAAACCCCCCGTTGCAAGCCTATTTCTGTCCAGGCTCGTACTGCAGCGCGTACTGCACCCGCGACGAAATGTCCGGATGGTTGTAAAGCCAGACCACCATCAACTTGTTCGGGTACGGATATGCCAAGCTGTGCTCGCCGAGCGATTGAAACGATTGCGCCGCCACCTCTTTGTAATCCGGCGTGATCTGGCTTGTGATCTGCAGCCCATAAGCATCGGCTTCATGTTCAATGTGCCGGCTGAACGTGTTTCCGATCGGTTCCGCCACGAAGCCCAGCAGTGACGCGATTAACATCAGCGCCGGAAAGGAAGCCCAATCCGCCGCGTCGCGAATCTGCCAGCCATGTCCCCATCGCGCCACGGCCCAAAGAAATATCCGGTACGTCAGCCAGAACCCGAAGAACAGCATCACTGCCGCAAACGCCAGTCCCTTGTCAATGTGGTGCAGCACGTAATGACCCATCTCGTGGCCAATCACGAACGTCGTCTGCGGTACATTTAGCTGTTTGGTAGTTGTGTCCCACACCACTACGCGTTTCGTGCTGCCCACCCCAGTTACGTACGCGTTCGCGGTCGTGACCTTCTCGCTCGCTTTCATCAGGAACATGCGATCCGTCGGCACATCCACTCCGGACACGCTCGCAATCTTCTGCGTGGCCTGCACCAGGTCCATGTGGTCTTTGGCGAGCGGCTCAAACTTGTTGAACAGCGGGTTCAGCACCACCGGCACCGCCCAAATTACGAGCACCAGGATCGGCATTACTCCCAGCCACGCATAAAACCACCAGCGCTTTGGACTCCGCCGAATCACCACGTAGAGCAGCCAGATCAGCAGCGCCCCAACCGCCAAGCCGATCATCTCCCCCTTCGTCCAGTCCCAGAACCACGAGCCCCAGCGCTGGATGGAGAGCCCGTAACGCAGCGAGAGTTGCTGCCCGTATATACCGAACGGCAGCGCCAGCACGTCGATCAGCAGCGTAATGATTGGCACGAAGATCAATGCCTGCACAAATCGAAAGCGCGTGCTGCCTTCGGCAAAGTCCCGCAGCCGCGGACCGATCCGAAATCGCAGGATGCCGATCAGCACCAGGATTCCCCACAATGTCTCCAAAAAATGCAGCGTGGTGCGCACCGTGTACAGCGCATGCGCCTTGACCAGCAGATCGGGAGCCAACGAATATTGCGTGACCGTCGAAGTCACGTATCCCGAATCCGATTGCGCCAGCAGCGGTGCGCAGCAGAGCAGTAGGAATGCTAGGTTCCAGCGAGAACGCAATGTCGCCTCCCGAGAAGTCGCCGAAATCCTAACAGAGCTTGCGTCAGCCTGACCGTCTCAATTCCACGGCATCACCGAAAACGAACCGGTCGCCCAGAAAGAAATTTGCCGTCGAGCACACGACGATCGCCACGAGGTTCGCCACCAATACCGGCGCCCGGAGTGCCGAAACCAGGACTCGCATCAACACCAGGTTCCCCACCATCGATACCGCCCCATTCGAAACCTGAAACCTCACCGCCCGCGCCACGATGGTTTTCATGCGTTGCGCCCGCCGATCTCTCCACGTATAAGCGCAATGCCATCCGAAGTTGTGCAGCAACGTCGCCTCTACAGCCACCATTGTTCCGAGCAAGTAGTTGCCCAGCGAGAAATGCATCCACGCTTCAATCAGCCCGAGTTGCACCAGCGCGCCGCCAAGCCCCACCAGGTTGAACTTGAACCAGCGAAGCATCCCGTTCATCCCAGTCTCTCCTGTCCATACAGCAGCGCCGTGTGCCGCAGCACCGCGATCAGCATCATCACACCCATGGCCGTAATCGCGCACACCGCGCCAATATCGAGCACCAGCACTGGCCGCCCCAGCACGTGACCCATCCGAAAGTGGATCAAGAATAAATTCCCGATCGCCAGCAACAGCCGCAGCTCCGTCGGCCCAAATCCTCCAAACGACAGATGGAACTCCCCAATCGTGTACGTCGCGAGATAACTTTCAATCGAGAGAAACAGAAATGCGGTCAGCACTCCCGCCGCCACCAGCGGGCTCATCCTCCCCGAGAGCGCCATCCCACCCAGCAGCGCTAGCGCACCAAAAATATCCACCACATGGTCGACGTAAAACCCATACCTCGGCCGCTGGCGATTGCGAACCCGCGCCAGTGTCCCATCCAAACTGTCTCCAAACCAATTCACCGCCAGGCACAGGTCCACCGCCAGCAGCATCCCGCCCCGCTCGCCTGAGAGCGCGTAGCACCCGCCGGCGGCAATCATTCCCATCAGCCCCAACACGGTCAGGTGGTCGGAGTTCACCCACCCCGGCAGCCGTTCTGCAATCCAGATCAGCGTCCGCTTCTCCAGCTTTCCCAGCAGCCCGTTGTTAACCCGTATCGCCGGACGAAATCCCCGCCCAGCCTCCTTCATCCGCACAATCTCCGCCGCAGTCGTTGCCATTTCCATACGTCCCTCCTGTTGCGAAGTCAGAAGTACCGCTGCGAGCGCGAGAGAACAATGCACTGCGGATAAATCCAGACCTCATCTCGTAACCGATTTACTTTCAGTCGGATAAGTGATCGCCTCATCCCGAGTGGAGACGTAAAAAAGCCCCGCCGAATTGCACGGGGCCTCTTCACCGTTGGGTGAGGTCAGGAATTTCCATCCCGCCGAGCTGCGTCTGCCTCCTTTGCTAATTCATGCAGAGTCTGGAAGAACGCCGGCGACTGCCCGATGAAAAGTCCCATGTTCGTCAAAAACGTCACCACCCCCATCGCGATCCCTCGCGTCTCCGTCGGACGGATGACCGAACACGGTGGCAGTTTGCGACTGATAAACGGACACGGCTCCGGCATGATCAGGTTCGTCTGGTACGTCTCCCCGCCGAACGGCGAAGAATTCAGGTCCGGGAACGTGACCGAAACCCCCGTCACCGGGTCCACTGCCGTAAGCGGCATTGCATTGCCGGCCTTGTCCGCCCACGTCTGGAAGTGCATCGTCTCGGTTGGTCCAATGCTGATGAGGATTCGCAGCACCTCCACACTGCTGGCCCGCTGCGCCATTGCCGGATACAAACTGTTTCCGCCCTGCTCGATCGTCGGGAAATGGAATCCTGCGGTGTTCGCAATCGCCTGTAGGAAATTCCCGTCGAGCGTATCGGCATCGGTGCGTGGAATCGCCGTATGCTGTCCCACCGCTAAGGTTGGAATCGCCTGCGGGAACTTGAAATTCGGATCCAGGTCGGGATTGTGGTTGCTGCTGCGGTAACGCGTCCACCAACTCGTATCCAGCGTGAGCTGCATCAGGTTGGTCAGCCGTAACTTCCCACTCGATCCCGAGGCCTCGCTTCCACGAAGCTTGCGGAAGTGTTCCAGGCTCACCGGACGCGCGCCCTTCGATTCCAGATATGCATTCAGGAAATTCTGGTGCGTAAACTCGTCGTCGGTATTGTCGTGGACGTACTGAGCCATGTCCCCGTCGAGCACACTCAGCGCCGCTGTGTATGCTGGATTTCCACTTCCGCTGTGCTCCTCGCTGTCCTGCACTCCTGCCAGTTCGTTGTACTGCACCCAGAAATCCGTCTCCAGGATTTCCGCTGCCGCCGCAAATCGCAGAAGCGCCGCGTCTCCCTTCGACAGATGCTTGTCATGCGATTCGCCGTCGTCCTCCGCAAATAGCGAGGCTGCTCCTCCCAGCATTCCGGTTCCGACGGTAGCCGCACCCGCAATTAATCCGTTCTTCACAAACGAGCGGCGGTTCAGCGCGCTCTTCATGCTTGTCCAGTTGTCCTGCATAACACCTCCTGAAGGCCAAAGCATGAACTCCCGCCGAATTGTCAGTGTCAGAGAAAGGTAGAAGATTCGTCGCAATTGCCGGACATTGTCATCGCGTGACCTTGTCACGACAAGAATTCCTTCCGCCCAAAACAAAATCGCCGGATCTCTCCGGCGATTCCTTGAACTCCAAACCAGCTGCTAGATTCCCAGCTTCTTCACTTCCTCGTTGTAATACTTCCTATACAGGATGTCCCACTCCTGCGACCCTTCCATAATGATTCTTCGCTGGCTCTCGATCTTCTGCCGCGCGGCCTGGTCAATCTTCAGCTCTGCGGCCAGCAGGTCTTCAATCGCCTTACGCGCTTCCAGTCGGATGGTGTTGCGGTCTTCGAGGAAATCCACTTCGTCGAGCGTCGCCAGCGTGTCGGCCACGGTATGCGCCAGCTTGTTCATCTTCTCGCGGCTCACCCGGCTCTTGCTGCTGATCTCTGGAGTATGCGGAGGCGTCATAGCACCGCCTTATATTTGCGGACGAGCTCGTTCTTCACCTTCTTGAACATTTCCTGGTAATTCGCCCCCGAGCGCCGCATTTCTTCCGAATACGTCTCCAGAATCACGCGCACTTCATCGTTGATGCGGTCTTCCATGCTGAGTTCGTCCAGCATGGCAGCTTCCACCTTTTGGGTGACGGCGGGCTTCGCCTTGGTCTCAATAAGTTCGCCCTTTACCAGGCGATCTACGATGTGGCGGGCAAGGTAGCCCACGTACTCTTTGGAAAGCAGCATCTCTCAGGCCGTTGCGGATAAGTTGGGCGAAACATTGAGTTTACCATAATGCAGAAAGTTCGCTTCCCACCCCCGCGCCAGGAGTTATCATGATCGACGATGCCCTGTGACCTTTCGGTTTGTCGGGCATCCAAACTAGTAATTGGAATGATTGAAGATCTCGTAAATCTGAAAGACGACATGACCGCGTTCATCGCCGGCACTGGCCTGAAGCGGTTCCAAGGCTATGTCTCCGACGACGTCCAGAGCGTCATGTGGGACGCCGAAGGTAATCCCGACAGTTGGAAGAACTTCGTCGAGCTTGCCGTCTCCGCCGGGGCTCCGTTCATCACCATGAACGAGTCCGTCCTCTCCCGCCAGGACGTCGACTACCTCATCGAACGCCTCCAGCGCTCGCACTACGCCAGCGACGAAGAAATGGAAGACGCCCGCTGGCTCCGCACCTACATCGGCAAAAGCGGCTTCGTCCAACTAGGCTGGCCCTTCCAGGGCATCATGTTCCTCTTCGAAGCCTCCACCGAGTGGTACGACCGCTACCAGCGTCTCATCGATATGGCCGACGACCTCGGCAACATCACCATCGACGAGTCCGGGCCGGACGACGAGCGGTAACGTTGTTTCACCATAGAGGACACAGAGATTTGTTGTGTCTTGTGTTGAAGTGACGGTTGGCGTGAAGATCGTTTCGAGCGCGGACGCGCCGTGCCGCATGTTTCAGCGCAGCCCGCTGCGACTGGATCCCCGTACACCAAGCGCGAAGCGCGCCGCGCCGTAGAAGCCCCCGGCGCTAGCCGGGGGAAACGTGCCCTCGAAGATTTCCCGAGCCCGGAGGGCGGCACGGTTATGGCGAGTGGCCCACATCTCCGTCGCTTGTTTCTAACCTCGGCACGATGGGTACCTGTGATCTTTCAAGAGGTTGTCCCTTCGGACGGAACCAGCGAAGCTGATTGTGACGAGCAATCCAGCGTTCGAGGTCGGGCCGAATCGACATTCACAAGAATGCCCGACTTACCCTTCGGCGAGAGCGGGAATTCATAGCCATCAAGATAGCTGCTGCTGAATCGCCTTGTCACCTCCGAAACTCCGGGGAAATTCGAGCCGCAATGCTGGATCTTCACGTCACGGCACCACTCACCGAGATCTCCCAATTCAGATTGCCGAGAAGCCGCCGTCTACCGATAAGTCCACTCCATTCACGAAGCTCGAATCGTCGGAAGCAAGAAACAGCGCGGCCGCCGCAATTTCCTCAGGACGACCCATCTTTCCCCGCGGGATCAGGGATTCGAACATCTGCTTCCCTTCCTCGGTGAGCACTTGGTCCTGCATCGGTGTGGCGATCGGGCCCGGGCTCAGCACGTTCACCCGGATATTCCTGCCCTTCAGTTCGTTCAGCCAGGTGCGTGCGAATGAGCGCAACGCCGCCTTGCTCGCCGCGTACACGCCGTAACCAGGAAAACCTTTCACCGAAGCAACTGACCCGGTCATGAAGATCGATCCGCCATCGTTGAACAGCGGCAACGCCTTCTGAACCGCAAACAGCGTGCCGCGCGTATTCAGGCCGAAGGCCGCATCGAAGTGCTGCTCGGTAATCTCGCCCAGTGGTACGGCCTCGCCCTTACCCGCGCTCGCGTATAGGATGTCGATCTTGCCTTTTTCCCGTTTGACTATTTCGAACAGGCGGTCGAGGTCGTCGAGATTGGCCGCGTCGCCGCGCACGCCGGTCACGTTTCGGCCAATCAACTTCACGGCCTCATCGAGCTGCTCCTGCCTCCTGCCTGTGATGAAAACGTAGGCGCCTTCTTCAACGAACCGCTTTGCGCTCGCGAGCGCCATGCCGCTCGATCCACCTGTGACGACTGCAACCTTACCCTCAAGCTTTCCCATAACTGCTCCTTCTGTGGATATGTAGCATCCACTACAGAGGAGTAGATTTCTTTGCCGGTGGACGAGAACTGCCCGGAAATCCTAATATTTTGTCCATTCGTCCAAAAGTGGGAGGCTAAGTTGGATCCAATCGCAGACATCTTCAGAACGCTGCACATAACCGCCTTCGGTCAGCACCGTCTCGAAGCCACAGCCCCGTGGGGATTGAGAGACGAGGCGCAGAACGAAGAAAAAGTCACGCCTTCCGGCAAAAGGATTTCACCCACAGATTTGGCGCACTTCGCCATGCTTTCCCGCGGCAACTGCTGGCTGAATGTGGAAGGGAATCCGGATCCGATTCCCCTCACCGGTGGCGACTGCATTTTGCTGGCCCGAGGCACTTCGTTTGTTCTGCGCGACAGCCTGCGAACACGTCCGAAGAAGAGTTTCCGCGAGGTCGCGTCCAGGGACAACAGCAATGTCGCTCATTATGGAGGTGGTGGCGCACCGACGACAATCGTCTGTGGGTCCTTGAGTTTCGATCGCGCCAGCCTGAAGCCAATCACTCAATTATTGCCGAGCTTCATTCTGATCAAGGCCGATCAGGCCCACACGCTTGCACTTCACAACACAATGCAAGCGCTGGCGTCAGAAATGGCAGAACAGGCGCCGGGATCTGAAGTAGTCGCGACTCGGCTAGCCGAGGTTCTGTTTATCCAGGCACTCCGGTCGCATATCGCTTCGGGACCGGAACGCAACAAAGGATGGCTTCGTGCGATTTTCGACCCTCAAATGGGCACCGCCCTGGGTGCCATTCACGACGGAGTGAATACACCCTGGACGGTCGAATCCCTGGCCGAAGCGGCGGGCATGTCTCGCTCCGCATTCGCAGCACGTTTTAAACAGTTACTCGGACAAACACCGCTGGAATATGTAACCGAGTGGCGGATGCAGAAGGCGATGCAGCTACTCGAACAGCGTGACAAAAAGCTCATCGACATCGCTCGCGCGGTCGGTTACGAGTCCGACGCTGCTTTCAGTAAGGCGTTCAAGCGCGTTGTCGGGGCCAACCCTGGTGAATACATCAAACGCGGAAGATGATTGAAGCGACAGGGGCGCGCAATCGATCCCGTCGACATAAAACATGGAGCATTCCTTAGAACAACCGGCTCATCATGATGCTCGCCGATGGCTTCTGTCCCACGTCTTTGCGGATCGAGCCCCGGGCTTCACGAGTTCGATCTTCTGTCCGTCACTGAGCGCGCCGCTGGCTTCCACCGAGTCCACCTGGATGTGAAGATCTCTCAATTCTCCACCTAACTCCGTCAAGGAGACGATGAGGTTGATGGCTTCGCTTAACCCGATAGCTGGAATCTCCCTTACATCGGCAGTGAAATCGATCTTGTATCTGGCCAACCCTGCCGGTGGACGGGCGATGGTGTGCTGCCACAATCGTGAAACCGCAAGTATGGAGCGGCTGCCGCAATTGCAGCAGGCATCGTGATCGCTGTCGGTAATGGAATCGCAGTTCGCGCAATACACCGCATGAACCAGGGGAATTGCGCTCAGAGATCGATGGTTGGCGTCTGCGACATGGGTGCCCGCGCCCTGAGACATAACCGGGGACGCCGGCGTTGCGAAAAGCCAAGCCACACAGAGAACTGCGCCAACCGCCAGGCCCCAGGGAGCTGTGTCAACGCAAATGAGAGCGAGAAAAACGAAACCCAACAGGCGCAACATGGGTCACCATGGGAGTGGAACGACGAGGGCGTGTGTTTATGCTACTCCAAATCGCGAGCCCGGGTACTGAGGGGCGCAAGTAGCCCGCCGACCCCACCAATCCTCTATCATGGACGCCATCGTGAACGTTTACCTCGTCGACGGCACCTACGAACTCTTCCGCCACTACCATGCGCTGCCTTCCGCGAAAGATGCGGATGGTCATGAAGTGGCTGCCGCCCGCGGCGTGCTCGCGTCGGTGATGGGGATGATCCGGAATGGCGCGACCCATATTGCCGTCGCTACGGACCACGTCATCGAATCCTTCCGCAACCAATTATGGCCGGGATACAAGACCAGCGAAGGCGTGCCGCCCGATCTGCTGGAACAGTTTCATCCGCTGGAAGACGTTTTGGTCGCGGCGGGTATCGCAGTGTGGCCGATGATTGAATTTGAAGCGGACGACGCGCTGGCCGCCGGAGCCGCGGCTGCCGCCGCCAACCAGCGCGTAAAGCAAGTGATCATCTGCACCCCGGACAAGGACCTGGCGCAATGCGTGGTTGGTACGCGCGTGGTGCAGCTAAGCCGGCGAACCAATGTGACCCTGGACGCGGCCGGAGTTGTCCTGAAGTTTGGCGTGGCGCCGGAATCGATCCCCGACTACCTCGCGCTGGTGGGCGATGCAGCGGACGGTTATCCGGGATTGCCTGGTTGGGGCGCGAAATCCTCCGCCGCCGTGCTGGCGAAGTTCCTGCACCTGGAATCTATTCCCGTCGACTCTAACGATTGGCGAGTGAACGTTTCCGGTGCGGGTAGGCTGGCAGCTACGCTGCGCGATCAGCGCAAGCAAGCCCTCCTGTTCCGCAAACTGGCGACGCTGCGCACCGACATCAAATTGTTCGACGACGTAGAGCAGCTGCGCTGGAGCGGGTCGAAGCCGGAGTTCGAAGCACTTGCGGCCCGGCTCGATGCAGCCAAGGGTGAGACCCGCAAGAAAGAAGCGGGCAATCCGGCGCGAAGGCCGACTTCGAAGCGCCGCACTCCGTCCCCGAATTAGTGATTTCCTCCATTCTCGATACGGAGTTTTGCATGATTATTGCCAAAGTGTTCCTCGCCATCCGGGAGACATTGGCCTACGGCGCCATCGCTCTTCTGATGGGTTTCGTGTCAGAGCAGTTTGCGAAATTATTTCCTGAATCTCACACCCTACTGATGGTTCGGGGCCGCTGTAATAGCGAGCGCGATCGCATTGGCATTTCGATTAGGTGCAACCAATCCTGGCGCAGCAAAAAGTGAATGGTAAGGGCTGTTCACGCTAGTTGATCCAGAGTACCGTCTCGCTCAGCTCTGATCTTCCGCTCCTCATCAAACAGCACCCGGATCTTTTCGGAGCAGCGCCCGTACTGGCACGCCCAATTCAACCAATCATCGAAGGTATTGCCAAAGGGGCGACATTCCAAAGATGCACCGCTCGCCAAAAGGAGACGGACAAATGATGAATTGCCACAGTGTGCAGCTAACGAAAGAGCCGTCTCATTGAACTTGTTCCTTGTATCTAATTCAGCACCATTCTCTATGAGCAGGGAGCCTATGCTGGTGTTTCCCTCCAGCGCGGCGGGCATCAGCAGTGTCCAGGAGAAGCGGTTGTGGAGGTTCGCATCGAGTTGGTCCGCCTCGAGGGCGTGGCGTAGCAACAAAACATCACCCTTTTTGATCGCACGATGGCACTCATCGAAGTTCATAGATCGATCTCGCAAAACACTCGCAAGTTTACGACTTCGTTGGCTTCGGGCGATTACTATTGATAAGTCCTCTCACCACTCTCCACCTGTTCCCCAAATAAAAATTTTCCCTCCATTTGTCGATTCCCCTCCCCCGAATTCGACAAACTCCCAGAGAGCTGATATCCATATCCAACTCGAAAGGGACAAAACAATGCGATTCATGGTCATCGTCAAAGCCACCCCAGAGTCCGAAAAACCAGGCTCACTGCCCGATCCCCAGGGGATCGCAGAGATGAACAAGCACATTGATGAGCTCATCGCCGCCGGAGTTCTCGTCGGCTACGACGGCCTCCACCCCTCGTCCAAGGGCGCTCGCGTCCGCTTCAACGGCACCGCACGCGCCGTCACCGACGGCCCGTTCGCTGAAACCAAAGAACTCATCGCCGGCTTCATGATCCTGCGGGTCAACTCCCTCGACGAGGCCATCGGCTGGGTCAAGCGCATGCCCTGCTGCAGCGTGACCGGTGAGGGCGAAGTCGAGATCCGCCAGGTCTTCGAGCCCGAAGACTTTGCCACCAACTTCAACGAAGAAGAGATCGAGCAGGAACGGCAAATCCGCGCTCAACTGGCAGAGCAGGCAAAGAAGTAGCCCCGACCACGAACGCGAACTTCCAATAAAAAAGCCCCGGCGCAAACCGGGGCTTTGAAATTCACTTCGTTAGAATACGACTTTCGCGCCAAGCTGAATGTGACGGCTGCCGCCGGATCCAACCACCGGATTCGATTCCGCAACATCCGGCGTGTAGGCCGGAATGCCCACCGCGCCCGATTCCAGGTTCGCGCTGAGTCCAGCGAAGTTCGTGTGGTTGAAGATGTTGAAGAACTCTCCGCGAAGTTGCAGACTGAAACGCTCATTCAACTTGAATGCTTTGGCCAACGACATATCCACGTTCTGGTAACCCGGACCACGGAACATGTTTCTGCGCATGTTGCCGAACTGTCCCCACTGCGCCGGAACCAGTACCGTCCCGTTCTGCGCGTAGCAACCGCCCGCGTAGTCCGAGGTTGTCGGATAGTCGGTGCCTGGATCGATCCCCGGCAGCAGACCAGGTGCATAGGGTGCGCAGGTTTTCGTCCATGCCGCACTGACATTGCCGTTATCGTCATACTTCGGAATGAATGGAATACCAGCCAACCCCCACTTCAAATTCGACGGATCACCGTAGATGTTCCATCGGTCATTGCCGGTGTATGCGCCGCTGAACGCGCTGTCCCCGTCATACAGATCGATCGGGCGTCCCGTCTCGAAATTGAGGATGGTGTTGAACGTCCAACCCCCGAGTGCTTTGTCGTAATGTTCAAATTTCGGCACTTGGTAAGTGAATGCCAGCGTGAAGCGATGGCGGATGTCGGAACTTGCGTCGCCGCGTTCCAGCAGTCCGTTGTTCGGATCTTCCCAGTCGTACGATCGGTTGCTGCCGTATTGATCGATGCTATGCGCCCACGTGTAACCAGCTACGAAGTCGATGCCTTTATAACTGTGTTGCCGCAGCGTTACCTGTAGTCCGTGATAGATCGAGCTGTCCTTGTTCTGCAGCATCTCGACATCCGCCAGGTACGGGAAGCAGTTATTGCCGCACAAAGCAGGATTCGTGAACGGTCGTCCCGATTGCCCATCGGTATCGTCGTAGGGATCACCCATCCCGTTCGCCGTCCAGTCGTAGTACCACTGGTTCTGGTTGATATTGCGAATGCTGTACAGCTTTACGCCGTGATTCCCAACGTATGCAATCTGCAGCGCCATGTTCTGCGTGAGTTGCTGCTCAAGGTTCACGTTCCAGCTCAGCGAATATGGAGTCTTGATGTTCTTGTCCACTCCGAGAATGGAGCAAGGTGTGTCCGAGTCGCAGGTAAGCTTCGTCGACGGAATGTCGCCAAAGATCGGTCCCGCCGATGACCAATTCAGGTCGCTTACCTTCAAGTCCGCAGTTGTAATCTTCCCGCCGGCGACTGAAATCCCGTTGGCTCCGGACGGTATGGTTGCCAGTCCCAATGCGTCGGCCGAGTTTTGCGAGATGAACATCGAAATATGGGGAATTTCGTAGATGATCCCGGTTCCCGCTCGCAACACCGTCTTGCCCGTGCCAAACACATCCCACGCGACGCCGAGGCGAGGCGCGAAGTTGTTCAAGTCCGTGTTGTACGGGCTGCTGATCTGACTTCCAACTTGCTGAATTCCAACCGCGGGATCGAAATTTGCCAACAGGTCGTTCGCCTCTGAAATTGGCAGGCTCACGTCGTAGCGCAAGCCGCCAGTGATTGTGACCCGCGGCACTATGCGCCAGTCATCCTGTGCGTAGCCTCCGAACGATTTCTGGCTGACGACCCGGTGGGTATTTCCCGACTTGATGTACCCGTACCGATAGTCTCCGGTTACGAATTGCTCAAGACCACGGAATGCAACGTATCCCTTGCCATCGAGATCGCGAAGGTTGTCGGTGCTGCCCGTGCGGAACTCGCCACCGAACTTAAACGAGTGGTTGCCGTGCGTCCAGGTGGTGTTTTCCGTGAGCTGATAAGTGAGGTTCGGCGTGGTGAACAACGGCCAACTCGAGGAGCCTCCGAGACGATTGAACCCAGTGATCGCAATCTCCGGGAATCCGAAATCCAGTGGGTCCGTTACCCCCGTATTGATTCCGTAAGCGGTCGGATTCGTGCTGTGATCCACCGTGAAGATCTGTTGCGAGAAGCGGTTAAATCCGAATCGCCACTGCGTAACCAGGTTGGCTGTCGGCAGCCAGTTGTAGCTGGCCCCGATCACCTGGGCGCGGGTGCTCGCCGAATCCAGCCACGCGGGGTTCAAAACGTTGTGCTCTTCTTCCACCTGCACGCTGTCGCCAATGAAGTAGCGGAAGCTGGCATTGTTGTGCTCGTTGATGTTGTAGTCCACTTTCACAATGCCGTTGTCTTCGCGGTTGGTGTTATTGAAATCAAAATTCTGCAGCGTCGGATCGCTCGCATTCGCCGTGCCGCGGTTCGTGGGGAAATACTTCAGTAAACTCAGGCTGAGGTCATTACAAGTTCCGTCGGCAGTGCACGCTGCCACTGCGTCAGGAATGCTGACCGTGGGATCGCCCGTTGGAACGGTGACCGGCGTGTTCAGTTGCAGTGGATTTCCCACCACGTCGCGCACGCCTTCGTAATTCGCGAAGAAGAACAACTTGTCTTTTTTGATCGGGCCGCCGATCGATCCACCAAACTGGTGCAGCCGCAACGCAGACACCGGGTCCGGAGCGGGATTGAAGTAGTTCCGCGCATCCAGGGCGCTATTGCGACCGAAGTAGTACGAGGTGCCGTGCAGCGTATTCGTCCCGGACTTGATCCCGATGTTTACGATTGCGCCGGGCTTCCAGCCGTACTCTGCTTCTGGACTCGACTGAACGTTGAACTCCTGGATGGCATCGATCGGTAGGTGCGTCGCCGGCGTGCCTTGCACGCCCTCCGCGTTGATCACCGTGGTGCCGTAGTACGCATCATTATCATCGATCCCATCGACGATGAAGTTGTTGTCCTCAACGCGATTGCCATTGGACGAAATCGAGAGGAATCCGCCGCCCGGCCGCCGCTCCACGCCGGGGTTCAACACTACGAGGTTTTGAAAGTCACGTCCTTGCAGCGGCAGTTGGTTGATCTGCTCGTTGGTAAACGTGCTCTCCAAAATCGCATTCGACGTGTTTACCAGGGCCGCTTCTTCTCGCACCGCTACGGTTTCCTTTGCGGCACCGGGCAACAGTTGGAAGTCGAGACGAAGCACGTGCGCAACTTCCAAATGAAGATCTTCTTTTGTAAGGACTCCAAATCCCGTGGCTTCCGCCGTCACCGTGTAATCGCCCGGTTCAAGGCTGGGCGCCGAGTAGGCTCCAGTCTCATTTGTCTTAAACGTTTGGCTGATACCTTTTGCTACGTTTGTGACGGTCACCTTCGCGCCTCGAATCACAGCACCAGTCTTGTCAGTCACGGTCCCGTTGATGCTGCTGAGGTAGCCCTGAGCCAAGGCGAAGGTACTGCATAGGATGAAGAGCACAAGCAGGAAAACGGAGATCAAACGTTTCATAATTTCGCCTCTGATGAGTCGTGGTGCACTTTGATTTCGGAATTTCGATAGACGGGACAATGCGCTGCGGCTACAAGCCGGCTTCCAGCTTGCCAACGCGCACTAGGGCCACCGACTGCTGGAGGGAGGATGTTCCTCCCCAACTCGCATTGGTTTGTACAATCATGGGGTCGTCTGTGGTAGCGCCAAAGTGTTGCAAACTAAAGTGCCGAAGTCAAGAAGACTTCAGCGAACACGGGGACAAATGTCTCGCGCCTCGATCCCATTCGAAATCCCGCCATTTTCCACACAGCCGCCCGGTATGATGGTCCGTGCGCTGGACCCAACGCCCCTTTGACTTTGCTGTTGCCAGCCGCCTTTCGGCGGAACTAGGGGTCTCGCCGATCATCGCCGTACTTCTCGCCGCACGTGGCATCGCCAATTCTGAGCAGGGCATGCACTTCCTTACCCCCTCGCTCGATGCCCTTCACTCTCCCTACGAAATGCACGGCATGACAGAAGCCGTCGATCGCCTCCTTTCCGCCATCGCAAAAAAAGAAAAAGTCCTCATCTACGGTGACTACGACGTCGACGGCACCACCGCCACCGTCATCCTCAAAACTGCCATCGAGCTCTGCGGAGGTCATGCCGACTTTCACGTCCCGCACCGTCTTCTTGAAGGCTATGGCATGCGCGACGAAGTCATCGAACGTGCCGCCGCCGACGGCATTCACCTCATCATCAGCGTCGATACCGGCATTCGCGCCTTCGCCGCCGCCGAAACTGCCGCCCGCCTCGGCCTCGATCTCATCGTCACTGATCATCACCTTCCCGGCGCGGAAGGCGTCCCCAAGACTCTCGCCGTTCTCAATCCCAACCAGGTCGGTTGCGATTACCCATGCAAAGCTCTCTGTGGCGCCGGTGTCGCTTTCAAGATCGCGCAAGCGCTCCTCGAAAAATCCGATCGCGCACGCCTCATCCCGTCGTTCCTCAAGGTCGTCGCCATTGCCACCATCGCTGATGCCGTTCCGCTCATCGGTGAGAACCGCGTCTTCGTCGCTCTCGGTCTCGAAGGTCTTCGTCGTCCCGTGAATCCCGGCTTGCGCGAGCTCCTCGGCCTCTGCAAAATCGATGGCCAACTCACCACCCAGGACGTCGCCTTCCGCATTGCCCCGCGCCTCAATGCTGCCGGACGCATGGACGTCGCCCGCGACGTTGTCGAGCTCTTCACCACCCGCGACGCCGCCCGAGCCCGCGATGTCGCGGCGCACCTCAACAAGCTCAACGGCGACCGCCAGGAAGAAGAAGCGCGCATCATGGCCGCCATCGACAAAGAGCTAACCGAAAATGCCTCGCTGAAAGACCGCTACTCGCTGGTCCTCGACGGCGCTGAATGGCATCGCGGCGTCATCGGCATCTGCGCCAGCCGCGTCGTCGAGCGCACCAATCGCCCATCGCTGATCGCCGCGCGCCACGACGGCGAAGCCCACGGCTCCGGCCGCTCTATCCGCGCCTTCCACCTGTTGAATGCTCTTGAATCCTGCGCTGAACTCTTCTCGCGCTTCGGCGGCCACGCCCACGCCGTCGGCTTCGCTCTTCCCGAGGACCGCGTCCCCGCATTGCGCGATCGCCTTGAGGCCTACGCGCGGCTCCACCTCAAGCCTGCAGATTTCATCCCCGAGATCTACTACGACGCCGAACTCCCGCTCGCTGAAGTGAATGAGAAGCTCTACCTCATGCTGCAAAAGCTCGAGCCCTTCGGCATGAGCAATCCGCGGCCAGTCTTCGTCAGCCGCGGCACTCGGTTAGTCGCTCCCGCAAAAACTCTGAAAGAGAAGCATGTGAAAATGCGCGTCGCTCCGCCGCAGGATGGCTCCCGCTTCCAACGCTCGTTCGAGGCCCTCGCCTGGCGGCAAAGCGCCCGTCTCGCCACCGAGTCGCTCGCCATGAACGATCGCCTCGACCTCGCATTCACGCTCGAGCACAACGACAATCCCCACTTCGGCGGTCTGCAATTGATTCTCAGTGATTGGGCAAAATCCGCCGCCACCACCGCCTAGGGCGCGTCTTCGTATCTCGCCACACATTTCAAGATCGAGTCTCGTATCGATGCCGATGTTCGCGGCTGACTTTGTATAGGGTAGGTCTTCGAACTATCGCGCTCCACGACGCACGCGATCGACGTTTCGCTCTGTATTTGGGCAGGCTTCGAACTATCGCGCTTCACGACGCATGCGATCGACATCTTGCTTGGTATCAGGGCAGGGCTTCAGCCCTGCCGTAAAGGCCAGTGCCGAGGGCGGCTTCAGCCGCTGCGCATCCCTATTCTTCCCGCCGCCAATGCACCCGCACCAGCGTCCGCAGCTTGGCTTCTTCTTCGTGCGTGAACTCCACCGCCGGCTTGTAATGCAAACTGCGCAGGAAATTTCCGTCTTCCTCGCTCAGGCGAAACAGCTTGATCTCCTTCGCCTGCCGATGGAGCTCCTCGAGTTCATGCACACGCTGCTCATTCATGCGCGCACCCTATCTTGTTAGTGTGCCGCACATTGTACTTCGATTTCAGGGAACTCAACAAAACTATGGATGGTCGAAGCGCAGCAAATGTCCGGGCAGCACGAATGCGCCTTCGAGATTAGGTGGGAGTCTGTCTGTCCAGTTCACGCAAGAGCGGTTGATCAGCCGCACCTCGCTTGGGCTTTCTGACCACTGGCCTTCTTTCTCTTCGCGCACTATGACCGCAAACGTGTCCTCGCGTTTCGGATCGCCGTCCTTCCACGAGAACAGCGACGCTTCTAACCCCTCGCTCAGCGACTCATTCGGCAGCACGCACAGAATCCATTCATGCATCGAGTCCATCGAGTACGCACCCGGAGACACCCCCGGAATGCACCGCCGTACATCCGCCCCATACTCATGCGCGACTTTTTCCACGGAATCATCCGGGCTGTCGTCGATGATCAGCACCTGGTCGCATGGCCGCAGCGTTTCCAACAGACGCCCCAGCCGGGGCGCGTCGTTACGAGTATGGATAATGGCGCTGATTTTGGGCATGGGTGAAAAGATGGGCACTATTCTGTTGGAAGTCAAATCAGCAACGATGGTTGTAGCTGTGCAAGCACTCTATCCCGCGCATTTCCACAGCCACCACTATTGATTCATCTGTTGTCGCCCCGCGTTTCGATCGTTCGTGCTCTGCGGCGTCACCGTCAACGAACTTTGCAGCGCGAAATTGAGCTGCGCCTCGGGAGCCAGCTTGATCTGGTTTGCCTTGTTCGTCGCCGCTGCCGCCCCCGCACCCGCCGCTCCGCCTGCTACCGTTCCAATCGCCGCCCCGCGACCTCCACTGGCAATTCCGCCGATGATCGCCCCCAGCAGCGCCCCACCTCCGGCCTTTGCCGCCGTCTTCTTGCCCTGTCCAGTCCCGTTCTTCCACCACTGGTCCGTCTGGATGTTGTAGCTCTTCCCATTCACTGAAATCGAGGTCAGCTCAATCGTCAGGTTCGATTCGCCCGCGAACTTGCCCGCGCTCTTCACGTTTACCACGCGCCCTTCGAGGTCCGCATCCTTCGGTAGCACCACTTGATCGTCAATAACGATCGGAGTGCTCAGCGACGCGCGAAACGTGTCGCCCACCTGGTTCTTCTCCGAATCCAGCCCGTCAATCAATCGGATGGAAAGCGCCGTTCCCGTCGGAATCGTCACCTTCGAAGCCGCAGGCGGAGTCACCGTCGCTACCGCGGGAGCCGCTGCCGGTGCCGGTGCTGATGCCGGCTGTCCCGCATCCGCCGGTGTCACCTCCGTCGACGTCAAATCCTTCGCAATCTCCGCATCGCTCGGCCGCTGCGAACTCTGCCCATACTCGCTCGCCTTTTCGCTGCCCACCAGCTTCGCCTTTGGGCCCTCCGTCGGCGCCCGTTTCGATGTACGCTCCTGCTCCCGGGCTGCAGGCGCAGCTTGCGTCACTGCGCGAACCCCAACCTGCAGGTTGTTCACCACCTTTTTCACGCCTTCGATGCGAGCCGCATCATTCGCGGCTGCAACCCGCACCTGCTCCGACTCCACCACGCCGGTCAGCGTCACCACGCCACTCGCCGACTGCACTGCCACTGAATTAGCGGGAATCGCTGGATCAGATCCGATCTCCTTCTGAACATCAGTAGAGACCTGCGCGTCCGAGCGCCCATGGCTGCAACTCGCCGCCACCAGCGCGACCACCAGCATCATCAACAGTGAAGAGATTTTCGAGCGCATCGAGGGACCCTCCTCGAAATCGGGATACCTTGTCAGGAATTAGACGCGGAGTTCCTGCTCCGGGTCAACGTCGCCCGCTAGAAGAGTGCCATCTGCTCCCCGGCCACCACCACTTCGGGACGCCGCTCCTCATACTTCACCCGGTATTCCGGAAACCCATGCTTCTGCTTCAGGGTGCGCATCAGTTGCTGGATTCGCTTCCGATAAGCATCCGGCACAAACGCGTTTTTCCCATACCGTTGCCGATAGTTCTCCGCCAGGTGCGGAAATTCCTTCTCCAGGAACGGCATGAAAACGCTCGCCGAACACGGCTTCAGAAACAGCGGGTTCGCAAAGATCGACCGCGCTCCATGCTCCCTAGCCGCTCCCACCAGCGCATCCAGGTCCTTCGGCCGGTCCGTAATTCCCGGCACCACCGGCGCGCACGAAACTCCGCACGGAATTCCCGCTTCGTTCAGCAGCCTGATTGCGTTCAACCGCAAATCCGGCCGCGGCGCCCGCGGTTCCAATATCCGCGCTAAATGCGTATCCAGCGTCGTGATCGTAATGTTCACCGAGATGTGGTTATGTTCCGCGATCTGTCGCAGCAACTCCAAATCGCGCAAAATCAGTTGCGACTTCGTAATGATCCCGATGTGAAATCCGCGGTGCTGAGCGAATTCCTCCAAGATCCCGCGCGTCACTTCATACCGACGCTCCGCCGGTTGGTACGGATCGGTCGCCGTCCCAATCGCGATCTCCTCGTTCGCTTTCACCTTTCGCAGATCGCGTCGCAGCAATCCCGCCGCCTGCTGTTTCACAAAAATCTTGCGCTCGAATTCCGTGTTGTCTCGCAACTCCATGAACTCGTGCGTGTAGCGCGCGTAGCAGTATTTGCACGCAAACTCGCATCCGCGATAAGGATTGATCGTCCACGAAAACGGCATACGCGGCGTGCTGCACTTATTCAGCAGAGACCGCGCTGGCAGCGTCAGGTACTCCACCTCGTGCCCCACACGGATCGACTCGCCCTCCGACGCCAGCTTCGCAATTCCCACCAGCGTGGGCGAAACTGGCCCGGGGTCCCCGGCAATCCCGGTTTTGGTTTGCTGGGGTGAGGGCCCCGGGCGGGAGTCGCAGGCCAACAAAGGGGGCGCATCGAATTTTCGTGCGAGGGCAGACATCGGGGCCATCCAGGGAAGAGGAACAAGGCAGGTATCGCCAGAGCGTTGGTCGCAACCTGCCGTCCTCAGCAAGCCGAAAGAAGGGAGTTACTTTCGTCTTTTGTTCGCCATGTACATTAGCTCCGCGTCGGCCGCCTGTCAAGTAGAAGGCAGCAAGAATCGCATGCTCCCCGATCCCTGCCAATGACCACCATGGTTCCAGCGCAAAACAAAAGCCCCGCTCCACTTTTGTGTGGAACGGGGCCGATTCGGTCGCTTCTACTTCGGCTGTTCGCCCTCCGGTTGCGCCGTCGCCGCCGGTTTCTGCCAGTAATTCGGATCCACCTTCGGATTGATCGTCCATTGTTTGATCGTTTCTTTCAACGACGGTTTCCCGTTATCGCTAACCGTGCGCGCCATATATAGCGTGATCCCCTCCACCGGCTTCCAGTCCTTGAAGTCGATGGTGCGTGTCACTGGCCCGGCTTGCGCTACCGCCGAAAATTCTGAGCGGATCGGCAAATTCGTCTTCGGATCCAAGTACCAAGTGGTGGGTACGCCGTCAGCATCGATCTTCAATACGTTCGCCTCCACGTCGCCGACTTTGCTCGTGCCCGCCGCCGCGAAAACGTACTTCGGATCGTCCACGTGTTGCGCCATCGCGATCACATCACGCTTCATGCTCTTCAGCGCTTCGTCGCGCGACGTCGCAGGCATGTCGCCCACCTGTCCGCCGATCGCCATGTAGGCCACCTGCGGTGTCACCGCCATGTTCATTTTTCCCATCGGTGTGCTCAGCTGTTGGTAAATGTGGTCTGGATACTCTTCCACACTTTCCACCTCCAGCGTCATCTCGCCCTGCGGCGTGGAGCGCGTGCTGGTCGACTGCTGTTCCAGCGCCTTCACCGCATCCACCTTCTGTTTGCCGCCAATCGCTTCCACGAACTTCGCGGCCAGCGCCTTGCCCTCCGGCGTGCTTGCGGTCGGCGCCGCCTCTGCTTCCTGCGCTCCGCCACCCGTCGGAATCGTGATATCGATCGGAGTCACTTTCCCCAGCGAAGACAGCTTTTGCGTTCCCATCTCCGCTTCGTTGCCCACCACCAGCACCGCGAGCTGGTCCTTATGTACATACTTCTCAGCCACCCGCGCCACATCCTGCGAAGTCACCTTCTCGATGTTAATGCGATACAGTTCCAGAAAGTCCAACGGATAGTGGTAGAACTCGTACGCCATCTTCTCGCGCAGCACCTTCTCCGGTGTATCGAGATTAAAGATGAACGAATTCAGGATCGCCGCTTTCGCCCGCGCCAACTCTTCCGCGCTAGGCGGCGTCTTCACCAAGTCGTCAATCTGCGAATCGAGTGACTGGATCGCCTCCACCGTCGTCACGCTCTTCGTGCCCATCCCGATGCGGAACATCCCCGGATGATCGAACGCCGATCCCACGCCGCCGTACACCGCATACGCCAGCCCCTGCTTGGTGCGGATGTTCGAGAACAGCCGCGACGAGAAACCGCCGCCGAACACCTCGTTCATCACTTCGATCGCGTAGTAGTCAGGATTGTTTCGTTCAATTCCCAGTCCCACCATGCGGATCTCGCTCTGGTTCACATCGCTCTTGTTCACGAAATAAAGTCCTGGCGCCGCCGGCTTGAACTCGGCATGGAACGCCGGAAGCTCCGGCCCTTTTGCCCAGCTTTCAAACGCCGCGCGCAGCTTCGCTTCCATCGCCGCGGAATCGAAGTCACCCACCATCCCGAAGATCATGTTGTTCGGATGTACATGCTGGTCGTGCCACGCGATCAAATCCTGCCGCGTCACCGCATCCACCGTCGCATACTCCGGCGTGCGCGCGTACGGATTGTCCTTCCCATACGCCAGCATCACCGCCTCGCGTCCCGCGATCCCGCCGATCTGGTCGTTGCGGCGCGAGATCCCCGACTTTTCCTGGTCCTTCGCCAGCTCGATCTTCTCTTCGCGGAACTCCGGATTGCGCAGCACATCCAGGAACGTGTCAAACACGCTCGCAAAGTCCTGCTTCAGGCAGCTCAACGAAATTCCTGTCGAGTCCTGGTTGTTGTCGGTCTCGATCTTCGCCGCCCGTGCTTCCAGCACATCGTCGAGTTGGTCGCCGGTCTTGGTTTTCGTTCCGCCCGTGCGCCAAACTTCGCCGTAGATGTCCAGCATTCCAGCCTTGGCCGCAGCTTCATCGCGATTGCCACCACGAATCCGCATTGTCGCCGCAATCAACGGAAGCTCGTGATCTTCTTGCAGGAAGATCACCATCCCGTTGCTGAGTTCAACCCGCCGCGGTTCCACCGGCTTAAACGGCGGCAATGGCGGCGTGGGAATCTTCTCCCACGCAGGTTTCTGCGAAGACTTCGTCGGTTGAGTTGTTTTCTTAGCAGGCTCTTGTGCGTAAATCGTCGAACATCCCACCAGCACCAGCGCGAGCAGCGCAACTACGCTTCGGGTTTTCATTATTGTTGCGCTCCCTTCTGCGTTGCAGTCTGGATGAACCCGACCGAACGGTTGTTCTCCGTGAAGATCTCGTTCGCAACGCGCCTCACATCGGCCTTCGTCACCTTGTCAATGCGGTCCACCGACTTGAACAGCTCCCGCCAGTCGCCATAGCGCGTCTGGTACGTCGCCAGCTCGCTAGCCAGTCCTTCGTTGCTGCCTAACTGGCGGATCAAGTTCGCTTTCTCGCGCGTCTTGATCATCTGCAATTCATCATCGGTCACATCCGTGGTCTTCAGCTTTTCAACCTCTTCGTGGATCGCCTTCGCCAACTCGTCATTCGTATGCCCGTTCGTCGGCAGCGCGAAGAACACGAACAGGTGCGCGTACTTCACTCCCGGAAAACCACCGAAGCCCTCCGCCACAAGCGCGATCTTCTTGTCGCGCACCAGCGACCGGTACAGTCGCGACGTCCGTCCATCCGACATCAAATCGCTGATCACGTCGTAGACGGCATCATCCGCATTCAAGTAATCCGGCCGGTGATACCCCTCGAGGTAGTACGGCTGCGACGGGTCCTCCAGCTTCACAATCCGTTCCGACTTCTGCGCCGGTTCAGCCGACGTCTGGTCCACCGGTTTCGGCCCCGAAGGAATCCGCCCAAAATACTTCTCCAGGATCGGCACCGCCTTCACCGGATCGATGTCCCCCACCAGCCCAATCACCATGTTGCTCGGGATGTAATACGTGTGGAAGAACTTTGCCGCATCCGTCGCTGAGAACGTTTGCAGGTCCGAGTAATAGCCCACCGTCGGCCGGTGATACGGGCTAGCCGTAAACGACTCCGCCGTGAACTGTTCCACCAGTCTCCCGATCGGCGAACTATCCGTCCGCATGCGCCGCTCTTCCGTCACTACGTCGCGCTCTTTGTAGAACTCACGAAAAACCGGATGCAAAAACCGATCCGACTCCAAATACGCCCACAGCTCCAGTTTGTTCACCGGCATCGAGTACTCGTAGTCGGTGCTGTCCCACGAAGTAGAAGCGTTCATCCCTTCGCCGCCCGCACTCTCCACAATCTGGCCGAACTGGTTGGGGATCACGTACTTTTGCGCCGCTGCAATCGCGTCCTTCCACGCCTTCTCCAGCGCCGCGACTTTCTTATCGTCGCGGTCCACGCGCTTATCGCGCTCCGCGATATAGGCCCCATACGCCACTTCCACCTTCGCCAGCGCTTCTTTCTCCGCCGGCCAGTCCTTGGTGCCGATGTCCGGCGTGCCCTTGAAGGCCATGTGTTCGAACATGTGCGCCAGGCCGGTGCGCCCGCGCGGGTCCTGCGATGACCCTGCGTCCACCAGCGTGAAGAACGAGAACACCGGCGCTTCGTGCCGCTGGCAGATCACGAACGTCAGCCCGTTGGGCAACGTTTTCACCGTCACGCGGTTTTCAAAGGAAGAAAGGTCTTGTGCAACTAGCAGGGAAGAGAGCAACAGAAGCGCGAAGCTGAGCTTCGCGGCAAAGCGTTTCATCGTACCTCCAGAACCCAAAGTAGTGAGAGTAAGTGGCTGCCTCTCCGAGTGTCAAACCGTTGAAACCAAGAATAGAATTAGTTGGGATTCATTTCGGACCGAGGCATTCATGGCTGCTTTTCAGGAAATCGTCGCCCGGGAGAACCACTACCTCCTCCCCACCTATGCCCGCTACCCGCTCGCCCTCCAGCGGGGCAAAGGCGTCTATCTCTGGGACTTTGAAGGCAAAAAGTATCTCGACCTCCTCAGCGGACTCGGCGTCAATGCCCTCGGCCACGCCCATCCCCGCATCGTGAAGGTCATCCGCGACCAGGCCGCCAAGCTCATCCATGTCTCCAACCTTTATTACAACGAGTATCAGGGCCAGCTCGCCGAAAAACTTTGCCGCGACTCCGGACTCCAGCGCGCGTTCTTCTCCAACAGCGGCACCGAGGCCATCGAAGGCGCACTCAAGCTCGTTCGCCATGCTGGGCACGACCGCGGTGGCGATGCCAAGAGCAAAGTCGTCGCCCTCGACAACTCATTCCACGGACGCACTCTCGGCGCGCTCTCCCTCACCGGACAGCCGAAATATCGCAAAAACTTCGATCCGCTCCCCGGGGCCGTCCAGTTCGTCGATCGCAACAACATCGAGCAGCTCAACTCGGCCGTCACCGACGAAACCTGCGCCATCATCATCGAGCCCATCCAGGGTGAAGGTGGCGTTTGCCCTTCGTCCGTTGAATTTCTCCGAGCCGCACGTGCCGCTGCCGACCGTCACCACGCCGCCCTCATCTTCGACGAAATCCAATGCGGCCTCGGACGCACCGGCCGCCTTTTCGCCTTTCAGCATTTCGGCGTGCGGCCCGACGTCGTCTGCCTCGCTAAGCCTATCGCTGCCGGACTACCGCTCGGCGCATTCCTCGTCACCGAAGAACTCGGCGCCGCATTCTCTCCCGGCAAGCACGGCACCACCTTCGGCGGAGGCCCGCTCGCCTGCCGCGTCGCCCTCGAATTCCTCGCCATCCTCGAGGAAGAAAATCGCCTCGAGCAGGTCAAGCGCGTTGGGGAATACTTCACCGAACAACTCGCCGGCCTCGTCGACAAATTCGACATTGCCGCCGAAGCCCGCGGCGTCGGCATGATGCAGGCCCTCGAACTCAACATCAGCGCAAAAGGATTTGTAGACGCCGGCATCGCCGAAGGCGTCTTATTCAACGTCACCCAAGACAACGTCCTCCGCTTCCTCCCGCCGTTCCTGCTCGAAGAGCAGCACGTCGACAAAGGAATTCGCGTCGTCAAAAAGTTGTTGAGGAACGCCCAGAAGCAAGCCCGCGAAACCCGCAAAGCGGAGAAAGCCGTCGCCGTTGGATAGAAATTGTCGTTCGACTAAAGCTGTCGCCGCCGAACGAAGATGTCTTCGATTTTGGTTTTGTAGCAGGGCACGGCTTCAGCCGTGCCGCAACAAGCCAGTTGAAATGCGGCTTTAGCCGCTGCGGCCAAACGGGTAGAAAAAAATTCGGGGACCCGAGGTGGGTCCCCAATAGAAGCGACAGAGGCGATATATCCCTTACTTAGAGTTCCGAGTGCCCGCTCTGGTTGCTCATTTCTGATGCCGGAAGATCAAACAATTTCATCGCTCGGCACCCACCACGATTGGGCCCTCCCCACCGGCCACCGCATGCACTATCGCAAGTCCGGAAGCGGCCCGCCCATCCTCTTCATCCACGGTCTGGTCGCTCATTCTTTCTCCTGGCGCTTCACCGTCCCCGCCCTCGCTCCTCACTTCACCTGCTACTCCGTCGACCTCCTCGGCATGGGCGACTCCGAGCGAGCGTCGCGCATTGACGTCTCCATGCGCGCCCTCGCCGAAGGCCTCGTCGCCTTCATGCAAGCCCAATCCCCCGGCCCCTGGAGCATCATCGGCAACTCCCACGGTGGAGGCGTCGCCCAGTGGGTCGCCGTCCTCGCCCAAAAGGCCGGCATTCCGCTCCACAAACTCGTCCTCGTCGCCCCCGTCAATCCCTGGTCGCCCCATGGACGCCGCCTGGCCCCCTTCGCCGCTCATCCCATTACCGCCGCCATCGTCCGAGCTTCCCGTTTCGCATACATCCCCGTCCGCCGCATGACCTTCGGCCGCATGTATGGCGACTCAAAGCTCGTGACAGAAGAAACCCTCGCCGGCTACGCCCGCCCGCTTCGCACACCCGGAACCGTCCCGCACTGCCTCGCCCTTCTCAAGGACTGGAACCGCTCGGTCGACGAACTCGAGTCCGTCATGCGCCAGATCGATCTCCCCACCCTCCTGGTGTGGGGAACCCACGACCGCCAGGTCTTTGTCACCTCCGCCGAACGCATGGCCCAGACCATTCCCAACGCGAAACTCGCCATTATCCCCGGCGCCGGACACCTCCCATTTGAGGAACGGCCCCAAGAGTTCAATGACCTTCTGATTCATTTTCTGACCTGAAGTTCACGCTGAAGTTATGGATTTTTGACCATGTTGGCCGATATTGTTCGTGAGCTGGAATTTTTGGTTGCGGTTCAGCTTTGTTGACATCCAATGAAGAACATGGCCACCGCCGGAGTCAAACGCGCAATCTGGTTGCTTGCAGGCTGGATCCTGCTCGTCGCCGGCTTTGCTTGCCTCTTCCTTCCATTTCCCGGCGTCGCCCTGATCGTCCTTGGCCTCCTCGTACTCTCCACCGAGTACGTTTGGGCACATAACCTCATCGGGCGCCTCCGCGGTCGCTTCCCCAAGACCGTCGGCGCTATGGAAAAAGTCTCCGGACGCGGCGCTTCCGCCGACTAATCCGCGCCGTCCAACCCTATTACAATCGCTTCACGCCCATGCGCCCGCTCCTCCAAGAGCTCCTCTCCAAGATCGATCGCGCCGCCTGGATCCGCTTCTTTATCGCCCTCTTCGGCCTTGCGCTAGCCTTTGCCTCCGCACTCCTCTCCACTGTCGCCAACGAAAACGGCAACGTCGCCGCTTCCATCGTCCTCGCCTCTGCCTCCCTGATCCTCGCCCTCGTGGTCGGTATCGCCGTCGTCCCCTATCTCGCCAAGCGCGTCGCGGTCCGGCGCATGAAAGACGCCCTCAACTACGAAGTCACCAAGGAAGGTGCCTTCTATCTGCTGTTAGCGCTCCTCATCGGCATTGCCGCCCTGAACACCGGCAACAATCTTCTCTTTATCGTCGTCTCCGCCATGCTCGCGGCCATCATCGTCTCAGGCATCTCCAGCGCCTTCGTCCTCCTCGGCCTCGAATTCGACGTCGTCGTCCCCGAACACCTTTTCGCCGGCAGTGCCGCTCTGGCCCGTTTGGTCCTTCGCAACCACAATCACCTCATCCCCGCGCTTTCGGTGAGCGTCGTTCCCCCGAAGTACAAACGGCCGAAGAAGCACGTCTCCGTCCACCGCTCATCGTTCCGATTTCCACCCAAATCCAACGCCGGCGAAGAATGGTTCATGTGGCCAGACCTCTCCGTGCGCTGGACCACGGACCCAGTCCCACCCGCCGACGTCTTCCGCGGCACCGTCTATTTCCCCTTCATTCCCGCGAAGCAAACCGCTCAGGCCACCGTCGAACTTCGTTTTCCTCGCCGCGGTTCCTACGTGCAAAACGGCTTCGGCCTCCAGACCAGGTTCCCCTTCTCGTTTCTCACCAAGACTCGCACTATCTCCATGCAACGCGAAGTCGTCGTCTATCCCTCCGTCGAGGCCACCGACGAATTCTTCGAAATGCTTCCTCTGATCACCGGCGAATTCGAGGCTCACGTTCGCGGCCGTGGTTACGACCTCTACCGCATCCGCGATTACGCCGCCGAAGACTCCGCCCGCCACGTCGATTGGAAAGCCACCGCCCGCACCGGCGAGCTCAAAGTCCGCGAGTTCACCCGCGAAGACGAGCGCAAGCTCCGCCTGGTCTTCGACAATCCAACCCCCGGCACGATTTCGCCCGAAAGCTACGAACGCGGCCTCGCCCTCGCCGCCTCTCTCGCCTGGCACTTCGCCGCCGAAGCCACCGAACTCACCTTCGTCGCCTCCGACTACGCCGGCTCCCCCGATGTCTATGAATTCCTTCGCTATACGGCATTAGCACAGCCCCAGCCGGGCACTTCGGTGCTAGATTCCCTCGAACTCACTGACGACTACAACATCGTCGTCACCGCCCGTAAGCGCGGCAGCCTCCCTACTGCGCTCTGGAACTGCTCCTATTTCGTCTTCCTCGATTGACGTCCAGCAACTCTGCAAAAACCGTTGCTTCCCGGCCAAAAAGGGTCTAAAGTGCGCAGCCTACCCGTAGTTTTTGGGGAGGTCTCGGATGGCAGCGATCCTTGAGCTCTTGAAGAAGAACCACCATGATCTGCACGTAGTGCAGCACGACCAGACAGTCATTGAAGCCGTGCACTTCATGGTGGAAAACAACGTGGGCGCCGTACCTGTACTCAACCACGGCGAACTGGTC